>DATHPP010000030.1:0-22352 GCA_035483795.1 Tepidisphaeraceae bacterium | reverse complement strand
CGATCTCAAGGTCACGGGCCTTGATTTCCCGGTTGATCGTTTGCGCCACCGCGCGGTTCGCGAACGGCGACCACATCAGGATCAGCCGCTTCTCGTGATCGCTCTGAAGGACCACCGGATCTTCAAACAGCACCGCGTACGGATAAGCGTACGCGGCGTCGCCGAACTGAAGGCCGACGACGTAATCTTCATCGGTGAGGTCTGAAGCCTCGGTAGATGCGACAAAGTTGGGATTGTCCAGAACCGTCATCCCCCCCGCCGGGTCGGTTACGAACCGATGAACGAACAGCGCCAGTACCGGCCCCAGGCCGATCAGCCACCACGCCCGGCGTTTGCCGGACACAATCAGCGCCAGTAGAACGATGCAAAGAATCAGGCACAGCGTAACCAGCGGCCACTCCAGCCGGCGCGACCAGACGATGGCCTCGATCCCATGGGGGAACTGCGCCCAGACGGCGTTGGTGCCGTACGCGACCACACCCGCCGTCAGCGCCGCCAAAACCAGGAGCAGCAGCGGGACGAACACGCCCCTAAAAGTACCGCGCACGAATTGCCGGGCAAGCGGGCCGCATCAAAACACAGGATTTTGAAGAGGGCTGCAAATGACCAACCGTGGTCGCTCTCGTCTAAAATCACGTCTGATGCCGATGACCCGCCTCGCCCCCTCACCAACTGGCGCGCTCCATCTGGGAAACGCGCGGACGTTTCTGGTCAATTGGTTGCTCGCCCGGCAACGCGGGTGGAAGCTTCTGCTTCGCATCGAAGATCTCGACGGCCCGCGGATCAAGCGCGGGGCGGATCGACAACTCATCGAGGACCTCGAATGGTTCGGCCTGGATTGGGATGAGGGGCCGATCTATCAGTCCTCCCGCCTTGAGATCTACACGGACGCGATTGATCGGCTCATCGTGTCGGCCGACGCGTATCCCTGCACGTGCAGTCGGAAAGAGGTGGACGCCGCGGCAAGCGCCCCCCACGTCGAGGACGGGTCGGCGGTTTATCCCGGGACCTGCCGCGGAAAATATGCTTCCATTCAGGCGGCACAGGCTGCAACCGGGCGGGCGCCGGCGATTCGGTTCAAGGCTCCGGATGAAATTGTCAGGTTCGAGGACGAATTCGCCGGGCCGCGGGCGTTCGACGGCGGCCAGCGCCTTGGGGACTTTGTGATCGCCAAGGCTGATGGAACGCCGGCATATCAGTTGGCGGTCGTCGTGGACGACGCGGAAATGGGAATCACCCACGTCGTTCGCGGCGACGACCTGCTCGACTCGACCCCGCGGCAGATACTGCTCTATCGCGCCCTTGGCCTGGCTGACCGCGTCCCGCGTTACACGCATCTCCCGCTGGTGGTTGGACCGGACGGCCGGCGGCTGGCCAAACGCCACGGGGACACCCGCGTGGCGACTTATCGCGAGCAAGGAGTGCCGCCCTCGCGGGTCTTGGCTCTGCTGGCCCGGTGGTGCGGCATCGAAGGCGCGGCTGCGAGCCTGTGGCCGGGCGATCTGCTAAATTCCTTTTGCCTGGAGGCGATGCCGCGCCAGTCAATCGTCTTCCAGGAGCAGGATCACCAGTGGCTTTTGGCTGGGTGCGCGACAGTTTAGATGGCCGACTTTTCCCGCCAGGTACGTAGCAGGCACACTCCATGTGCCGTGACTGACGGCACGCGGAGCGTGCCTGCTACGCACCGCAGAGGGAGAAGACCGCGCCCGATAGTCTGCCGAGCACCCCTCTGAGGGGCGATTGAACCACGACGACGGGAAAACCATTCGACGCGTAATGAGCGGCTCGGCAACCGGTACCCGCGCCGTCACGCTGCGGGTGGCCCTTGCGGCATGCGAGCCGTTTTATTGCAGCGCCGTTCGATTGCGGAACCGGCTATTCGATCTGGGGCTTCGTAAGGTCCACCGCGTGCCGGTCCCGGTCGTGAGCATCGGCAACATCACGGCCGGCGGAACGGGAAAGACGCCGATGGCCGAGTGGCTGGCCGATCGGTTGCGCCGCGCCGGCCGACGGCCGGCGATCCTCTCGCGCGGTTACGGCGCCAGAGCCGGCGAGCTGGGCGACGAGCTGACCATGCTCGATCAGCACCTCAACCGCGGCGCCGAGCGGCCGATTCCGGTCCGCGCCAATCCGGACCGCGTTGCCGCAACCCGGGCACTGCTTGACGAACATCGGGAGATCGATTTCATCCTGCTCGATGACGGATTCCAACACCGTCGCATCGGGCGCGATCTGGACATCGTGCTGATCAGCGCCGTCAATCCCTTTGGCTTCGATCACGTCCTCCCCCGCGGCCTGCTCCGCGAGCCGCTAAGCGGGCTGCGCCGTGCCGGTACGATCGTTATCACTCACGCCGAATCGGTTGACGCCCACGAGCTGGGCCAGATCGAGAGGCGACTCCGAGACCATGCGCCCGGCATCCCGCTCTACCGCGCCGCGCACCGCCAGGCCGGGCTGCGCGAGGGCGGCACAGATCATCCGATCGAAAAACTGTCGCTCGGGAAATATTTCATTTTCAGCGGCATCGCCAACCCGCAGGTTTTCGAGCGGCAGCTTGCGCGCGTGGCGGCGCCGCTGGGCTCTGGGTCGTTTCCCGATCATCACCAGTACACCCTCGCGGAGCTGCTATCCATCGAAAGGGACGCCCGCGCCGCCGGAGCCCAGGTGCTTGTCACCACCGAGAAGGACTGGGTGAAGATCGAGCCGTTTGCAGGCTCCATCGAGCTGCCGATCTGGCGCGCGCAGATGCGTATCGAGTTCTTCGATGATGACGAGAAGCGAATACTTGGACAGGTCTCTGCGTTATCATCCAAGCCGTGACCACCGTCGCGCCTTCCACGCCGTCCCGCTCGGCCTTTCCGCTGTGGCTGAAGCTCGCATACACGCTGTTCCTGTGCGTTCTGGTTGCGGTGTATTGGCCCGCGTACGGGCCGGCGAATTTCTTATGGTTCTGTGATGCGGCGGCGATCGTGACCGGCCTGGCCCTGTGGCTGCAAAGCCCGTTGCTGGCCGGCTCGCAAGCCGTCGCAATGACAATCTCGCAGACGGTCTGGACGCTGGATTTTCTCACCGGCGGCCGGCTGCTGGGCATCTCCGCTTATATGTTTGATCGGAATATCCACCTGTACGTTCGGGCGCTTTCCACGTTCCACCTCTGGCTGCCGTTTCTCTTGCTGTGGATGGTCTGGCGGCTGGGGTATGACCGCTGGTCGGTCTGGTTGCAGACGTTCCTTTGCGGCGCGGTTTTGATCGCAAGTTTTCTTCTGACCGATCCACGGCAGCCGCGCCGGGGATACCCTTACGAATCCGTCAACGTCAATCGCGTCTTCGGTCTACAGCCGGTTACCGTGCAGCACGGGATGCCGCCGGTGGCGTACCTGGCGTTACAGATCGTTCTGTATCCGTTGTGCGTCTACTGGCCGACGCACCTGGTCTTCAAGCGAATATTCGGCGAGCCAAGGCGATTGGAATCGGCCAGATCGCCGCTTAACGTGATGGAACCACGATGACACGATCGATCGAACCCCAGCTTCCGCCGGCGCCGGCGACAAGTCGGCCCATCGTCATCGCCAGATTCCTGCGCGGAATGACTGTTTTCTCTCAGATCGCGCTGATGGTGGCGCTATTTATCATGTGGAAGCAGTACGACATGCCGTTCGGGAAGGCATTTGCGGTTAGTTTCATCGCCGGGCTGGCGATCTACTTCGTGCTGGGCGCGATATCGTCAACGTTGCTCACGATCGCGCGCGTTCAGCCGGTCCAGATCCTGCTCCGGCAACTGCTGGGCCTAGTCTCGCTGATCATTTTCGCGGCGTTGCACTACGTCTATGGGCTGGGGATCATTCAATCTGCCGTCGCTTGGGTTCTGATTTACTTTGGCGCCCGGCTGCTGGTCTTCCGGATCGAATCCCGCACCGCCCGGCATTTTCCCGTCCGCTAAAGCGGATCGTTGCGGCTTGCCCCGCGTGCTCTGGGCTTCTACGCTCGCTTCTATCATGAGTGACATCAAGATCGGGTTGATCGGCGGCTCGGGAATGGGTGAATTGCTCCGCTCTCGGACCCAGGGAACGCGCCACGAACTTCAAACCCCTTTCGGTCCTCCCAGTGACGCGATTATCGAGAGCCGGTGGGACGGTCTGCCGGTTTTCTTTCTGTCGCGCCATGGACCCGGCCACCTGCTCAATCCATCGCAAGTCCCGTATCGCGCCAACATCTTCGCCCTCAAATCGCTGGGGGTGACGCACATCATCGCCTCGGGCGCGGTCGGGAGCCTGCGGGAGGAATTCAAACCTCGCGACCTGGTGATCGCGGACCAGGTGATCGACAAGACCAGCCGCCGGCCGAGCACCTTCTATGACTCCGCTGCCGTCCACGTCGAATTTGCGGAACCCTTCTGCCCGGTACTGCGTCGAATGCTGGTGGAAGAGGGCAGACGCGAGGACGCGGAGACGCGGGGACACGGAGATGAGCAGGTGCAGACGGAGGCGGCAAGAAATCAGCAATCAGCAATCAGCAATCAGCAATCCCTCTCCGCGTCTCCGCGTCCCGGCTCGACTGAGCTCGCCGAAGTCCGCGTCCCCGCGTCTGGTTTCACGACGCACGGGCGCGGGTGTTACGTGTGCATGGAAGGCCCGGCGTTTTCCACGCGAGCGGAAAGCCTCATGCACCGGCTCTGGGGCGGCGATCTGATCGGCATGACTTGTCTGCCCGAGACCAAGCTGGCCCGGGAAGCGGAAATCGCCTACGCCCTGATCGCGCTGGTGACCGACTATGATTGTTGGAGGCCGGCGTCAGCCAAAAAGGAGCCGACCGGGGCGCCAGACCCAGCCGTCCTTCTCAAGGAGATCATTGCCAACCTCCAGGCCGCATCGGACAATGCCGTCGTGCTGATCGAGCGAACCCTGTGCCGAATCGCGCAAGACCCGCAGGCCTTGTCTGCGTCCCCGGCGCTAAGCGCGCTTCAGTTGGCAATCTGGAGCGACAAGACGCGGATTCCCCGCGAGCAGGTCGAGGCGCTGGCGCCGCTCTGGAAGCGGTATTTCGATCACACTGAGCGCTGACGGAATCCGGCGTTCGGACGGCATACAGCACTTGTTCGGAGTCGCCATGGCAAAATGGCCAAGCGTTGTTGGGCGCGGGTTGCGATGGTCGGTGCTGGCGATCGTCCTGGCGGCGTCGGCGGGGTGGCAGTTGCGGCGCTTTGCTGTTCCCGTCAACGTCGCCGACAACCCCGATGCCAAGGATTCCCCCGAAGGCGTTTACGTCCCCGAGAGCGAACTGGCGATGGATCGTCTGGCGCTCGCCCAGAGAATGGAGCGCCTTCAGGAGTGGAATAAGTCCGCCGACCTCTATCAGGAAATCCTCACCGACCCCAAATACACGTCCAAGGTCGTCCCCGCCGAGGGAGATGCCGATCACCGACTGTATCGGAGCGTCGAAGAGCTGGTGATGCAGCGGCTGGCCCACTGGCCGCAGCAGGGGCTGGACGTGTATCGCGGGCGCTATGAGACCCCCGCTGCGACGTTGCTTCAGTCGGCCAAAGCCAATGACCTCAACGTTCTGCACCAGGTTTTCTCGCGGTACTTCGTGACGGATGCGGGAAAGACCGCCGGCGTCAGGCTGGTCGACCAGTACCTTGAGGCCGGGGAGTTCCGCGCCGCCGCCGCCATCGCCGATCGCCTGTTGCAGTGGCACCCTCATCTTGGCGACGACCGCGCGGGCTTGTTTTTCCGAGCGGCGCTGGCCTGCCACCTCGTCGGCGACGATCACGAAGCCCGGGCTCATTTGTCCGAGCTCAAACGACGCGACTCGCAGGCCACCGGACTTGTCCGCGGAACCCGGACGATTTTGGCTGAGGCACTGGCCCGAGAGTTGGACCAGCCGGCGCCGGTGGCGAGTGGCGCCAGCGGAGATTCATACGCGACTTTCGGGGGCGACGTCACCCGCAATCGCGTCGTCGCCGTCTCCGGTACTCCCGCGGCCCATCTTTACAGCGTTTCGCTGTCCAAGATGAGTTTCGCCAACGCCCAACTCGAATCCCGCTACAAGGAAGATCTTAAGGCCGGGTTGACCCTGGGAATCGTGCCGGTCGTCGACCGGGGTGAGCTGTTCTTTCAGGACGGACAGCGGGTTTATGCCGTCGAGTTGGAAAGCGGCGTGCCGCTGTCGGAATGGGTGAAATCGAATGGGGCCGACTATGGCGGCGCGTTCAACGTTTCCGCCGCCGGCGACAGCGGGCGCCAGCGCCAACTGACGCTCAGCGTCACCGATCGCTCCGTGCTGGCGGTCGTCGGCCAGCCGGACGGAAGCAAGCCGTATGCAGGGCAGCCCCCAGAGACCCGGCTGGTCTGTCTCGATCGCCAGACCGGAAAGCCCGCATGGGTCGTGCAGATGGCGCAGCTCAAGCAGGAAGCGCTTCGCACGCTCCAGCTTGGGGGATCGCCGCTCATTGTCGGCGACAATGTCTGCCTCGTCGGCACCGCCATCAAACAAGCGGGATTCGAGGATTGCTACGTCCTGTGCTTCGCCCTGGAAGACGGGTCGCTCCGCTGGGCGACGAACATCGCCAGCGCCAGCACGCTGTCGCAACCGTTCGGCGGCTTTAACACGGGCTTCTCCCTCGCCCCTAACAACTCCCACCTGGCATACGCCAACGGTCGCGTCTTCGTGCAGACCAACCGCGGCGCGGTGGCGGCGGTCGACGTTTACAACGGAATGATCGACTGGCTGGCCACCTACAACCGCGGACAGCAGGCAACCAATCCCGGTTTCAACCCCATGTTCCTCCAGCAGGGCCGCGAGATGCAGAACCAGACCCGGCCCTGGACCTACAACCCGGTCATCGTCTCGCAGGGCCTGGTCTTCACCCTCCCGATCGAGGGAAAGAGCCTGTTGATCTACGACGCCGCCACCGGACGCCTGGTCAAGCAGATCGATCTCCAGGACCTGGGCCGGCAGCTGCGCAGCGTCGAGGTTGAGCCGCCCAACTTCGACACCCTGGCCGGCATCTCCGGAGATGCGTTGGTGCTCGCGGCAAAGAAATCCGTCCTCGCCATCGACTGGCGAGCCTTCGACAGCGCGCATTACAACGAAGACAAGATGATTCTTTGGGAGGAAGGGTTCAGGTCCGAGATCCGTGGCCGGCCATTCCTCACCCAGGATCAACTGTACGTCGCGACCGAAGATCGAATGTTCACGATGAACATGAAGACCGGCGTTGCCAAGCAAGAGTACCCTGCCTGGCCGCGAAACTGGGCCGATGACGAAGGGCCCGGCAACATCGTCGTCACGAGCGATCACGCCATCATCGCGGGGGCGGAGCATGTGGACGTCTACACCGACCTGGCCGCCGCCAAAGCCAAGCTCGATCGCCAGGTCGCGCAATCGCCGACGGACCCGCAGCCGCGGCTCCGCTACGCCGAGGTGACCTACGCCGCAGGCGATTACGCCACCTCGATGGCCAAACTCGACGAAGCCATCGAGCGCGCCGGCGGCGCCAACGTCCAACCCGGACCGATCCGTGACCGGATTTTCAACGACGCCCTCATCTTCGCCCAGAAGCTCAAGAACGATGACCGCCCGGACGGCCAGCAGCGCGTCGACGCGCTGTTCGACCGCGCCGCACAGGCGGCGTACTCGCCCGAGCAGCAGGTCAACTACCGCGTCGCCCGCGCCGGCTTCGACCAGATCAAGAACGATCCCGCCGCCGCCGTCGAACTCTATCAACAAATCCTCGCGGAAGCGCGCTGGCGCTCCGTGTCGCTCTCGGACGAGGCCAGCAAGGCGCCGGCATCGGCCGACGTGATCGCCCGCGACCGAATCGCCCAACTCATCAGCCGCGACCCCTCCGTCTATGCCAGGTTCGAAGCCAAGGCGGCCGACGCGCTGCAAAAAGCCGATCAATCCTCCGACCCCGCCGGGCTTCTGGCGATCGCGCAGACGTATCCCAACTCGAGCGTCGCCGGCAAGGCGATGCTCGCCGCCGCGCAGGCTTACCAGGCGGCCGGACAAAGCCGCCTTGCCCGCCACGTCCTTCTGGACATGTACTTCGATCACGAAGGCAAACCGGCGCAACGCTCGCTGGTTATCGAGGCGCTGGCGCAGACCGATGCAGCCAGCGCCGCGCACGTACTGCGGGAGGCGGCCGCCGAGTTGGGCGAGCCGAAATTGCAGCGGGCGATCAAGCTGCCGGACGGCGGCGAAATTCCCGCCGGAACCACGTTCGCCAGCGCCGCCGACACTCTTTCCCGCAATCGCCAGCCCGCATCCCCCACGACGTTGCCTGCATTTGGGTTGCCGATTCCGCCGACGCAACAGACCGAGGCGTATCCCAAGCCCTTCCGGGCCGACTCTCCGGTGATTGGGAACATTGACGCCCTGGCCGTCCCGATTGACGGATTTGCCCGCAACGACCGAATCGTGACCTGGTCCGGCTCATCGCTCGATATTTACGCTCCGCCGGCCGCTCAACCGCTTGTCTCGGGCGCGAAGATCTCCGAGCGCCCAGCCCATTCCGCATGGATCGACAACGACAACGTTGCGGTCTGGGGCGCGACGCAGATGGCGCTACTGCGCGAGGGAGGCAAGAACGTCGCCTGGAAACTGGATCTGTCGCAGTTACCCGCCGTTGAGGTCCTCACGCCTGATGAGCCTGACGAAGGCACGGCGATGAACAACAACGTAGTGCAGGCGCGGGTCTTCGTCGTGGGCGGCCGTCTGGTTCGCCGGCCGATGATCGTGCAACCGGTGATTGCGGCGCGGCCCAAAACTGCCGAACCCGTCGGCCCGGAACAGATCGACGACGTCGTGCCGATGCTCCAGCACATTCTATTCTCGACCAATACCGGCCGCGTCGGCTGCCTCGATTCGGCCGACGGCCGGCTCGCGTGGCAGGCGCGCCTCAGCGACCGGCCCCTGATCCGGCTCCTGGCCAACGAAGACTTCACCGTCATCCTCTCGGAAACCAACAATTACGTCCGCCTGGAGGTGCTGGACACGCACAGCGGGCACGTCCGTGGCAACCGCCCGTTTGCACGATCCACCAATGCCTTTCCGCAGAACGTCGCTCTCTCGGACGACGGCACGCTGGCCTACACCAAGCCCGACCGCATCTGCATCAAGGACCTGTTCAAGCCGTGGAACCAGCGCGAAATCGAGCGAGCACTTCCCTCCGGCCCCGCGAATTACCTGGGCATGAGCGGACCGGACCAACTGGTCATTGCCGGCGATCGCATTCTGGCCGTCGCCGACAGTGGCGGCACCGACCGCTCGGGCGAGAAATACGTTCATATTTATTCGCTGGAAAGCGGCGAGCCCGCCATGGTCAAGGTCGCCGACCGGCAGCAAATGGAACAGGCGCTTTCCTGCGGAACCAAATCGCCGGGGGTGCGGCTGTGCGTCGTCCGCCCCAGGTTGTTCACCATCTCATCCAACGCGTGCAACGCCTACGATCTGGATCGCCTGGATCGTCATGAGTCGATCTTCGGCCAGGAGCTGCCTCTCACCCCCGTGTCCGATGCGCAGATGGGACATGATTTCCTGATATTCGTGGGAGACGACCCGGACGCCCCGGCGGCCAACGCGCCCCCCGCCGCCCCGCCGGTTGGTCTGCCGCTTCCCGTTCCGCAGCCGGCGCCCCCGCCTGCGGCGCCGCCCCCGCCGCGCTTGGCCGTTCAGCTTTCCGCCTTCGGCCGCTACACAACCAGCCACGGCGAGGGAACGCGCCTCGACTACCAGCTCAAGATCGAGGACCCTGCCGGCATCACTGCCGAATGGCAGGGCTTCGATGGCGGCATCTGCTACAGAACCGCCGACCGAAAGCTTCATCTGCTATTGGGTGCCAAGTGATTGCGGGAGGGCGAGGCTCCTGCCGAGCCGCAGGGCGCCGGGAGGTTCGCCTTCCCGAACCCGTTTGGCCACAGGGCTACTCCAGGAAATTCACCTGGAAGGCCAGTTGCTCCAGTTGCACGGCCACGTCCACGGCATTCACTGCGACCCCGCGCGGCACGGACAGCGAAACCGAGGCGAAATTGAGAAGCCCACGGATGCCGGCGGCAATAAGCTGGTCGGCGACGTCCTGCGCGCTGTCTGCCGGCACCGCCAGGATCGACAGCTTGGCATCGTGCTGTTGCGCGACCGCCGCGATCTCCGACAACGGCTTGACCGTAAACGCGCCAAGTTTGCGACCGACTTTGGCTGGATCGTTATCGAACACGGCCACCACCTCGAACCCCTTGGCCCCGAAGCCGCGATAGGCGGAAAGCGCTTTGCCGATGTTGCCCGCTCCGACCAGCAGCACATTCCACGTCCGGTCGGTGCCGAGGATCTTGCGAAGCTGCTGAATCAGGTCCTCGACGCGATAGCCGATGCCGGGATGTCCGAACTGCCCGAAATAGGCCAGGTCCTTTCGGACCTGGGCATCGGTGAGACGAAGCGATTCGCCCAGTTGCCTGCTGGAGATGGTCCGCCGGCCCTTGCGGTCAAAGGCTTCAAGCTGGCGCAAATAGAGGCTAAGCCGCCGAACGGCGGGATTGGGAATCGACTCCGGTCGCGACGGCTCCATTGGGCTCCCGTAAGACACCGGCGCGATTATTTCAAGGAACCGAACGCGGTCAAGCACCGAAAGCCCGCTGACGTGTGATATGTGGAATGTGGGGTATCATAGGAGCCGAGGCGTGTCGCCCCGGTCGGACCGAAGGTCCGAGAGCCAAACGCAGCGCGGGCTTCTGGCCCGACCGGGGCGGTACGCCCCGGTTCCAACCCCCAAGCCACGTCTCTCGAACCACCGCATCCGGAATGTTGCAAGTGCTTCACAACGCCGCCCCCATCCGTTCTTGACATCCCCCCCATCCACCCTCTAACGTCAAACGGCTGTTGTTCCGCCCTGATTGCGAACCATTGATAAGCTTGGGAGTATGCCATGCCCCTCAAAGTGGGAATTAACGGTTTTGGTCGAATCGGACGGCTCGTTTTCCGGGCCGGAATCAAGAACCCAAACATCGAGTTCGTCGGCATCAACGACATTGTTCCGCCGGACAACCTCGCCTATCTGCTGAAATACGATTCCACGCACGGCCGCTACAACGGCACCGTTGAAGCGAAGCCGGATGGCGTCGTTGTCGACGGCAGATTCATCCCCTGCGTCGCAATCAAGAACCCCGCCGAGCTGCCCTGGGGCAAAGTCGGGGCCGAGTACGTCGTCGAGTCGACGGGGCTCTTTACCGACTACGCCGGGGCCGAAGGTCACCTGAAGGCCGGAGCGAAGCGGGTTATTATCTCAGCGCCGACCAGCGACTCCGAGAAGGTGCCGACCCTGCTGATCGGTGTGAACCAAAACAAGTACGATCCGGCCCAACACAAGGTGGTTTCCAACGCAAGCTGCACGACCAACTGCCTGGCCCCGATCGCCAAGGTGATTAACGACAATTTCGGGCTCGCCGAGGGCCTGATGACGACGGTGCACGCCGTAACCGCAACTCAACCCACGGTAGATGGGCCGGCAAAAAAGAAGGACTGGCGCGGCGCCCGCGGCGCGGGTCAAAACGTGATTCCGTCCTCGACCGGCGCGGCCAAGGCCGTCGCGCTGGTGCTGCCGGAGCTCAAGGGCAAGCTGACCGGCATGTCCTTCCGCGTGCCCCTTCCCGACGTTTCGGTGGTGGACCTCACATTCAAAACCGCAAAGTCCACCAGCTACAAGGACATCTGTGCCGCCATGAAGCGCGCCTCTGAGGGCGAACTGGAAGGCATCCTGGGCTACACCGACGAGGAAGTCGTTTCCAGCGACTTCATCACCGACCCGCGTTCGAGCATATTCGACGCCAAGGCCGGCATCGAGCTGAACGCCAATTTCTTCAAGGTGGTCGCCTGGTATGACAACGAGTGGGGCTATTCCAACCGCGTCATCGATCTGATGCTGGCGATGGCAAAGAAGGACAGCCTGGCAAAGTAACCGTGCCCAGGCAAGGGATTCGGCCGTTTCCCATCACGACATCAACGCGGCAGTGGTCCGTGCGTACTGTCGCTGCGTTTGCAGGATTGAAAGGGATGGGATAATTCCCTACACTCGCTGCCGGACGGTGAGGGTTTCGCCGCCCGTGGACCGCGCGTCATCGGATCGATCAGCGGAGCACCACCATGGCCGTAGCCGACGTAGCCAAACAGTTGGAAAAACGATCATCCCTGCGGGCAACCGATTCCAACGGCCAGCCGGACGGGGAACCTGCCGTATTGCGCGAGCGGCTGCGGATGATGCTGCTGATCCGCCGGTTCGAGGAACGCGTCTATCAGGAATACATCAAGCCGGGCCAGAAGATCGGCGGGTTTTGTCACCTGTACAGCGGGCAGGAAGCCATCGCCGTCGGCACCTCGGCCCTGTTCGACAAGACCCGCGATTACATCATCACCGGCTATCGCTGCCATGGCGCATCGCTGGCCCTTGGCATGGACCCGCGGGCGGCCATCGCCGAGCTTTTCGGCAAAGCCACCGGCTGCTCAAAGGGCAAAGGCGGTTCGATGCACCTGTTCGACGCCGAAGCCCATAACATGGGCGGGCACGGGATCGTCGGAGGCCAACTGCCACTCGGAGTTGGCCTTGCTTTTGCGCAGAACTACAAAAAGACGGGCGGCGTCACCTTCACCTTCATGGGCGACGGCGCCATCAACCAGGGAACGCACAACGAATCGCTCAACCTGGCCAGCCTGTACAAGCTGCCCTGCATCTTTGTCGTAGAAAATAACGGCGTCGCCATGGGAACGCAGGTCGACCGCTCCAGCGCCGAAAAGGACCTGGCCGAACGCGGCTGCGGCTACGCCATGCCGCACTGGAACGTCGACGGCAACGACATCGATACCGTCATCCGCGAGTTCTCCAAGGCCGTCGATCGCGCCCGCCATGGCGACGGGCCCAGCTACATCGTCGCCAACACCTATCGCTTCCGCGGCCACTCCATGTCCGACCCGATGAACTACCGCAAGACCCAAGAAGGCAAATGGCGGCCTGAGGTGGAGGAGGCCCGCAAGCGCGACCCAATCGTGCTGTACCAGACCCGCCTGCTCGACCAGGGAAACAGTACGCAGGAACAAGTCGAAGCGATGGAGGCTGAGGTGAATCAGTTGGTCGACGAGGCAGTTCGCCAGGCTGACGCCGATCCCTTCCCCGACCTGGAAGACCGCTTCAACGACATCCTGGCCGAGAAATATCCGTTGCAAAAGTAGGGCGGACAACCGACATGCCACAAATGGAATTCCGCGAAGCGCTTCGCTCGGCCATGACCGAGGAGATGGAGCGCGATCCCAACGTGTTTCTGATGGGCGAGGAAGTCGCCGAGTACAACGGCGCCTACAAGGTGTCCAAGGGGATGCTCGAGCGCTTCGGCCCGCAGCGGGTAGTCGACACGCCGATTAGCGAGTCGGGCTTCTCCGGCCTGGGCGTCGGGGCGGCGATGGCCGGGCTGCGGCCGATCATCGAGTTCATGAGCTGGAGCTTCACGCTGGTCTGCATGGACCAGATCGTGAACAACGCCGCCAACATCCGCTACATGAGCGGCGGGCAGTTCAAATTTCCCGTCACCTTCCGCGGCGGCAACGGCATCGCCCATCAACTCGGCGCCACCCACAGCCATCGGATGGAATCGATCTACAGCCGGATTCCCGGCCTGATCGTCGTCGCCCCCAGCACGCCCGCCGACGCCAAGGGCCTGCTCAAAACCAGCATCCGCTGCGACGACCCGGTCATCTTCCTCGAGAGCGAAAAAATGCTCAGCGATGTCGGCGAAGTCCCGGACGGGGATTTCACTGTCCCTCTGGGCGTCGCCAACGTCGAGCGCGAGGGCGCCGACGTGACGATCGTCAGCTACGGCCGGCCGCTCCAGCGCGTCGTCCGCTCAGCCGTCAACGCGCTGGTCAACGACCACGGCATCGACGCGGAGTTGATTGACGTCCGGACGCTTCGGCCGCTCGACGTCGACACGATCCTCAATTCGATCAAGAAGACCAACCGTTGCGTCATTATCGACGAGGACTGGGGTTATTGCGGCATGGGCAGCGGAATCCTGTTCCGTCTCCAGAAGCCCGCCTTCGATTTCCTCGACGCCCCCATCGAATACGTCCACAGCGACGAAATCCCCGTCCCCTTCAGCCACCCGCTGGAAGAGGCGATGATGCCGAGCGTGGACAGAATCGTCTCTGCCGTGAAGGAAGTCTGCTACAGGTAAAAGGCAAGTGAAACGTGAAGACGTGAAACGTGAGGGAAGCCAGTATCACGTTTCACGTCTTCACGTTTCACGCGACAGAATACCGGAGCCGCTTTCATGCCCACTGAAGTCACCATGCCCCAGATGAGCGACACGATGACCGAAGGGAGCATCGTGAAGTGGCGAAAGAAGGAAGGCGAGAAGGTCGCCGCGGGGGATGTGCTGGCCGAGATCGAGACGGACAAGGCGGTGATGGAGAGCGAATCGTTCGAGAGCGGCACGGTCGCCGCCATCCTGGTGCCAGAGGGAGAGAAAGCGAAAGTCGGCGCGGTCATCGCCGTCATCGCATCGGCCAAAGAGAACCCTGCCGAAGTGAAAAAAAACTACGCGACAGCCGGCGCATCCTCGAAATCCGCCCCGGCGAGGACCCGGCAAGCCGCCGGCTCTACATCCAAACCCGCCCGCGACCGCGAGTCCGGCGTGGCCACCCTCGAAGCCGCCAGCTCCGGTGAGATCCACGAGCGCGCCGACATCGGCCACGGCGCTACCCGAAGCGCGCCGACTGCGGTGCCCGCGGTCCATCATGGCGATGGGAACGGCCATGGCCGCATCTTCGCGACGCCGCTCGCCCGTCGCATCGCCGCCGAAAAAGGGATCGACCTGCGCCAACTGCGCGGGAGTGGCCCCAACGGCCGGATCGTTCAGAGGGATGTCGAGCAAGTCGAGTCCACTCCCACGCCGTCGGCAGAACGCATCACCCCCGCGGCTCCTTTCGCCGCGCCCTCCGAATCGCAGGTCATCCCATTGACCAAGATGCGTGCCGCCATCGCCACTGCCCTCCAGCGCTCCAAGCAGCAGATTCCCCACTTCTACGAAACGATCGACATCGACGTCGAAGAGCTTTCCGCCCTTCGCGCTCGCCTCAACGAGCAGCTCAAGGACCAGAATGTCAAGCTCTCACTGGCCGACTTCATCGCCAAGGCCGTCTGCACGGCCCTGCTGCGACATCCCGCCGTCAACTCGACCTTCGACGGCACGAACATCACCCGCCACCCGTCGGTGAACCTGGGCATCGCGGTCGCCGTCCCCGATGGCTTGATCGTCCCGGTCCTGAAGAACGCGGATCGCATGGGACTCCGCGAATTGCGCGAGCGCGGCGGCGGCGTCATCGAGCGGGCCCGGTCGGGGAAGCAGAAGCAGGACGAGGTGCTGGGCGGGACGTTCACAATCAGCAGCCTGGGCGGCTACGGCATCCGCGAGTTCAGCGCCATCATCAACCCGCCGCAGGTGGCGATCCTCGCCGTCGGCGCCGCCGAAAAACGCCCCGTTGTGAAGAACAATCAGATCCTCGCCCGAACGATGATGACGGTGACGCTCTCAGCCGATCACCGCGTCGTCGACGGCGCCACCGCCGCCGAGTTCCTCCGCACGCTCAAGTCGCTGCTGGAGGAACCCGGGATGATGCTGGTGTGATAAAGTGCCGCCGGTGAGGGCACGTGAGGGCACCGGCGGCACGAAGGATCACGCTTTGACAATCGGCATTGTCTGGAATCGTCCGCCCAGGATCGGCTGACTCTTTGCATCCAACCAGTTCTCGATGACGCTCGCGTAGACGCTGCGGAAGTCGGTGGTGAAGCGCAGATCCCCCTGATCGAGGTTTGTGAGCGACGGGTGCTTGCCGATCACACCCGATTTCACCGATGAGCCGAACAGGAACATCGGCGCCGCGGTTCCATGATCGGTGCCGGCGCTGGCGTTCTGCGCGACCCGGCGGCCGAATTCGCTGAACGTCATCATTAGCACCCGCTGATCGTTGCGCTGCTTGGCCATGTCCTTCCAGAACGCTTGGATGCCCTGGGCGAACTGCTTCATCAGGTTGTCGTGGCGGCCGCGCTGGCCGGCGTGCGTGTCGAAACCGCCGAGGCTGACGTAGTAAACCCGCGTCGGCAGGCCGCCATGGATCATCGCCGCCACCGTGTGCAGGCCCTGGCCGAATTCCCCGCCGGGATACTGCGACGTGGTCTGGTAGTTCCGCATGATCCCCAGGATCTTGTCGCTGGCCAGTTGCGCGTCCATCGCGGTGCGGTGCAGGAAATCCAGTTCTCCGGCCGGCGTCGGCTTCTGACCTTCGTGCGATTCTGAAGACGAAGTTTCGCCCAGCCTGTTGAGCTTCTCGTAGCGCTGGCGGTCCGGACCGTTGTAGCGGAACGCCTCGGGCCTCTCGAACGCCAGCGGCATCACCCGGTCCCCCTGCATCGCCAGCGGCAACTGCTGCCCCATCGCGATGCCGACCTGCGGATCGCACCCCGGGCAGGCGTTGTCGAAATACCGGCCGATCCACCCGGTCGTCTCGACCTCGCGGTCGGGCCGGGCGCTTTGCCAGATGTCCATCGAGCGGAAGTGCGAGCGGTTGGGGTTGGGATATCCCACGCCCTGCACGACCGCCGCGTTGCCCTTCTGAATCATGTCGGCGACCGGTCCGAGATTCGGATGGAGTCCCACGTAATCGTTGAGCTTGTGGACGGTGCTCGCCTCATGCCCGATCACCGGCCGCAGCCGGTGATAGGTGTCATCGGCGTAAGGGATGACGGTGCTCAGCCCGTCATTGCCGCCCGACAGTTGCACGACGACCAGGATCTTCCCGTCCTTGCCGCTGGGCTGCTGCGTGCCGTGTACGTCCTCGGGATTGGCAACCGCCAGCACCGTCTGATCGAGAAACGTGGGGATCGTCGAAGTCGCCGCGACAAGCGTCATCCCCTTCTGAAGGAACAACCGGCGGGTGGTGAGTTGGTTGAACATTTGCGCCTCGGGTTCTGTAGCTGCTCAGTGCCGCCGGTGCCCTCACCGGCGGAATCTTGGCCGCGCTAGCGGCGAAGACCGCCGGTGAGGGCACCGGCGGCACGGACTTGGCCTGCTACGCTTTCAGCATAACTGGTACTCGGGCATAGACACGATCAACTGCACGGTTTCGCGGACGGCCTGCTCCGGGTCGTTGCGGCGCTTATATCCGTCGACCAGCACCTGCCGCTTGTCGGACTCGATCGGCCGTTGAATCAGCCTTTCGATCAGCACGTCAACTGCGGCTTGGGGCTCTTCAGGCAGCTCCCCGAGCGACAGCTTTCCCTGCGCCAGTCGAACCCCCGCATTGTACCGCATGAACATGGTGCTGGCGTTGACCCACGTGTGCCCGCCGGGCCAGCCTTTCACGTTGGGCGGCATCAGCGGCACCTGCCCCATGAGCGTGAGCACCTGGAACATCATCTGCGGCGGCGGAGGCTCGATCCCCAACAGGTGCACCGTCCCAGCCACCAGCTGCACCGGGCTCTTGATCTGCACCCCGATCGAATCCGCCGAGTAAAACGCCCCGCTCGTGAACATCGTCTTGAGCAGCGGCCGCAGCTCGTATTTCGATTCCTTCAGCAGATGCGCCGTCGCCTCAACCAGCCCCGGCTCCGGATCCGGATACACGAAATACGCGAACAGCTCAGACGAAATGAACTTCGGACAGGCCGGCTGCTTCAGGATGATGTCGAGCACTTCGTCGCCGTCGAAGTTGCCGATCTGCCCGAGAAAGCGTTTGACCCCGTCATCGTGCTGCCGGCGGTTGAAGATGAACTGCTGCCCATCATGCATCCAGCCGGTAAACGCCCGCGCTCCTTCCTTCACATCGTCTTCGGTGTAGTTGCCAATGCCCAGGGCAAACAGCTCCATCACTTCGCGCGCGTAATTCTCGTTGGGATGGCCCTTGCGGTTCTGGTTGTTGTTGAGGTAATCGAGCATCGCCGGGTCGCGCGAGACGGCGTGCAGCAAGCGGCCGAAGTTCCCCGCCGCCATCTTTCGCAGCAGCTCGTTCTGCTCCCACATCAGCATCGCCATCCGCTCTTCCCGGAAGCTGGTCGTGAAATGCCCATGCCAGAAGAGCGTGAGCTTCTCCTGAAGCGGGTGCTCGCCATTGGCCATCCGCTTCATCCACCAGGCGAACGTCGCCAGGAATGCCTCGCGGTTGGCCATCTGAATCTTCTGCATCAACTCCCGGCGCTGCTCCGGCGACTTGCCGATCAGTTGTCGGCGCAGCTCGCGGAAATTGGAGCCAAGGCCCTGGATGGAGGACAGGTCGGGAACGTCGCCGCTGCTCTGCTCTTCCGCCGACGAATTGGGAAAATCCATCAGCCAGTCGACCGCTCCCCTTGGACCCAGCTTGAGGACCTTCTGAATCTGTTCTTCCGACCCGCCAAACCCCGCCCGGCTCAGAAGATGGGCGGCCTTCACCCGGTCAAACGGGTCCCCCGGGCTCGGCTCGTACGGTTCCAGCATCGGATGTGTCGTCATGTCGTTTCTCGGTTTGTACAATCTTTTAACGCTCCCGGCCTCCTGTTATTACCCAAAGTGCCGCCGGTGCCCTCACCGGCGGAATCCGACGCGCCGGCGCAGCGAAGACCGCCGGTGAGGGCACGTGAGGGCACCGGCGGCACTGAAAAACTGCACCACAATATTCATACAAATCCCCAGCTTGCCCAGCCCCGACCGCTCTCCTAGGCTTTGCCCATGCCTTTGCCCCGAATTGGAATTACAGTCGATACGCACGACAAGCCCGATCATTACGAATCGCCGATGGAATATGCCACCTCGGTCGAAAAGGCGGGCGGCTTGCCGCTGTTGCTCCCCTACCGCACCGACCTGTCGCTGATCCCGCAGCTCGTCGACACGCTCGATGGCCTGCTGTTCAGCGGCGGCAACGACCTGGACCCTTCCCCCTGGGGCGAATCCTACCACCCGCAGGCCGTGCCCATCGATCCGCTCCGCCAGCGCTTCGAGCTGGCCCTTTTGCAGGAGGTGGAGCGCCGCCGGATGCCCGCCCTTGGCATTTGCCTGGGCTCGCAACTGATGAACGTCCATCGCGGCGGCACTCTCGCCCAGTTCATTCCCGACGAGAGCCGCCAGCCCACTATCGAGCACCGCAAAACAAACGGAGTCGCCCCCCGCCATCCGATCACGGTGAATCCGGAATCGATCGTCGCCCGATTCATCGGCAAAACCGACATCGACGCCAATTCCAGCCACAAGCAGGCGATCAAGCGCCTCGGCCGCGACCTCCGCATCGTCGCCACCGCCCCCGACGGCGTCATCGAAGGCGTCGAAGACCCCTCGCTCCCCCTGTTCCTCGGCGTCCAGTGGCACCCCGAACGCCTCCACGACGAGGACGACCACCTCGCCCTCTTCCGCCTCCTGGTCGAACGCGCGGCGCAGGCGAGCATCTAATCACTCAAACTGAGCGGTTTTCGTCTGGCCCGAGCTTTTTTTCGTGGCACGGGTTTCTAACCCGTGCGTCGGTGAAGTCGTTCACCAGGCAGCGGTTTTGGTGTGGGAAAACCAAGTTCCATTAGCGAGCGCAACGCGGCTTCAGCCCAGAAGCACGCAGCAAGGCAAGGTGGTTTTCCCACACCAAGACCGGCCTCAGTTTAACGACTCGGTCGTCCACGGGTTGCTAACCCGTGCCACGAAAAAAATCTCGCCGTCACGAAAACCGCTCAGTTTGAGTAATCAGTTTCAATCTAGCATTCCGCCCACCTCTGACCCCCTCTCCCTTCGTGAGAGGGTTGGGGTGAGGGCCGTGCGAAGCTTGACGCTGCTTGCGTGAGCATCTCGCCTGCCCTACGTTTCCGCGCGTGGCGCGGAGAATCTTGCTGCTCATCACTGATCTTGAAATCGGCGGGACCCCCACCGTTGTCAGAGAACTCGCCACTCGCCTCAACACGCCGCCGAGCGTGATCGTGGACGTCGCCTGCCTCTCCCCTCGCGGCCCGGTTGCCGATCAACTCGAGCGCTCCGGAGTCTGGGTTGTTCCCCTCGACGCCCGCGGACCCACCGACCTCGGCGCCATTACGCGCCTTGCCCGACTGCTCCGGACCAATCGCTACGACACCGTCTTCAGCTTTCTGATTCACGCCAACGTCGCCGCGGCGACGATCGCGCCGTTTTTCCCCAACGTTCGATTCCATCAGTCGATCCAGACCACACAGCCTTACCCCCGCTGGCACTGGCTGGCGCAATCGATCGCCCAACATGCCGCCGAAAGGATTGTCGTCCCGTCTTCTTCCGTCGCGAAGGCTGCCCAGCGATGGGCCGACGTTCCCGCAGAAAAGATTCTGATCATCGCGAATGCAATTGATGCGGATCGCCTCGCCAGTGACACGGGTTTTCAACCCGTGCGAGTCGCGCTCCAGTTCGAAGACCCTCCCCAAGCCGGACCTTCCGACACGACGAGCCGAACGCACGGGTTAAAAACCCGTGTCACAACGCAGCCCATCCCGATCGGCTTCATCGGCCGGCTCGATCCGATCAAACGCATCGGCGATCTCATCGACGCCGTAAACCTGCTGGCAGGCCGCGTTCACTTGCACATGTTCGGCGAAGGCCCCGAACGGCAGAGGGTAACGGATCAAATCGCCCGGCTGCGCCTCCAGGACCGGGTCACCCTTCACGGCGCGATCGCCCATCCGCGGGAAGCACTGTCGCAAATCGAGCTGCTCGTCCTCCCTTCGCTGGCCGAGGGATTCGGCCTGGTGCTGATCGAGGCGATGGCCTCGCGCGTTCCGGTGGTCGCCACCAACGTGCCCGGCATTTGCGACGTGGTCATGAACAACCAGACCGGCCTGCTGGTCCCCCCCCTCAGCCCGCCAGCGCTGGCCGCCGCCATCGCGACTCTGCTTGACGACGAGCCCCTGCGCACGAGGCTCCAGCTCGCCGCCTTCCAGGACGTCCAGCGCCGATTTACCTGGGACATTGTCCTTCCGCAGTACCGCTCGCTGCTGGACCTTCCAGCCGCTTGACATCGATTCGACCCCCGCTATCGTCTTGAGGCTCACGCGCCATTAGCTCAATTGGCAGAGCAGCTGACTCTTAATCAGCGGGTTCTAGGTTCAAGTCCTAGATGGCGCAATGACTTACGAACGGTCGTGTTTTCGTGGTGCCATGCCGGTGCCATGAAATTTGGAAGTTCGGGCCGTCTTTGGGGCTGGGACGGATGAAGATCGGCCGGCCGGATTTGACCGGGCTGGGACAGGGCTTGAAGGCGAAGCTCCGCGCCGCCGGGCTGCTCAAGGGCGAGGGCGGCGGATCAGCCAAGGGCGGGGCGAGTCATGATTCCGACGGACTCGGCTCACCTGAAACTACCGATCGCTTTCGCGGACGTATCGGTAAACGCCGCCCGTTTCCTGGGCGATTTTCTTTAGCAGTTCCATGAACTCCGTGTCATTGTCCGTATCAGCGACGAAAGCGATTGTGTTGATCTTGACTTTGGCATCCTTGTCAAAGTGGTGAATGCAACCGAGCACCGCTGCGCTATCCGAGAAATCGCCGTCGGTGAGGAGGTAGATGAGGTCGGGCTTCTGCTTGGAGCCGGAAAGGGGGACACTGCTACATAGAGTTTAATCCGTAATCCGTAACCAGCGGGTCGCATTAATGTCCCGCCTCCTGTCAAATAAACTGGTCTGTGTATATCTTGCCGGGCTCATCAGAGTTTTGGGGCGGGCAGGATCGACCTTCCCGTCGGGCACTCATTGTGCCGATCCGGCGGACGGCCGCGTATCGGCGCGAGGATGATCGATGTAATCGGATCGCCCGGCGAAGCCGGCGGTCTGGGCGAATCCGGCGAGGAAAGCAAAGTGCTGAGTTCTGGGTGCTGAGTGCTGAGTGTTGCGTTCTTGCATACTGCCTACTGCCTACTGCCTACCGCCTACCGCCTACCGCCTACCGCCTACCGCCTGCGATTAGCAGTAATCCGACAAATAGCGCGATTGGCACTCCAAAAACAAAGCCAAAATCGGCCAAGGGCGTCACCCGCTCGCCCTGTGCGAGCGAGAACAGCAGAGCGCTGGAGGAGATCGTGAGGCCGGCGGTCTGGGCTCGCTCGCACTCGCGAGCGAGAAAAGTTGAACAGGAGAGCAGTTGAGCAGTGGAGGAGAGCGCGACGCCGCCGTCTGGGCGGGGTGAGATTTCAGTTTGCCATGGCAAGATGGGCAATGTCTGAGCATGAATATGACAAATGTCCCATTTCACTCGAAACGTGGGACATTTTGGGACATTTGAAACATCCACAAATCAGTAGGCGGTAGGCAGAACGCGGTGGGCGGTGGAAATGGGGTGCCCCAAATGTCGCGAATG
>DATHPP010000029.1:0-5429 GCA_035483795.1 Tepidisphaeraceae bacterium | reverse complement strand
GCAGTCCGTATCAACCACCCGCCGCTCGAATCATCGGTCAACGGTTTGGTATACGGCTTATGCACCAGCGCCCTCCTGCTCGCCTCGGCAATGCTGTGGATCCACGAGGTTCCGCCCCGAATCCACGGCATATCCATCCTGGGCGCTGCGGGTTACCTGGTCGCCGCCTTCCTCGCCACCCGGGTTTTGTGGGTGGTCCGCCGTTCCGAAAGTCGCAAGCATGATTGAAGCCGGAAGAGGGAGAAGCCGGAAGGAAGCCTTTCCGCCCTCTTCCGGCTTCCGAAACAATCGCGGGTTGGAAATGCTTTCCGAGAATCCGCGGCGGCGCTCCGCTTGCGCTGCGCTGTGCCGCGGCGTGGGGTCCGGTCGAGCGCGAAACAATCGCGGGTTGGAAAAGCTTTCTGAGTGTTCGTGGAGCGGGCGCGGGATCGAAGGGAAAGTTTCGACGCCGCGCGGACCCCACGCCGCGGCAGAGCCGGAGGTGCCGCCGCGGATTCCCCGATTTCAGAAGGGATGTACAGCGGCTTGGCGCCCGCGACCAAACTCGGATTGGAAATCACCTTCCGCGACCCCTGGAGGCGGCGTAAAATCGAAG
This sequence comes from Tepidisphaeraceae bacterium, assembly GCA_035483795.1. GTDB lineage: Bacteria > Planctomycetota > Phycisphaerae > Tepidisphaerales > Tepidisphaeraceae > DASXMX01. Next base: position 4,834 of record DATHPP010000029.1, on the reverse strand, counting down.
CCAACGGACCCGAACCGGAGAATCGTGCCAACGGAAAGCCCCTCCGGCGAGGAACCAAATGAGTGGATTGCCATGTAGATCGGCAAAAGCAGCATACTGTTTCCGCCGAAAAAAATGGTTCGCGTCACGTTCGCGTCACCTTTAGTTCGGTCCACCTTTAGTTCGGTCGTCACCTTTAGTTCGGTAAGTCGCCAAGGGGCGTGATACGGCCAGCCAGTGATGTCGCGATTTTCGTTAGTGGAGTTAACTATCAATGAAGAAGAGATCGCTGATCGCGATTGGCGTAGCGGTGGCGATCCTTGTCATTGCCGGCATTGGAGTGGTGGGGGTTGCGTTGATGCCGCGGAATTGGCACGCACGGCACGAGGCGCTCGGAAGGCCAGCAACCGTTAGGGACGTGGTGGGGGCGTGGAAGTATGACGACGAGCATTCCGGCGTAGTGGTTACAATGAGTTTTCGTTCCGATGGGACATTCCGCCAAACGGTGACAAATGTACGGCCACCTGGTCTCGGGAAGGCCATCACGCAGGAGGGACGGTGGGAACTGCAACCCTACGGTCTCGTGCTTTACAATTCGCTCCGGTTCGAAGAGGAGAGGTGGGCAGTCGATAGTTGGATTCGCTGGGATGTCGGCGCAAGCGCGCTCCGTCTCGGGCAGGCCGCGATATATGGGGGGACGGTTCCCGATCCTGATGATTATCGAGAACTTGTCAGGATCAACCTGCCTGCGGCAACGGCACCGACACCTACACCTGTACGGGGAGCGACCAGTTCAGGGGATCATTGGATGAATTTTAAGGGGGCGCGAACCTTTCTGGAGGACGCATGAGCGAAGACAACGACCACGACGGCGATTCCGGCGGACGCGAGCCGCGGCCGATCGAGCCCGAGGAGCCGTACGAGAGCCTGTTCGACGTGCGGCCGGCCGCGGACGACATTCCGGCGGGCGAGCCGCAGTATTCGATCGACTGGGGTTCGGACGATCCGGGCGCGGATGCTTCGCCCGACGCCGTGTCGTACGTCTATTACCGGGCGACCTACGAGTTGCCGGACGCACCGGACGACGGCGACTCCGAGTGGTCGGCGAAGCGGATTTAGGGGTGAAGCCAAACCGCTGATCTCGTCGAAGTGAATGCGTCAACCGGCTTAACTCTGGTGCAGCGCTTTGAGGGCGCCGGGGGCGATGGATTCCACGACTCGGGTGGCGGTTTCGACGGCAGCCAGGCCGTCCTCGACGGAGACCTCGGGCGTGGTGCGGTTGCGGATGGAGCTGATGAAGGATTCGAGCTCGGCGCGGAGGGGCTCGATGTCGTCGATCTGCAATTCCTCGACGTGGACGAGGTCGGCGTAATTGAGTTCGGACAGGTCGGTGATCTGGCCGGAGCGGATCTTCTCGGCGGCCTCGCGGATGGCGCCGACGTTCTTGCCGCGGCGGGCGACCAGGCCGTAGCGCTTCTGATAATCCAGCGACACGTAGGCGTCAGGGCTGAACAGGCGCATCCGCCGCTCGGTCTTGAGGGCGAGGCGCGAGGCGGTCATGTTGGCGACGCAGCCGTTCTCGAAGGTGAGGCGGGCGTTGCAGATGTCCTCGACCTCGCCGATCACGCTGACGCCGATGGCGTCGATGCGGGAGACTTTGGATTCGGCCAGGCGCAGGACGATGTCGATGTCGTGGATCATCACGTCGAGGACGACGCCGACGTCGATGCTGCGGAAGGTCATGGGGCTGATGCGGATGACTTCGATGAAGCGGGGGCGGATGCCCAGGCGGTTGACGGCGCGCATGACGGGGTTGAAGCGTTCGATGTGTCCGACCATGGCGGTGACGCCGTACTTGCGGGCGTCGGCGGCGATCCGCCGGGCGTCGTGCACGTCCTTGGCCAGGGGCTTTTCGATCAGACAGGCCACGCCGCGGCGCAGGCACGCGTAAGCCAGCTCCGCGTGCGCCACCGTCGGCACGGCCAGCGTGATGGCGTCGGTCTGCGCGATCAGCTCCTCGGCGGTCTTGAACGCCTTGCAGGAATAAGAATCCGCGACCGCCGCGGCGGCGTCCTCGACCAGGTCGTGCACGCCGACAAGCTTGATCCCCGGCATCTCCGAGTAGACGCGAGCGTGGAGCCGGCCCATTCGCCCGCAGCCGATTACACCCACCTTCAATGGCGACGACGCGTTCTGATCCTGTGTCACGCAATGGATCGTAACCGGGCCGACGGGGGAGGGGAAATCAGGGAATTGCCGATTGCCGATTGCCGAATGCCGATTGCCGAATCGAGAACCATTGCTGATTGCCGAATGCTGAGAAGCCGCGCCAGGATTCTGGGCTAAACCAGCAATTCGCAACTGCCTCCCCGGTCTCCTCATTCGCCAATCGGCATTCGGCAATCGGCAGTGACTTCAGTTCTCGGTCCACAGAACTGGCTGGCGCACCGGCAGGTTGCGCAGGACTTCCTCGTTGGTTGGATTGGCGTCGAGCCGTTTCCATATATCGAGGTATTCCGGCTGGTCGTAGGCGAAGCCCGCGAATAGCAGGGCCGGGGAGCGGACGGGCCAGAATTCGTAGAACATCACGTCGGGTTTGTACGGCCAATGGGATTTGTCGCGGATGTAGGGAACCATAAATGCGACGGCGCTGCGCATGCTGCGGCCGTCGGGGGTCGAGAGGTTCCAGAGATTGTCCGCCGGTGTCGAGAGGATGTGGCAGATGGTCGCCAGCGCATCGAGATTGAACAGCGAATAGCTGTACGGCTTGGTGCGTTTCAGCTCGCGCGGGAAGCTGCCATCCGGCGCCATCTGGCCAGGAAGCAAAACCTGCTCGAAGCGCTTGCGGCATTCGGCAAGCTGATGTTGGTCGCCGACCAGCGTGGCGAACGCGGCGGCCTGCATGACCCAGCAGGTGCCGTGATTGTTGGCGGCGTGCATTTCCTCCAGGCCATTTTTGCTGGTGGTCATCCAGTGGAGGTAATCGGTGAACCATCGATTGACTGCGGTGCGGTCATCGCCCCTCAGCAGGTCGTTCTTTTCGAGAATCGAGATTGCCCGGGCCGGCTCGACGAGATGGATGGTATCGATGATGCCGATGCCGCGGCCGGTGGTGACGCCGTGGATCGCCTGGGCGTACTGGAGGTCGGGGTTCATGCGCGTCTTTGGATCGACGAACCAGGCGCGGAGGTGCTCGACGGCGTGCCGGGCGTATTTGTCGTCGCGGGTGATCCGCCAGGCGGCGACCAGTGTGGATATCTGGATGCTCATTCGCACCATGGCCCGGCGGTGCTCGACGAAGTTGTCCGGATTGGTCATCCCATCGCGTTGAATGTAGGGGCCGGTGGGATCCGCCGGATTGGGCCACCAGTAATCGCCCTCGGAGTAGAAGTCGTGGATGCCGCCGGGGCTTCGGGGGCAGTGGGAGGCGGTGATGGTAACCGGCGGCTGGGCGAGGAATTCGTCGGCCGCCTTTAGCACTCGCTCCCGGTCAAGCTGTTTGAGATCGATCGAAACCGCCGGAGCACGCGCGATAAAGCACAGCACCGTCAAAATCGCAACAAGTGGAGATTTGGAGATCATCCTTCCTCCAACGTGTGAGGGGCCGCGCCTGTATCAACCGATGGCGCGACATTCTCAAAAACTACAGGACAAGATGCGATTCAAATTGATTCTACCGGCGTTGGTGTTCGCGTACCTTCTCTGTTTCATGGCCAGCGGCGCCGAGCCGGCGGCGGACCTGACGATGTGGTACGACGAGCCGGCCCACCTGTGGACGGAGGCGCTGCCGGTCGGCAATGGCCGGCTGGGGGCGATGATCTTCGGCGGTGTCGCCGAAGACCGGCTCCAGCTCAACGAAGACACGATCTGGGCTGGGGGTCCTTATGATCCAGCCAATCCCAATGCGCTCAAAGTGATCCCGGAAGCCCGCAAGCTCATCTTCGAAGGCAAATATCGTGAGGCCACGCAACTGCTGGACAAGCAGGCGATGTCGATCCCGGTGCGGCAGATGCCGTATCAGACGCTGGGGGATTTGCGGATCAAATTCACGCTCGACGGCGACGCCAAGGATTACCGTCGCGAGTTGAACCTGGACACGGCCACGGCCCGCACGCAGTTCAAATCGGGCGACATAACGTACACGCGAGAGATCTTCGCGAGCCACCCCGATCAGGTGATCGTGATTCGGCTGACCGCGGACAAGCCGGGCCGGATCAGCTTCAGCGCCAGCTTTCGCACGCCGCACCGGCCATCGAAGACGGAAGCGCAGAATGGGGACCTGACTCTGAGTGGTACCAGCGGCACCGCCGAGGGGATTGCGGGGCGGATCAACTTCAATGCCCGGCTTCGGGCGATCGCGGATGGCGGCACGGTCAAAGCCACGGAAGACGCGCTGAGCGTTGACGGCGCGAGCTCAGTCACGCTTCTGCTGTCGGCGGGGACAAATTACGTGAACTGGCACGACCTGGGCGGCGATCCCGTTGCCCGGGCGAGCGGTCCGCTCGATCAGGCGGCAAAGAAACCATACGGGCAGTTGCTCGCCGATCACGTTGCCGACTATCAGAAGCTGTTCCGTCGGGTGGCGATCAATCTTCAGGGGACGGAAAATAGGGTCGGGAGCTATTTTTCCTCCAAGCCGACGAACCAGCGGCTCAAGCCGTTCCTGAAGCAGGGCGATCCACAACTCGCGGAGATGTACTACCAGTTCGGCAGGTATCTGCTGATTTCATCCAGCCGGCCCGGGGAGCAGCCGGCCAACTTGCAGGGATTGTGGAACGACTCGATGAGTCCGCCGTGGGGGAGCAAATACACGGTCAACATCAACACCGAGATGAATTACTGGCCCGCGGAGGAG
>DATHPP010000028.1:0-3111 GCA_035483795.1 Tepidisphaeraceae bacterium | reverse complement strand
GAGCCGTAGAGACCTCTACCCCGGCACGAGCGGCGCGTGCAGCCGCGTCCCCTTGCAGATGATCCCGCCGCGATCGACGTGAGTTTAGCGCACTCGAATGGTTGCCCGTCGTCCCCGTCCGACGCCAACGTGTAGGCCTCCGCCCTCGCTAAACCAACTCCACCGGACGATTGTGTTCCGAGCCGGCAGCTCGCTATAATTCTAGCCGAATATATTTGAAATTTCCCACCTATCGGTGTTGAGCGTTGCCGCGCTATTTGATGCCAACGAGCTTGTAAGTCGGGTACCCGAGGATGGTGATGACCCGACTGGTATCCCGATCCGAATAGACGAACGCCGGCCCATTGATGCGATAGCTGCCCTTCCATTCGATGGCAAACGCGGCCGCGGTCTCCACGATCTGGATCGGTTCAGCTTTGCCATCTCGGGCGAGCCTTGCGGCGAATAAAGCACTGGTCAATCCGGCGTTGCTGATCGAAATCGAGGCAGTTGCGGCGGGTGCCGCTCGCCAACGCTGATCTGTTTTACAGCGCCCGGCGGAATGTCAGTCGAAATCATAATCGACGACTCCCTGTCAGACAGCATCGTCTGGTGAGTTAAGATCGCGGTCGAGGGTTTCAGGGACGGTGCACGTGGTTACGAACGAGACCAGCATGGTCAGCGCCATATACAGGGCAACGGGAAACCAGGCGTTCCCCGACCAGGCCAAGAGCGCGGCGCACACGAGTGGCGCGATGCCGCCGCCGATAATGGACGAAAACTCGCGGCCAAGCGTGACCCCCGCGTAGCGGTAACGGCTCCCGAACATCTCCGGGAAGAAGCTCATGTGCACTCCAGTCACGCCCTGGGCTGCGAACATGTATCCGAAAATGAGGAGGCCTGCGATCAGCAGCGGCGAGCCGGTATTGAGCCCGGGGAAGACAAGAAATGGCGTGACCACCAGCACCCCGGTTATGAAAAGGGTCATCGACCGGCGTCCAAGCCGGTCGGACAGATAACCGGCCGCGAACGCGGCAATTGCGGCGCAGATCGATGCGGCGAGCTGAAGCGGCGGGATGGCGTGTGCATCAAAACGAACGACGGAGATCAGGTAAGAAATCATGAAGACTTGGTAGGTATACGACTGGGTCGAAACGCCCCAGTTCATCAGGATCACCTTAATCACATTCTTCAATCCGTACCTGGCGACCTCGTGAAGCGGCGCCCGGTGCTCCACATCCACCTTCTTCTTGAGCTCGATGAAAACAGGGCTCTCCGCCAGCTTCCGACGAATGATGAAAGCGGTAATGGTGACGAGGATGCTGCTCCAGAAGATGGCGCGCCATCCCCACGACGCCAACGCCTCGTCCGGTAGCTGCTGAACGGCGATCCAGGCAAGCGCTCCAGCGACGGTGCCAAGGGCGGCTCCGACCATCACCAGAGACGACAAGCGGCCTCTTTTGCCGAGAGGCGCCGTTTCGGTCAGCAGCGTCGCGCCGCCGGACTGCTCCGCTCCGGCGCCGAAGCCCTGCAGAAAGCGGCAGGTTACCAGGAGGACGGGCGCCCAGATCCCTAACGTGGCGTAGGTGGGCAAGCAGCCGATTGCGAAGGTCGCTCCACCCATGAGGAAGAGCGTCGAGACCAGGACCCATTTCCGGCCAAGCGTCTCGCCGTAATGCGAGAAGAACAGGCCACCGAGCGGCCGGGCAAGGAAGCCGATGGCATACGCGCTGAAACTGGCGATTATACCCGCTTGCGGCGAGATCGAGGGAAAGAAGACCTTGCTGAAGACCAGTGCCGAGGCGGTGCCGTAGACCACGAAATCGTAGTTCTCCAGCATGGTGCCTATGAGCGCCGCCAGAGCCGCCCGCGTGACGTTGCGTTCATCATCGGGTTTTGCTTGGTCGAGATGGGCGATCGCCGGTTGGGTCGCATCATGGGAAAGTTCGGTCATTGCTGCCCTCCCTGGCTTTGGCTTTTTTGTTGCCGACCCGGACCCTTGGGGTCACGCCCGATCAATGCGGCAGACTTTGGGTCCCTAGCGCAGCGTCACGAGATTTCGCAGAACTTCACTTGCTCTGAGGCGACCGATGTTCGCCGTCACGTCGCGAACACGGCCCTCGAAGGTCTGGCGGGTCACGCCAGAAATGTGCGGCGTCATGAAGACATTCTCGAGTTCAGCAAACGGATACTGCGCCGGCTCGGCGCGCGCGCCGGTCTTCGGATAGTCATACCAGACGTCGAGAACGGCCCCGCCGATCCGCTTCTCCCGGAGAGCGTTGTAGAGCGCCTCCTGGTCGACGAGCGGGCCTCGGCTGACGTTGACGAGCACGGCTCCGTCCTTCATCGCCCGAAGCTGCTCGCCTCCGATCAGATGCCGCGTCTGCGGCAACAGCGGCAGGCACAACACCACGACGTCGCTTTCGGCAAGCAACCGGTTCAGGGCGTCTGACCCCCCGACCCAGGTCAATCCCTCCCGCGACGCGTCGACCGGCCGCCGCGTGACGGCAACGCCCGATGCGCCGAACGCGCGCATGAGCTGCCACGTCCGCGAGCCGATGTGGCCATAGCCGACGATGCCGATCGTTGCGTTCTCCAGCGTGCTCGGCTGGCCACGCTGCGGCTCATACACCGACGATGCCCAGTGGCCGATCCTCAATTCGCGATCTTGGAAGTGCAGTTGGCGCCGCACGACGATGGTTGCCGCCGCGACGTACTCGGCAATCGACTGCTCATGATGGAAGGTGTTCGCACACAGCACGCCAGGTGGCAGTGCGTCCGGGTTGATGCCGTCGTATCCTGCACCTGCCACATGCACCAGACGCAGCGCGTTGGCGGCCTGGCCCATCGCCGGCGTGAACTTCGGACCTACGAAGACATGCGCCCCGGCAAGGTCGGCCGCCACGGCTGCTTCGTCGAATTTGTCGTGCCAGGACACGACAGTTCCCTCGGGCAAGTTCGTTTCAAATAGCCCCTTGTGTGGAACGAGGTTCGCATCTGCCACGACGACCCGCAGCGATTCGAGCGACGAATGCACGGATTGGGCTCCGTCGGCTCTCACATGGCTGGACAAGCATCGTCTCCTTGATTTCTACGGAATTGAGTAACGGCTCAGAGTACCGCCAGCATCCC
>DATHPP010000027.1:0-6677 GCA_035483795.1 Tepidisphaeraceae bacterium | reverse complement strand
GGGCCATTTGTGGAGAGCGTGCCTCGCGAGTCGCTGGAGTTCACGCTGCGGTCGACGTGCAACGCGCTGAAGGGCAAGCCATAACAAGCAGAACCAACGACAAAAAAGGAGACGAAGATGGGAACGAATGCAGTAACAACCAGGAGTGCGACGGGATTTGCAACGGCGCGGCGTGTGAACCGGTCGCTGACGGCTTCTGTGGAGAAGCAGGCTTTGCAGTGGATGGCGGAGCGCACGCCGCATTGGGTCAACTCCGACCAACTCACCGTGCTCGGACTGAGCGCGCAGATCGGTGCGGGCGCGTTCTATGCGGTCGCGCGAACCCACCGCTATGCCCTGCTGCTGGTTGTGGTGTGCGTGGCTCTCAACTGGCTGGGCGACAGCCTGGACGGCACACTGGCGCGGGTGCGGCAGCAGCAGCGGCCGCATTATGGGTTCTATGTGGACCACATGGTCGACCTCTTTGGATCGGTCGCGCTGATGACCGGGCTGGGCTGCTCCGGATTTGTGCATTGGCCTACGTCGGTGGCGATGCTGGTTGCGTTTCTGCTGCTCTCGAGCGAGAGCTATCTGGCGACCTATACGCTCGATTGCTTTCAGATGTCACAGGGATTCTTCGGTCCCACCGAGATTCGCATCCTGCTGATCGCCGGGACTCTTGCGCTGCTGCGCAGCCCGTACGCGATCCTCTTCGGGCATCAGTTTCTTCTGTTCGATGTGGGAGGACTGATTGCCGCGGCCGGGATGTTCGTGATGGCGATTGCCATCACCGTGCGCCACACCGCCGAGTTGTTTCGCCAGGAGCCGCTGCCGTGAACGCCTTCGTCCGCTGGGGCAAATTCAATTTGGTAGGTGCGATGGGCATGGTCGTGCAACTGGCGGCACTCGCTCTTCTGGAGAGAGTTGCGGGAGGTCACTATTTGCTGGCAACGGCTGCGGCGATCGAGTTGACGCTCCTGCACAACTTTGTCTGGCATGTGCATTACACCTGGCGAGACCGCAGCGACGGTTCCACGTTATTGATCCAATTAGCGCGATTTCATCTTTCCAACGGCCTGGTTTCGCTGGTGGGCAATCTGGTGTTGATGCGCGTTCTGGTGCAGGAGGCGCGACTGCCGGTGCTGGCCGCGAACGGTATCGCGATCGTGTGCTGCTCTCTGGTGACTTTTTGTCTCAGCGATCAATGGGCGTTTGGGGCAACGGGGCCGGGGATGCGCGGCGGGGCGAGGTGTGATCCCTGGCAACGGGCCCGGCGCAATCTCGCCCTGGCGAACGCGGTTTCCGCTAAACTCGCAGGCAGGCGGGCCTGTAGCTCAACGGTTAGAGCAGGGGACTCATAATCCCTTGGTTGGGGGTTCAAATCCCTCCGGGCCCACCAGAGATTCCGGATGCGCTGGGGTTCTCCCCCGAGCCCAGGGGTACACCAAAGTAACTATGCCGCAACGAGAGCTGCGAGCGGCGAAAATGGGCTGAATCTCGCAAATTATTGACAAACAACTTAATAACTACAAAGGTAACTTTCGTGCGTATCCCACAAAAGTGTCAACTTCATCCTTACCAAAGTAATAGCTCAGGGCGCTCCGGCGTGCTATTGTTTCGGCAGTTATCAGCAAAAGGGACCAACTTGTTGGGTTGCTGCACGCCGCGACTGGGTGCTTCTGTGCGCCGCGGGCTTCCTTTGCTGGGACTCTGAAAACCCTCATCCGTGCCTGATGCGGGCTTCAGCAAGATCTTGCCAAGGAAGTTGCCGCATGAATGGTCTTTTGTCCCCCGCGTCAGTGTCTTCAGACCCGGCCGTCAGCCGGAGTTTCTCCTCCCACCTGCTGAACATTGCAAAGCGCATGTCCTGGCTTGCGGCGGCAGCGCTGCTTGCGGCGATGGCCCCTGCGGGCCGCGCACAGACTACGTTTCCTGGTACCGCGGTAGGCAGTACCTCGCCATCGGAAAGCGTGATGGTAACCGTTGCGAATGCCGGGACCGTGAAGTCAGTGGAGTACCTGACGCTGGGTACGCTGAATCTCGACTATGTGTCGGCAGGGTCAGGAGATGGCTGCACCGGCAACACGTACAGCGCCAATCAAACGTGCTCGGTGAGCGTAGTCTTCGGGCCGCAATATCCGGGCGTCCGCGCCGGAGCGGTCGTGTTGCTGGGCTCCGGGAATGTGGTTTTGGGCACGGCGTACCTCACGGGAAGCGGTCAGGGGCCCCTGGCTGTGGCTGTCCCTGGAACCATCAGTATTGCGGCTGGCCAGGAGGGTCAATGGACCCAGTTGGGCGATAACCAACCTGCTACTTCGGCGGACCTTTATCTGCCGTCCGGGCTGGCGCTGGACGGCTCCGGGGATCTCTTTATCGCCGACTCGGATAACAATCGTGTTCGGGAAGTGCTTGCCACGGGCGCCAATAAAGGAAACATCGTTACCGTTGCCGGAGATGGCAATGCGGGCTACAGCGCGACGGAGACCGTGGCGATCGACTCGCCGCTGAATATTCCCAGCGCGGTCGCCGTCGATGGCGCGGGAAATCTGTATATTGCGGACACCAACAACAACGTCATCCGCAAAGTGAATCTGGCTCTGGGCAGCATCACCACGGTTGCTGGGAACGCCCAACCGGGCTATGCAGGAGATGGTGGCGCTGCGACATCGGCGATGTTGAATTCCCCGAAGGGCATTGCGGTCGACCCGGCCGGAAACCTGTTCATCGCTGATACCGGCAACAATGTTATCCGCGAAGTAACAGCCGACGGAAAAATCTCGACTGTCGTGGGTTTTTACCCGGGCACCCCCGGCTTTGCGGGGGATGGACTTGCGGCATCGAAGGCCGAACTGAACGCTCCGTACGGCGTAGCTTTCGACGCATCGGGCAATATGTACATTCCGGACTCGGCGAATAATCGAATTCGCGTGGTGTCGGGTGGGACGATTAACACGTTCGCGGGGACCGGGACGGCCGGCTACTCCGGCGATAAAGGAGCGCCGAAATCGGCGGAGCTGGATACGCCGTTCGGCGTGGCAGTGGATCCGGCGGGCAACGTCTACATCGCCGACGCGCGGAACTATGTGGTGCGCAGGGTTGCCGGCGGAAGCGTCATCACGACAGTTGCGGGCAATAATTCGAACGGCACCTATAACGACGGCAAGGCCGGCTACACCTACGGGAACGGCCAGTCGGGCGAGAAGTTCACCGGAAACGGCATTGCGGCGGGAGCCGGCATTTATGCACCTTTCGCGGTGATCGTAGACGCCAGCGGGAACCTGCTGATCGCCGAGTACTACGACCAAATCGTTCGTGAAGTGAACTCCAATCAGGCGACGCTTTTCTATTCGCCAGAGCTGTGGGAAAACCAAGTGAGCGCTCCGCAGAATGAGTTGGTGGAGAACATTGGCAACCAGAGCCTGACCGTCGCCAGCGTCACGACGGATGCGAATGCACAATTCGATGCTGCAACGACGAGCTGCACGGCGGGCCCGGTCGGTGTGGATGGCCAATGCGTGGTGGCGGCGGAGTTCGCGCCGACTGCGGCTGGGAATCCGCTGGTGGGCAACGTCACGGTGACGTCGCCGGGCGCGGATCCCTCCATCGTGATTCAGACGGTCGGCGAGGCGCTCGCGCAGAACCAGGTGAGTGTGGTGCTGACTTCGACACCAAACCCATCGAACTTCGGACAAACGGTCACATTCACGGTGACTGTGACGCAGGCGCCGGGCGCAACAGAGGGAGTGCCAACGGGTACGGTGACCTTCTCCGACACGTACAACGGCGCGACCGGCCCCATCGGCACCACGCAGACGCTCAAAGCAGGAGCCGCAACGCTGCAACTGAACAATCTGGGCGTCGGCACGCACATGATTACCGCGACGTACAGCGGCAATACGTATTACCTGACGAACACGTCGAATACGCTCTCGCAGGTCGTGAACGAGCAGGTCACCGTTGTTCTGATTAATTCCAGCGGGAATAACCCGTCGATCTTCGGCGTGAATGTGACCTTCCAGGCAACGGTGACGATCAGCGGCAATCTTTCTTTCTCCAATGCCGTCTCGTTCTATAACGGAGCCACTTACATTGGCAGCGGCGCGCCGAATGCGGGGGGTGTGGCCACCTTTACAACGGCCGCGTTGCCGCTCGGCAGCAACCCGATCACGGCGTCCTACACGGATTCCAACAACGTGACTGGAACGTCGTCGGTACTGAAGCAGGATGTGGAGCAACAGACGCAGACGAGTCTGCTCTCCAGCGTGAATCCTTCGCTGCACGGCAGCTCTGTGACGTTCACAGCGACAGTTCTCGCCACAGGGTCGGTGGCACCGACGGGCACGGTAAAGTTTTATGACGGCGCCGCGCAGATTGGCACCGGCACGCTGGCGGCGAACGGGGCAAATTCGGCCATTGCCACCTATGCAACATCGACGCTGACCGTGGGAACGCACACGATTACGGCGACGTATGGCGGCGACACGCGGGACTTCGGGAGCACCTCCGCAGCGGTGTCGCAAGTGGTACAGGATGCCATCACGCAAACTCTGCTGAGCGCGAGCGCCAACCCGTCGATCGCCGGCAAGAACCTGACGCTGACGGCGACGGTTTCCGTCACCACAGGCGGCGGCGTACCCACCGGGACCGTGAATTTCTATAACGGAACAACGCTGCTGGGAACGGGAACGCTGAACGCGACTGGCGTGGCAACGTATTCAACCGCGACGCTGGCGGTTGGATCGTATTCCATCACTGCGGATTACCAGGGCGACACCAACAACACCGCCAGCACGTCGAGCGTGCTTGCGCTCAGCGTGGTTCAGGCGACGACGATGACTCAGCTGACGGCGAGTGCGACCACCGTCAGCGCCAATACCCCAGTGGTGCTGACGGCAACGGTGACGGGCAACGGCGGCGTTCCCACCGGCCAGGTGACGTTCATGGACGGCACGACCAACATCGGTGGCGGAGCGCTGAACGCGAAGGGCGTGGCGACGCTGAGTATTTCGACGCTGGCTGTTGGGCAGCACAACATCACCGCGGTTTATAGCGGAGACACCGACGATGCGGGAAGCACGTCCGCGGCAGTCACGATTACGGTGAGTGCTTTCACGACGCAGACGGTGCTCGCGGCTTCAGCCACGCAGCTCGCCAGCAATCAGCCGCTATCGCTGCTGACCACGACGACTTCGACGAGCGGGGCTGCGGTGACCGGCACCATCACCTTTATGAGCGGTGGCGCGACCATCGGGACGGCGAGCATCGGGGCCAATAGCTCGGCGACCCTGAACGTGACGCTGGCCGCCGGTAGCTACACCATCACCGCGCAGTACAGCGGAGATACGAACAACTCTCCCTCCACATCCAACGCGGTGACCGTGACGGTCGGCCAGGCGGTGGACTTTTCAGTTCAACTTACTCCGACATCGCTGACGATTCCGACGACCAAGTACGGCATTACAACGATCGCGCTGAATTCGAAAGACGGCTTTTCGGACACAGTGGCGCTGGGCTGCTCGTCGCTGCCGTTCTCAGTGACCTGCAACTTCTCGAGCAATGACGTGACGCTGGCGGCCAATGGATCCGCGTCAGTTCAATTGACGGTGGATACAAATTCGCCACTGATTGGCGGCGGGCAGGCAAAGAACGAGATGCCGGGTCGAGGCAGCGGCCTTCTGGCGGCCTTTGTCTTCCCAGGGGCAGCGGCATTTGGATTCACCTTCTGGCGATTCCGGAAACGGCATGGCCTGCTGAAAGTGTTGACGATTCTTGCGGTGCTGGCAGGCACCACCCTGCTGATGAATGGTTGCGGCGGTCTCTCGCTGAACAGCGCCAAGGCCGGCACGTATGTGATCCAGGTAACGGCCACCGGTGAAAAGACTGGCGTGTCGCATGTCGCCAACCTAACGGTGCAGGTCCAGTGAGCGGAGCGCGAACGATGATGCAAGGCAAGTGGTTTCCCTGCGCCCTGTTGCTGGTATTAGGGCTGGTCGGCACCCTCCAGGCTCGCGCCCAGTCGCCGGAAGCGGCGATTGGAGACGAACAGCGCCTGACGGTGGGCGGCGACATCAACGGCACTTACCTGGGCTACGGCAAGCGGTGGATCGGGGGCGCCGGCGTAAATGTGGATGCGACCCTCGATCGGCATTTGGGGGCAGAAGGAGAGGCGAATTTCACCTTCTACCGGGCGTACAAATTCACGCACACGACAACTTATATGGGCGGCCCGCGCTACCAGTTCAACGGGATGGGCAGCAGCTACCGATTCCGCCCGTATGCGAAATTTTTGGTTGGAGATGCGCAGTACAACTTCCCCTATAACTACGGTCACGGCAGCTACTTCGTGATAGCGCCGGGCGGCGGCGTCGATTACCGCCTGAACTATCGCTGGCGGTTGCGGCTGGTGGATTTCGAATATCAATATCCACTCGAGTTCAGTTTTGGATCGACGCAGAATTACGTCATCACGACGGGTGTGCGCTACACGATACGGTAGCTGCCGGCGACCCCTCCCCTGGGGAGTGAATTTGCGGCTTACTGCTTTCCTGACTGGTAAGTGCGTTTCTCGTTTGAGGCCTTTGAACCGCAAGTATTGGCGAATCAAGTTGGCTTTGAGGGCCTCAAAACGACGCTGCGGGGCCGGGTTGCTGGAAACAAGGTAGTTGTTTAGTTACGAGTCAAAACATCTCCTCATCAAT
>DATHPP010000026.1:0-7211 GCA_035483795.1 Tepidisphaeraceae bacterium | reverse complement strand
GATCGATTTTTCGCGTGTCGCGGGAGGCGCAGTACTTTGCGAATCGGCGGGGGCTTTACCAGCCGATGCGGCAAGCTGCCGATCTCCTGGCCGGGCGGAATTGTTCCCAGATCGGCATTACGACCGGGCCGGTGTGGGAGTATCCGCTGTGGGTGATGCTGCACGCGCGGACGGGGCGTTGGCCGCGGATCGTGCCGGTGCGTTCCGCCCAAGACGTTTCGGGCCAGGTTTGTGCGGTATTGGCGCTTCCGCCCGGACCGGTGCAAGAGGGCTCGCTGCCGGCGGGCGTTGAGGGAACGATCATCCCACTTGGCGGGGGCGTGACGATCGCCATCAAGCCAGAGACGCCAGTCCTTGGCTTGCGGTCAACCCGGTGAGACTGGTGTTGCCGCCGCCTGCTCATACAACTCGATCATTTGGGGCAGCACGGCCTCGACACTGTACTGTTGCGCGATCAGCTCTTCGGCGCCCCGGCCCAGCGGCCGGAACGCCGCCGGGTCGCGCAGGGCCTTAACCGCCTTGCCCGCGATCTGCTCGACGTCGAAAAGATCGGCGAGCATTCCGTTTTCTCCGTCGCGGATCATCTCGCGCACCGGGGCCGTGTCCGACCCGAGCACGACCGCGCCGCAGCTCATCGCGTCCATCATGCTCCAGGAGAGCACGAAGGGCACGGTGAGGTAGATGTGCAGGTCAGTCGCCGCCAGCATCAGGGCCAGCTCCCGCGGCGGCACGTTGCCGAGAAATTGAAACTTCGACAGATTGTATTGATCCTGCCCCAGCACCCACTGCCGGAAGCTGGTGCCCTGAGGAAGGAAGCTTTCGTCTCCGCCGTAGGCGATGCGGTCGGCGCCGACGACCAGGAACATCACGTCGGGGAACTGCTGGTAGATGAGCTTCGCCGCCTTCAGGAACAGGTCGAAGCCGCGCATCGATTCAAAGCCCCGGCTCACGTAAGTCACGATCCGCGTCGAGGCGGGCACCTCGATCCCAGCGACGCGCCGGTTCTGTCGCTTCGCCACCGGCGGCCGCAGCGCCTCATCGTGCCCGTGATAAACGCTGCGCTCGATTCCGTCGAAGATCGCCCGCACCTTGCCGCGATACGTTTCCGGAAACGTCGAGCGCTGAAACTCGGTCGGGCAATAGCCCGCCGTGCAGTTTTCCAGGTCGAGCAGGATCATCGCGTTGCGGGCGCGGGCGCGGAGGTAAAACACTTCCGGCAGCGTCCAGCCCAGATCGGCGCGGTAGCCCATGTCGCTCTCGAAATGCCGCGGCCGGTAGAAATACTCAAACAAGTTGACGATCGGCGTGTTCGGATACAGGTCACGGAGAAACAACGTGCTGCCGAAGCCGCTGTGGCCGACGATCAGGTCGGGCTGGATTTCGGGGCGGGCCTTGAGGGCGGTGTAGACGCCGTCACAGTTGAAGATCGCATTCTCGAACGTTCGCGAGCAGAAGTGGGTGTGTTGCGTGGCCCCGCCGGCCCGGCGATACTGCACCTTCTCCACCCCCTGCACATTGCCCGCCTCCGTTTCGCTGACAAACGTACACCGCCAGCCCGGCTTCTGCGCCAGGTGATAGGCGATGTGCCCGAACTGGGCGGGGAAGTTCTGGTGAACGTACAGAACGTGCATCGGCTTGGGGTGCGATTATACGAATCCGCGCTCCATTTGAAGGGATTCACCGCCGAGGACACGGAGAATCGATGAAACCAATGAAACGGAATGGAACGTTTTCCAGCGATTTCAATTCTCACGTCGAAAAACGTTCCACTTTGTTTCAAGCGTTCGAGGCGGTGACGAGGAAACCTCCGAAACAGGAGGGTTGGCAAGGGGGGGCCGTAAAAGGTCAAACGCGTCGCTTTTTGGCAATTTTACGATATCGTTATTACATCGTAATAAGTTATGAAATATTCGGTTATGACAGAATATATGCCTGAGTTCGTCGTGCGACACTTTCGCCGCTGTCGCATCGTGTGTCGCATCAAAGCCGTGGGTCGACGGGCTCGCTTTCCAGGGCGAGGACGCCGAAGACGCACTCGTGCACGCGCCTCAGGGGTTCGCGCCGCCACGAACCGCTCCAGCGCCTCGATCCCCAGGGCGAACTCGCGCAGGGCCAGCGATCGCTTGGCCGCCAGGCCGCGGCTGCGCAAGCGCGACAGGTTTTCCGGCGCGTCGTATTCGGGGCCGTAGATGATGCGGAGGTATTCGCGGCCCCGGCATTTGACCGCCGGCTGCACCAATCCCTTTTTGCCGCGGACGACAAAATCGAGCGGCTTGACGACCATGCCCTCGCCGCCCGAATCGGTCAGCCGCTCCCACCATTCGATGCCGGCCTGGATCTCTGCCGGGTCGGTAACGTTGATCTGCCGGTGGCTGGTCGCCAGAAGCGAGGAACCGCGCGAAGCCTCGACCATGCGCGCGATCGTCTGCATGTGCCAGAGGTGATTCTGGTCGACGTGGACGCGGCCTTCGGAGGCGAGCAAATGAAACGGGGCCAGCTTCAGATCGCCGACGGAGCGAACGGGCCAGCAGTACCGCCGATAGGATTCGACGTATTGGTGCACGCGCGCGAGGCGATCGCGCTGACGATCGAGTTCGGGCGTCAGGTCGCTTGCCTGCGTTTGCTGGAGCGCCTGCACGGCGGCCGTCACCGCGGCGCGCGAGGCCGAGCCGACGGCGGCGTACTGGGTCTTGAGCAGGTCCTGCGCCTTGGCCGACCACGGCATCAGCTCGCAATCGAAACAGAACCAGTCGGTCGAAAACTCATCCCAAAACCCGGCCGAGGTCAGCGCTTGCGAGACGGTCGCCAGAAGCTCGGTCTCGACGGCGCGGTCGTCGAAGAAGCGCCGGCCGGTGCGCGTATAGATGATTCCGGTCCCATCCTCTTTTACGCCGAACCGGCGCAACGCGCTTTGCTCGTCGCGGCAGACGACGACGATCGCCCGCGAGCCCATGTGCTTTTCCTCGCAGACGACATGGCCGATTCCGTTGCTGCGGAAATAACCGAACGCTTCCTGTGGATGTTCCAGCAACCCCGGCTGATCGGTGGTTTCTGTCGGCGACATGGTCGGCGGCAGATAGATGAGCCATTTCGGATCGGCCGCGAACCGGCTCATGACTTCCAGCGCCGCCGTCGCGTTCTCTTCGCGCACGATGACGCTGTGATGCAGACGGGTTGCAACGATTCGCTTCCCCGTCACATCGCTCAGGTCCAGCACATCGTCGCTTTCCTGTTGCGCGGAAAGTCCGGATACATTGTCGTCGGCGAGGAACGGCCGGCTTGGCTCGGCGTAAACCTTCTT
Organism: Tepidisphaeraceae bacterium; assembly: GCA_035483795.1. GTDB lineage: Bacteria > Planctomycetota > Phycisphaerae > Tepidisphaerales > Tepidisphaeraceae > DASXMX01. The sequence goes on along the minus strand of DATHPP010000026.1, from coordinate 3,910 downwards.
TGCCGGGACACTGATGATTTCGCGCTCGGGCCAGCGCAGGGCGGTGAGCTTTCCGCCAAACACGCAGCCGGTGTCGATGTTGATGGTGCGGTTGAGCCAGTCGGCTTCGGGGACCGGCGTGTGGCCGTACACGACCGACGCCGCCCCGCGATATTCCGCCGCCCAGTTGTAACGCACGGGAAGGCCGAATTCGTCGGTTTCTCCGGTCGTTTCACCGTAGAGCGCGAACTCCCGCACCCGAGCCGAGGCGCGGCCGATGTAGCGCTCCTTCATTCCCGCGTGGGCGACCACGAGCCGGCCTTCGTCGAGCACGTAGTGACCGACCAGGCCGTCGATGAATTCTTCGATCGCGCGTCCAGTGTCCGGCGGCGCCTTCTCAAGCTGCGACATCGTCTCGGCCAGCCCATGCGTGATCTGCACGTTTTTCCCGCGAAGCTTACGAAGAAGCTTGACGTCGTGGTTGCCGGGGATGCACAAGGCCGTGCCGCGCTGGGCCATCGACCTGACCAGCAACAGCACCTCGACGATCTTCGGACCCCGATCGACGAGGTCACCCAGAAATACGGCTTTGCGACCCTCGGGAGGAACGATCCGGTCCGGCTCGGTCGTGTCGTAGCCAAGCTTTTGCAGCAGCTCGAGCAGTTCGTCGTAGCAGCCGTGCACGTCGCCGATGATGTCGAACGGTCCCCTGTCCCATTTGCGGTTGTTCCACAGCGGCTGCCGCTCGAAGACGGCGCGTTCGACTTCGTCTGGACTGCCGAGCACGTGTACGTAACGAAATCCCTCGCGCTCCATCCCGCGCAGTCCGCGGCGAAGCTGGACCAACTGGTTTCGCACGACATGCGGACCGAAATTGCGGTCGGGCCGGGTCTTGTTCCGCTGGTGACAGAGGTCTTCGGGAAGCTTCAGGACGATGGCGACCGGCAGCACATCGTGCTCGCGGGCCAGCGCGACGAGCGGCTTGCGCGAGTCGGGCTGCACGTTGGTCGCGTCGATGACGGTGAACAGCCCGCGCGAAAGCCGCTTGCCGACGACGTACTTGAGCACATCGAACGCATCCGCGGTGGCGTCCTGGCTGTTCTCGTCGTCGCTCACCAAACCGCGGCAGAAGTCGGAGGAGATGACTTCCGTCGGCTTGAAGTGTTTGCGGGCAAACGTGGACTTGCCGCAGCCGCTCGGACCGGCCAGCACGACCAGGCACAGCTCCGGGATTTTCAGCTTGATGGAATCTTGTGTTATTGCGTTGGATGCTTCATGCACGGGTAAAGACCCCCATCTGCGTCGCCGGGCCGACTTCGGCGTCCTCGGGCCCGACGGGAACAAAGCGCACGGTGTAATTGAACCGGGTCGCGACGGTTCTAGCCCACTCCTGAAATTGCTTCCGCGTCCATTCGAAACGGTGGTCGCGGTGGCGGAACTGGCCGGCGGGCAGCGTCTCGAAGCGGACATTGTATTCCACGTTGGGCGTGGTCACGATGACGGTGCCCGGCCGGGCGAACTCGAACAGCACCCGCTCGAACGAGCGGAGGCGCGGCGGGTCGAGATGCTCGATGACTTCGACCACCGCCGCAGCGTCGAAACCGGAAAGCCGCTGGTCGCGGTAGATGAGCGAGCCGTGCAGGAGCTGGAGGCGGCTTCGCTGCCGCTCGGGGAGCCGGTCCAGGTGCAGCCGCTCCGCGGCGATTTCCAGCGCCCGGTGCGAAACGTCCAGGCCGACGATCTGCTCGAACCGCTTGTCCTGCATGAGCCGCCGGAGAAGGTTGCCGTAGCTGCAACCCAGGTCGAGGACGCGCCTGGCCCCGGCGGCATGGAGGGCAGAAAGCGCGGCGCTCAGCCGGTGCTCGTTCAGGCTGATCTTCTGCTCGACCTGATCCTCCTGGGCGTCGTGCGATTCGGCGATCTCTTCCTGCTGATCCGGGTCCGCCTCCGTCAGGCGCGAAAGCGCCGCATCCGCAAGCCGCTTAAAATTTTTGAGATACCGGCGGACGATCTGCTCCTTTTGGGGATGAGTCGCGAGCCACGGATCGCCGTGGCGAAGGAGCTTTTCGACCTCGTCGTCGCCGATCCAGTAGTGCTTGTCGTTGTCGAGAACGGGGACCAGCACGTAGAGGTGCGTGAGCAGTTCGTGCAGGCGGATGGTCTGCGAGATTTCGACGGTGAAGTACGGCCCCTCACCCCATTCGGGGAACTTCTCGTCGAGTGGATGGCGTGTGGCGACGACGTGATAGCCGAGCGGCTCGAAGAGCGCGCGGAGAAAATCCTCGCCGCCGCGGCAGGGCACGACGGCGATTCTCGCGGCCAGCGGGATCGCCGCCTGTGCCAGTTCTGGGCGTTCCTTGCTGCTGCCCGCCATCGCGGACGAGAAGACGCGCGAAATCGCCACGGAAAGAAACGAGCTGGCCGCATACGGCCGGTCGTTGACGTACTGCTCGAGCGAAAACCCCTCGCCCGCCGGCCCGTGGCGGTTGCGAACCAGCCCGATCGGGTCGACATCGAGCAACATGGCCGCCGTGCAGCGGTCGGCGGCCGCCTGCGGATAGAACACCTGCGCGCGTCCGAAAGCCAGGTCGAACGCCTGCGGCCGGGCCGGGTTTTTGTGCAGCAGGTAGCCCAGGTCGGTCGCGGGAGAACGTGTGGTTGTGATTGTCAGCAGCATCGATGTCAGAGATTCTAGTCCGAATATGGCGTGGCCTCGAAGGTGGGGTCGCTTTAGGCTGCTCTCGTGTTTGCAGGCGCGCTAAATGGCCATGATAATCATTCGCTGAACTGGAGTTGATCTCGCAAAAGCGGGGTGACTATGACGTTTCCGGTGCAGGCGGATGGCGCGTCGGTGATGACGAGCGGCGAGGTGTCGAAGGACACGCCGTGCAGGAAGTGCGCGTACAACCTGCGCGGGCTGGCGGTGGGAGGGCGGTGTCCGGAATGCGGGACGCCAGTCGGCGTTTCCGTGAACGGCGACCTGCTCCGCTATTCTGATCCCCAATATCTGGAAACGCTGTGGCGGGGCGTGCACTTCATTCTCTGGGGCCTGCTTGCGGTGGTGGTATTGAGCTTCATGGCGGCGTTCGTGGGTCAGATCACCAAGGCGTCGCCGGTCTTCGTGCAAGTGTTCATCTTCGCCGCCTCGATCCCTTCGATCATTGGCGGCTGGCTGCTGACCACGCCCGATCCGGCGGGCATCGGCGAGGATCAATACGGTACGGCGCGCAAGATCATCCGCATTTCTCTCATCGTCGGCGCGACCAATTCGCTGATCAGCATCGTGGAAGCATCGGGCTCGCTCTCGCCCTCGGCGGCTCTGGCGGCGAGGGCGGTTGCGTTGCTGGTCTCGCTTGTTGGCCTGGTGGGGCAGTTCGCGCAGCTTGCGTACTTGCGGAAGTTGGCGCAACGCATTCCAGATCAGAGCTTGTCCGACCGGGCGAGGTTCCTGATGTGGGCGATCGGGATCTCATACGGGGTGTTGCTGGTGCTGGGTTTCCTGGCCGTGCTGCTGGCCAGAGCGCCGGGTCCCGCGGTGACGGGCCTCGGATGCGCCGCAGGAGTCTTGGGGATTTGCCTCATCGTATTCGGGGTGATGTACCTGTTCATGCTCGGCCGCTTTGCCACCGGCTTCCGCGAGCAGGCGGAACTCGCCCGCCAGACATGGGCGATCGCCGGCCAACCGCCGGTAGGGCAATAGATCCGGGAGAAACTGAAATATCGCCACAGATGAACACAGATGGACACAGATGGACACAGATGAAATGCGAAGGCGATGAGTCGCCCACCTGTGGCATGGGCTTCCTGCCCATGAGAAGCGGTACGCTATGGGCAGGATGCCCATGCCACACATGCCCCAGGCATCTTATCCGTGTTCATCTGTGTGAATCTGTGGCGATTCGTCTTTGCTTAGCGGGGATGATTTATTAAG
>DATHPP010000025.1:0-2700 GCA_035483795.1 Tepidisphaeraceae bacterium | reverse complement strand
CTCCCCCAGCAAGGCCAACATCGAGCTGCGAAAGCAGAATCAACTGCTCGACAGCAAGCTTGTGGAAGCCGAGCATCGGGTCGAGGCCGACCAGCGGGTAATTGCTGGCCTGCGCGAGTCACGAGGCGTGCTACCCACGCTGCCTGCGGACCGGCTGGCCAGGCTGTTCACGACCCACGGCCTGGTTTTCGGCCGACTCACCGGCGGCGCCAACCTCGATCCGAAAAAACCCTATGACCAGGGTTTGGCACTTTATCTCGAGCCCACCGACCAGAGCGGACAGGTTTTGAAGGCCACCGGCAGCTTCGACATCGACGCCTTCGACCTGGCCGAGCCGAATTCCCCCCTGATCGGGCACTGGCATTTCAGCCTGGAACAGGCCAACGACAACTGGAACGGTTTTGCTTTTGTCTACTCCTATGCTTTGATCTGCCCCTGGCAAAAAGTGCCGAAACATGAAGATGTTACGGTGAAGGTCACGTTCTTCGATGAGCTGACACAGACGCCGTTCCACGCCCAGCAGGTGGTCCACGTCATGCTGCCGCCGCAGGCAACTACGCAGCCGGTTGCGGCGACGCGCTAATTCAAGTTGCAATACGGTCCCGCTTGCGTATCTTGTAGTCATGACCCCGGCCTCCTCGCCTATTCTGGCGGCACACGAACTCCGTGCTGACCAGGAGCTCGCCACGCTGACCGAAATAGGTCATATCCTCTCTTCAACATTAGAGTTAAGAGAAGCTTTTCAGCGGATGATGCAGCTTATTTCCGATCGATTGGCGATGCGCCGTGGTACCTTGGTCCTTTTAGACGAGTCCTCCGGCCGGTTGCGTACGGAAGCGGCGGTCGGGCTTAGTCCGGATGAAATTGAGCGCGGAAAATACGCACTGGGCGAGGGGATCACCGGCATGGTTGTGGCGACCGGCCGAGCCCGCATTATTCCCGATCTTCGGGTCGAGCCCGACTTCCTCAACCGCACCGGCCGGATCGGCCCGGCTGAGGCCGACGTCCCCGTCGCCTACCTCTGCATCCCCATCAAGGTCGAAGGCCGGGTAGTCGGCGCGCTGTCCGTCGATCGCCTCGCCGCCAACGACGAACAACTCCAGAGCGATCGAAAGTTTCTGGAAATCATCACCGCATTCCTCGCCCAGGCGATCCAGGTCCATCGCATCGTCATGCGCCAGAAAGAGGAGTTGCTGGAGGAGAACGCCCAGCTCCGCGCCCAGGTCCGCGACCGCTACCGCTTCGAGAACATCATCGGCGACTCCCCCGCCATGCACGATGTTTTCGCCACGGTCGGCCAAGTCGCCAATTCCCGCGCCACCGTCCTGCTCCTGGGCGAAACCGGCACCGGCAAGGAGATGATCGCCAAGGCGATCCACCACAACTCCCCGCGAAAAGACCACCCGTTCATTCGCGTCAACTGCGGCGCCCTCACCGGGACGCTGCTGGAGTCCGAGCTCTTCGGTCACGTCAAAGGCTCATTCACCGGCGCCATCCGCGACAAAATCGGCCGCTTCGAGGCCGCCGACGGCGGAACCATTTTCCTGGACGAAATCGGCACCCTCGAACCCCAGCTTCAGGTCAAGCTCCTCCGCGTCCTCCAGGAACGCGAGTTCGAGCGCGTCGGCGACACGCAAACCCTAAAAGTCGATGTCCGCGTCATCGCCGCCACCAACGTCGATTTGCAGGAAGAAGTCGCCAAGCAGCGCTTCCGCGAAGACCTGTTCTATCGCCTCAACGTCGTCACGGTGTATCTGCCCCCGCTGCGCAACCGCCGCGAGGACATCCCGCGCCTAATCGATCACTTCCTCGATAAATACAACGCGATCAACGACCGCCGCCTGCGCCGCATCAGCCGCGACATGCTCAACGTGCTCCTGCGTTATCCCTGGCCCGGCAACGTTCGCGAGCTGGAAAACGCCATCGAGCGGGCCGTCGTCCTCAGCCGCGACGAAGACTTCACCGAAGACCTGCTCCCCCTGAGCGTCAAGATGTTCGCCGCCCAGAGGAAGAGTAGCCAGGCCTCCGAAACCGTCGAATCGATCACCAAGCGGCTGGCCGATCAGGCGATCGCCGACTTTGAGATGCGCGAGGGCGAAATCTATCAGCTCGTGATCGACCAGATCGAGCGCGCCCTCATCGACCGCGCCCTCTCCAAGTGCGGCGGCGTCAAAACCAAGGCCGCCGATTTCCTCGGCATCAACCGCAACACCCTCAACAAAAAAGTCCGCGACCTCGGCATCGAAGCCGTCGACTGATCTCGCCGTCCCTCAGTGCCGCGTCCACCAACGCCGCCGATTTCTGGCGAACGTTCTCACTTCGGAAAATGCCTCACTTGTCACACCCCAAAAAAGTGCGACATTCTGCGACATTCGCGACATTCGGAGCACCCCATTTTATTCGCCACGGGTTGATTGTCCCATGCGCCCATGGCTCATGTGGCTCATCGATGTGCAAAAAAAGTTGAGCCAAATTGAGCCAAATTGAGCCATTATCATAAAATTGCGATCACATTGCCGGACTTGCCATTTCCGCCCCTTGCCGGCTCCCCAGACCGCCGGGGGCGGATGGGGTCAACTCTTGACATTTGACAATCCGCCCCCATTCCGCCAGACTTCCCCGATGGCCCGGCCGGTGCGAGTCGAATTCGAGGGGGCGGCGTACCACGTCACTGCCCGCGGAAATGAGCGGAAGCTGCTT
>DATHPP010000024.1:0-5071 GCA_035483795.1 Tepidisphaeraceae bacterium | reverse complement strand
TTTCGGTCGCCGGCTTCCTTGGGAAGCGAGGGGAGAACGGAAACGCCGGTGACGAATGTGCCGCCTTGCTTGCTGGTCTTGGCTGGCCCCTTTTTGAGTTGGTCGAAGATGTCCTGCAATTGATCGCCAAGGAAGATGGAGATGATCGCCGGCGGAGCTTCGTTGGCGCCCAGGCGATGATCGTTGTGGGCGCTGGCGATCGACAGACGAAGAATGTCGCTGTATTTGCTGACGGCGCGAATGACTGCGGCGCAGAAGACCAGGAACTGGGCGTTGTCGTGGGGGTTGTCGCCGGGGTTGAGCAGGTTTTCCCCGGTGTCGGTGGACATCGACCAGTTGTTGTGCTTGCCGGAGCCGTTGATGCCGGCAAAGGGTTTTTCGTGCAGAAGCGCGGCCAGGCCGTACTTGTCGGCGACGCTGCGCAGGGTCTGCATGATCAGGTTCTGGTGGTCGGTGGCGAGATTGCTGTTCTCGAATAATGGGGCGAGCTCATACTGGCTGGGGGCGACCTCGTTGTGGCGGGTCTTGACGGGGACGCCGAGCTTGGAAAGCTCGACCTCGACGTCGGCCATGCAGGCGAGCACGCGCTCGGGGATTACGCCAAAATACTGGTCTTCCATTTCCTGGCCCTTGGGGGGCTTGGCGCCGAAGAGGGTGCGGCCGGCGTTGATCAGGTCGGGGCGGGCCAGATAGAAGTTCTTGTCGATCAGGAAGTATTCCTGCTCGGAGCCGACGGTGGTGAAGACCTTGTGGACGTCGTTCTTGCCGAAGAGCTTGAGAACGCGAATGGCCTGGGCCGAGAGGGCTTCCATGGAGCGAAGCAGCGGGGTCTTTTTGTCGAGGGCTTCGCCGGTCCAGCTCAGGAAGGCGGTCGGGATGACCAGGGTCGAGCCGTTGGCGTGCTCGAGGACGTAGGCGGGACTGCTGGGGTCCCATGCGGTGTAGCCGCGGGCCTCGAAGGTGGCCCGGATTCCGCCGGAGGGGAAGCTGGAGGCGTCCGGCTCGCCCTTGATGAGTTCCTTGCCGCCGAATTCAGTGATGGCGCCGCCGTTGTCGGTGGGGGACAGGAAGCTGTCGTGCTTCTCGGCGGTGAGGCCAGTCATGGGCTGGAACAGGTGCGTGAAGTGGGTTGCGCCCTTCTCGATGGCCCAGTCCTTCATGGCGTTGGCGACGGCGTCGGCAATCTGCGGGTCCAGCGGCGCGCCCTGGCGGATGGTCTTCTGCAGCGCCTTGAAGATCGGCTTGGGAAGGCGCTGGCGCTGCACTTCCTCGTTGAAGACGTTCTGGCCGAACAGGTCTTTGGCGTGGACCTTGCGGAAGTCGACGTGATTGAGCTTGTGACGCGTGGTGGCAATTGCTTGAATCGCCGCGTAACGGGGGTTATCGCAACCCATGACTGAGTGGCTCCTGTCTGGAAAATAGTTAAGGCGCACGCCAACTGTACTTTGCCCGCGCGATCCTCAAATTGGCTGAGCCCTTTGTGAGAGCGGTTTGGTTGGGGGAGCAATATAAGGACGCGGCGGGATCGCTGCAAGTGGGCCGGCAGAAAAATGCACCGCCAGGACGTGCGGCCGGGCCGTCGGCTTGCGGAAGTCGTTGTGGGAAAATGGCTTAATGGATCCTTGAATTGCGCCGCCAGGCACGGGGCATCGCAAAGTCTGCCCCGGTCCCTAAGCCGGGTGCGGAGCGTAGCGCAGCCCCGGATCCTCAACGCGCAACGAGATCCGGGGCTCCGCTGCGCTCCGCACCCGGCTTAGGGACTTGCGATTGCCCCGCCCCCGGGGCATCGCCCGTCCTCGCGAGTTAGCCGCTTAGAATACAATCCGTTAAAAAGGAGACTTGGCATGTCCAACAGCATCTCAACCCTGCTGATCCGCAATCTTCGCGACGTTTTCGGTGAAAACGACCCCGCGCGTCGGCGCGCGGCCATCGACGAGCTCTACACCGAAGATGGCGTGTTCTACGACCCCAAGACGGGCGTCCACCGTGGCCGCGACGAGATCGATCGCATCGCGGGCGCGATCAAGGCCACTCACCCTGACTTTCGATATCAGCCAATTTCCGTTCCCGAGGAATTGGGCAACGGCGGGCGGGTCAAATGGGTATCGGGCCGCCCCGGCGAGGCGCCCGCCTACGCCGGGACTGATTTCATCATTTCCCGGGACGGCCGCATTGCCGCCGTCTATCTCTTTTTCGACAAGCTGTTCTGAGCTGGACTCTGGCGCCTGAGGACGCGGCAGAATGGTTGACGCTTCCGGCGCGAACTCGATCTTGCATGGCCCGCGAATGGCTTACGAAATGGCTGTTGCCTCTCGTCTCTCTTCCGCATTCGGCTGTACGCGTCAATTCTTCGTCATGCGCCAGGCAAACTTGGAGTGAGCAGGAGGTAGTGATCGTAGCCTTGCGCGTCCTGGCCGACGGCGGCGATCTGGCCGGCGTCGTTCACGGCCGTCGCCGATTCCAGCGTCCAGCCAGTCTCGGAAGGAGGCGCGAGGGTGTTCAGGTCGACTATCGCGCCATTCTGCGAGACGACCGCCACGTAACTGGGGAGAGTGTCAAAAGCAACGACCGATCTGATCCCCACTACTTCGCCGAACGAATTGACGGCATTGACCGCAGGCGACTGATTTGTGCTTGGGCCCAGGTCGGTGGTTAGTCCGCGATTGAAGACGACCATCTCGCCGTCTGGAGTGGCGCCGAACACTACGCCGGTGGGGCTGATCGATACGCCGTGTAAGGACAGCGAAGAAATCTGCACGCCGGTCTTTGAGCCAGGTGAATAGCGGTAAATGCCGTTTCCGACAAGGATGACGTTGCCGGCGTCATCGACCGCTGCCCCGACGATCGGCTTGGAGGAGCTGGGAAGCGTTAGTTTAAGGCGCTTGCGGCCGATGAACACATACACCGATCTGGCGCCGAGATACCTGCCATTGATGCCGTCCGCGGGCCAGTACTCATCAACGGGAGTTGAAAGAGCCACGATCTCGCCGGACGAGTTGCGTGCCACAGCGAAGCTTGCGCCGAGGCGACGAAGGTGGCGGCCGTCAAAAATGAAGGCGTCCGGCAGCCGATAACCGCCGCCCCCGCCAAAAAGGCCGAAATTGGATGCGGAACTGGCGAACCGGGATCCGGCGATACCGCCGAGGATGTTGCCAGAGTCGTCGAGCTCGAGAACGTTCGCATTGGAATTACGCAGTTGGCGCGACAACGTAGCCGGCAGCGCCGTGGAGTTCCCGTTGCTGTAGAGGAAAGGATCGTGGCCGGTATTGACGTCGCCGTAGCCGGCGATGACCTGGCCGTGATTGTTGATCACCATCGGAGCGTATGGTAATGGGCTGGCAGTTTGTCCCAAGTCAGTCACGGTGTAGGCTGAGGAAAGCAAACGCCGCTGCTCAAGGTGCTCGACCAGCTCACCGCCGTTCCACGCTTGGGCCGATCCCGAGGAAGTCCTGTTTCGCATTATTGCTGTCACTCTACCCTCAAGATTGTCGAAAGAAAGTGAATCGGTCCCGCCCTGACCGTTTACGCCAAACTGGAACAGGGTGAGATTGGTCGCCGGGTTGGCGAAGGGCGCTTTCGCTGACAAAGATCCCGTTGACGTAGGCCGACGGCGTTTGGGTAGAGTAGTCAAGGACCATTTCATACTGAATTCCACACGCCTTTCAACACGGCGACGTTCCCGACGCTGGTGTTCGCCAGCCCGAGGGTCACGGAGTTGCGGGTGCGGCGCTTGATTAGCGGTGAAAGACGACCCGGAGCGAACAAGAAACAGATGACTCATTGTAGGGAATGCTCGTGCCGCCTGGTTCACGTCGGCTGCGTATCCGACGGACTGTTCACCAGCTTGAGGATCGGCCTTGCCACCCAGGTCCGGCCCCATTCGCGGCCGGTTGACCCGTGAAGCATGCCGATGGCGACGAGCTGGTCGATGGTCTTCTGGGCGGTCGGCGGGGTGACGCCGAGCTGCTTGGCGGCGCGGGCAACGGTGGTGTAGGCGTTCACGAAAAGTTCGTCGAGCAGCGCCTGTGCGCGGTGTTTGCCCGTGAGCTTCGCCCGGTATTTGTCCCGGATGGCAAGCAGGTCGTAGCTCTGCTTAGTCGCGTCGCGCGACGTTTCGCGGACGGCGGCAAGGAAGTACCTCACCCATGCCTCCCAGTCCCCGTTGGTGCGAATCCGCTGGAGCAGTTCGTAGTAGGCTTGCTTGTTCCGTTCGATATAACTGGACAGATAGAGCAGCGGCTTGCTGAGGCGGCCGCGTTCCAACAGATAGAGCGTGATCAGCAGACGGCCCAATCAGCAGGTCGGGGTTGGGCAGGTAACGGCCGAGCCTTGAAAGCTCGCTGAGCGCCGCGTCCGCCTCGGAAAGCAGGACGACCAGATCGTTGTGATAGGAGAGGAAGAAGGGGGACACTGCTTGTTACGGAGGAAGAAGGGGGACACTGCTTGTTACGGATTACGTCGAGAGGAAGAAGGGGGACACTGCTTGTTACGGATTACGTCGTAACGAGCAGTATCCATCTTTCGTCGTGTGCATGGACCCGGCCAACTCAATCGCTACGCGCGCAATGTCCTGCATCTACCGGAATAAGGGGTAAGCGGAGCGGCGGGGTGTGGCGCTGCGAGAATCCGGGCCGGCGCTTCGCTCTGGCCCGGCGTGGGGTCCGTCCGAGCGCGCAACACACCCGGGTTCAGGAAGACTTCTTGCTCTCGTGAAGAGCATTCATCCGCGCCCATCCGCGGTCCTTGCTCTTCGCGTAAGCCGAAGGCCACACTTGGCCGTCCGTCAGGTGAGGCGTCGAGGTTCCCCAGCGGCCGAAGACCCCCCAGCGCATGCACGCACTTCCGCCCACCCGGGCGGTCTGGGGAAGGCTGGGGCGGGCCGGGGGCGACCGCCGGGGTTGCCTGGATCGCCATGTTCTTAGCAAGGTTCTGATAAATGGCTCAGTTTGGGGCTCATCCGGTTTTTGCGTAGGTAGCTGGGGCTCCGCCCCAGACCCCGGAGTTTAGCGCGGAGGTGCCGCCGGCACGAAACAGTGGGGTCTTTGGGGAAGGTTGGGTGATTGAAAAGAGA
>DATHPP010000023.1:0-10413 GCA_035483795.1 Tepidisphaeraceae bacterium | reverse complement strand
CGCACTGAGCGAACGGGAGCGCAAGCGGTGTGTGGTCATCGTGAGCACGGGGGACGAGCCGCCGCTCTTACGGGTTCGGGCGGCGAAGGTCGCGTGCACGATCGCCGAGTTTTTTCGCGATCGCGGCAAGCACGTCCTGTTGATGATGGATTCCATCACGCGCTTGTGTCACGCTCAGCGTCAAATCGGACTGGCGGCGCACGAGCCGCCGGCCACCAAGGGATTTCCGCCCAGCGTCTTTGCCTTGCTTCCGCAAATCCTGGAGCGGGCCGGGAAGACCGAGAAGGGATCGATCACGGGCTTTTATACGGTGCTGGTCGAGGGGGATGATTTCAACGAGCCGATCCCGGATGCGGTCAAGGGGATCAGCGACGGACACCTGTGGTTGAATCGCAAGCTGGCCAGCCGGGGCCATTATCCGGCGCTCGATGTCTCGGAAAGCATCAGCCGCGTGCGGGGACAGGTGTGCGAGCCGGACCATCTGCGAGTGGCCCGGCGCGTGCTTTCGCTGATCGCGACTTACAACGACATCGAGGAGCTGGTGAACATCGGCGCGTATGTGCCGGGCGCAAACCTGGAATTTGATCTGGCCGTGCAATCGCGGCCCAAAATCCTCAGCTATCTTCAGCAGGATTCGGCCGTCCCCTGCACGCTGGCGGATGCGAAAAAACAACTCTTCGAGCTGGTGAACTGGATCGATCAGATCGAAAAGGTGCTGCGGACACAGGCGGCCAGCAAGGCGCGGCCTCAACAAAAACCGGCGCCGCCGGCGCAGTAGGGGAGGGCGAGGCTCCTGCGGAGCCGGACGTTCCGGCCCGGAAACTTCGGCTCGACGGGAGCCTCGCCCTCCCGAGCAGAGGCGTAATTGGCTCGCTTTGAATTCAAACTCGAAGGCGTTCTCCGCCACCGCGAGCGGATCGAGCAGGACCGGCAGCGCGATCTGGCCCTGGTGCAGGCGGACATGGGCCAGCTCCAGGCAGAGTTGCGCGCCTTCAACGTCGATGTGCAGAGAAACGTTTCGGCGGCCCGAAACCAACTGGTGGGGAAACTCGACATGGGCTATCTGGCAGCCCATCGCCGATACATGCTGGGGATGCAGCGCAAGGTCCACGATCTGGCCCAGCGGATGGCCGCCCAGCAGCAGAAGGTGGACGAGGCCCGCTCCGCCCTCACCGACGCGACCAAGCAGAAGAAAATCCTGGAGAAGCTTCGCGAACGCCAGCAGCAACGCTGGGCCGCGGAGCACAATCGCCGCGAAGCCGGCGCCTTGGATGAATTGACGACGCAGCTCTCTTACCAGGCGCTTGCCAGACAGGCGGAGGACCCGCAATGAAACGGCTTTGGGACGTGCTGGTGATGACGCTGGCGCTGAATTTCCTGGTCGTGGCGGGAATCGCCGCGTGGCTCTATCAGGGCGGCCACCTCGACCGCCAGCGGGTCAGCCAGATTAAGCTCGTGCTGTTTCCACCTCCGGCGACGCAGCCGGTGACGACTGAACCGACCGCCTCCGATCCAACCACCCAGCCCACTCTGGTTCTGGAAACCCTCCTGGCCCATCGCGGCAACATGACCGCGGGAGAACAGGTCGATTTTGTCCGCAAGACCTTCGATGAACGTCAGGCCGAGCTGGAACAGAAAGAGTCGATTCTCCACGATTTGCAGACTCAGATCGACCAGGCGCAGGCGAAACTCACCGGCGACCGTGAATCCTTCGAAGCCCAGCGCAAGCGTTTTGCCGATGAACAGGAGCAGGCCAAGAAGCTTGCCGCCGATCAGGGATTTCAGAATGCCCTTGGCCTGTACAGCGGAATGCCGGCCAAGCAGGCCAAGGCATTGTTCCTCACGCTCGGCGACGACGTGGTAAAGAGTTACCTGGAGGCGATGGACCAGGGGGTCGCGGCGAAAATCATCAAGGAGTTCAAGACTCCCGATGAATTGGGCCGCATTCACCGGATTCTGGAAAAGATTCGCCAGGCCGACAGCGCCTCAGGCGTCTCCGGGCCCGCGACGCAACCGTCAAAGGATTGACATGCCTCAGCCTGTTACAGCGACATCGGGTTCGACGCCCGCGGCGAGCGATAGTTCGAGTTTTACAAGCCGTTCTCGCGAGTCGAGCGGTTCCTTTCAAGACACGCTGGGCCGGTTGCAGGACAGCCAGACGGCCAATGTCGCCGCCAGCCCACCGGCGCAGCAGCCTTCCACGGCGGCGCCGACCGCAAAGAAAAACGTCAAAGACGTCCGGCAAAAGTCGGAGTCGCCGGCAGCCCCTGTGAAAAAGCAGACCCAGGGCCTGAAGAACGACAAGTCCCCGACCAAATCGGACTCGAAGCCGCAGACGTCAGGGGGCCAAGGGCAGCAGCGACAGGCGCCAAAGCCCCAGGAAGAGCCACAACTCGATCCGGCCGTTGCGCAAGAGGCGGTCATCGTGCCCGAGCCGCCACACGCACCCCCGGAAGCAGCGCCCGCTGGAGCCGGCCAGCCCCAGACCCCGGAGACCCAAAAACGCGTCGTCAAGGCAATTGCGTCAGCCGAAGCGGCAAATGCGGGCACCGCGACACCTGCCAATAACAATCAACCACCCGATTCTTCCCAATCGGCAGCAACTTCGACCGATTCGCAAACGCAGCAAAATCAGCAATTACCGCAAAAAGAACAAGGCGGCGCGTCCGACGTAGCGCCGGTGCCACCGCCATCGGCGGATTCGCTGGCTATCCCAGCACCGGCGGCAAAGGCGAACAAGCCCGGCAAGCAGGCCTCCGCCAACTCGTCGCCGGTGCAGGATTCACCCGCTCCTGCGAACGCGACCGACGGCGCGGCTGTCTCCCAATCCGCCACCGACGCGACCCCGCCCGCACCAAAAGCCGCTCCGGATGACATTCTGGCCAAGATCGGCATGCCGAATTCCCTCGTCCAGTTCCATGCCGAGGCGACTGACCCCCAGACGAACGAAGCGGCGCCTGCCAAGGCCCCAGCTTTGCCCCCGGAGGCGCAGTTTGCGGAGCTGAATCATCCAAAGTTGATCGAAACGATCCACGGCCACCTGCTTCCCCAAGGGGGCACGATGACGCTCCGCCTGGACCCGCCCGAACTGGGCGCGATGAATGTTCGCGTGGAGGTTCGCGACGGCGTCATCAACGCTTCATTCGAGGCATCCAACGACCAAACCGCCAAGCTGCTGAGCCACAGCCTCGGCGATCTCAAGACGGCGCTGGAGGCACAAGGCGTCAGCGTCGAAAAGCTGCACGTTTCGCAGACGCCGCCGAACCATTCGTCCTCGCAGAACCCGGGCCGTCGAGATTCCGATCGCAGCACGCAGGACCGTTCCGCCCAGCAGGAGCAGCAGCGCCGCGAGATGATGCGCCGGATGTGGCGGCGGCTCATGAACGCGCAGGACCCGCTCGACCTGGTCGCCTGATCCTCTCGCGCAATTCACGCCTGCGCCGCCGCGCAAGACATGCGGTCGCCATCTTGCCGCATTCGATTTTTCATCACGTTTTCAAGCCCTTTCCGACACCCAGTGCATGACCACAACTGCCGTCGGATCCTCAAGCCCAACGTCAACCGGCAACTCGACCAGCTCGACCGCCAGCTCGTCGAGCCTCAATCTCAACGCGTCGAACTTCATGCAGATGATGATCACGCAGCTCCAGAACCAGGACCCGCTCAATCCCACCAACAGCGACAATCTGATGTCCGAGATGTCCCAGATCGGGCAGATGCAATCGACCTCAGAGCTCCAGACGACGCTCCAGGGACTGGCGACGCAAACCCAGATCGGCGCCGCCTCGAGCCTGATGGGCAAACAAGTCGCCGGGCTGGACGCCAACAGCAATCCCGTGAGCGGACTGGTCAGCAGCGTGGCGGTGACCAGCAGCGGAGTCAACCTTCAGCTGCAAAACGGATCGCAATTGGCCCTGAGCAACGTTTCCACAATCAGTGCGGCCACCGGCTCCTGAGGCACAACCAGATCATCTTGAACCGCTAACAAGGCAGCAAAAGACATGGCACTTACAGGCGCTTTATACACCGGCGTGAGCGGGCTCTCGGCCAACCAGACCTGGCTGAACGTCATCGGCAACAACGTCGCGAATTCCAACACGACCTCGTTCAAGGCCAGCACCGTCCAGTTCATGCCGGAGTTTTACGTCACCCAGCAGGATGCCTCGGCGCCCTCCAGCACTTTCGGCGGCACCAACCCCAGTCAGACGGGCCTGGGCACCGTTGTTGCGAGCATCAGCGAGAACTTTGCTCCGGGGGCGATCCAGTCGACCGGACAAGCGACCGACATGGCCATCGACGGGTCGGGGTTCTTCGTGGTCAAGGGTGCGACGCAATCGTACACCCGCGATGGCGCTTTCACCTTGAACGCGTCGAACCAGTTGGTCACCAGCGGCGGGGACTTTGTCCAGGGTTACGGTGTCGATGCCGCCGGCAACGTCCAGGCCGGTACCCTCCAGAACATCACCGTCCCCTTGGGCGCAAGCCAGGTAGCCAAGGCCACGACAACCGCTACCATGCAGGGAAACCTTGACGCGTCCGGTGCCGTGGCCACAGGCGCCAGCATCCTGCTGAGCCAGGATCTCACCACGATCGGCGGGGCAGCGGCGCCAACCACCGCAACGGCCCTGACCAGCATCGCCAGCGCCAGTGCTTCGGCCACACCGCTTTTCACAACCGGCCAAACCATCACCCTCCAGGGCACCAAAGGCGGCCGCACCCTTTCGCCCAGCACCTTCACCGTCGGCGCTACCAGCACCCTCCAGGATCTGACGACCTTTTTGCAGCAGGGCATGGGGATCGATACCAACGTTCCTCCGCCGACCACCACCGCGCCTCCAGGCGCCGCCATCCAGAACGGGACCGCGGCAAACAGCATCGATCTGGTGCTCACCGGGAACACCGGCACCGACAATGCGATCGAGATCAGCGGTACCGCGCTGACTAGTTCGAGCGGCACGTCGCCGCTGAGCTTCGCGGACGGCACCGACGCCGCCGGCTTTACCAGCAACCCCAACGGCGAAAGCGTGCATACCAGCTTCCAGGCATACGACTCGCTGGGAACCCCCGTCACAGTCGACGTGACCGCTGTGCTCGAAAGCACTGCCAGCAGCGGAAACACCTGGCGTTTTTATGCCGACAGCGGCCAGAACACCGCCGGCGGCCTTGCCGTCGGTAACGGCACGCTCACCTTCGACAACAGCGGCAATCTCAAATCCAGCACCGGGACGACGATCACCATCGACCGCGGCGGAACCGGGGCGACGACCCCGCTGGCCATGACGCTCAATTTCGGCCAGATGACGCAGTTGACCGGCCAGCAGTCAACCATGGTTGAATCCAATCAGGACGGGTTCCCGGCGGGAACGTTGAATTCATTTTCCGTTGGCACGGACGGCGTCATCACCGGCGCGTTCACCAACGGGCAGACGCGGACGCTGGGCCAGGTCGCCATGGCCACTTTCGCCAACGATAACGGACTTACCGACAGCGGCAGCAATATGTACACGGCTTCGGCCGCCAGCGGCACACCCCAGATCGGCGCCCCGGGACAATTCGGCGCCGGCCAGATCCGCGGCGCTTCTCTGGAGCAGAGCAATGTCGATCTCTCCACCGAATTCACCAACATGATCATCGCTTCCACCGGGTTCTCCGCTTCCAGCAAGGTCATCACCACCAGCGATCAGCTCATCCAGGAGCTGCTCAATACCGCAAACCACTAAACGATTGGTGATTCCATGATCTGCCTGACTCGTCTGAACGGTCACCCCTTCGTCGTCAACGCCGACAAGATTCGCTATATCGAAGCGACGCCCGATACCGTCGTCTGCTGCGATACCGGGGAGAAGCTGATGGTCCGGGAAACGCTCCAGGAAGTGGTGCGCCGGGCGATCGACTACGCCCGCACGATCCGCCGGCCGATCAGCGATTGAGGGATGTTGGCGTGGGTCGAGAACCCGCCAAAAAACCCGCCAAAACACGCCAAAACCAGCCAAAATGGGGTGCTACATTATTTATAACCCGCCAAAACGGTGCACCATAGTTTTTATATCTAAATATTGCGTACGCCCGCGCCCGAGCCGTCGCCTCGCAACGGCGATCGGTGAAATGTCGGTAGTCGGCCCGGGCAACGCCCGCCCTACTGCCCATTTTGCCGCCTGCCGATATAGGTAAGGTCCGGTGTCATGCGCCGGAATCACCGGACGTTTCGGCAAGGAATGCACCATGGCAGAGAAAGTGGAGAAGAAGCCGGCGGAAGCGCCTGCCGCGGCGCCGGCAGCACCAGCCAAAGGAACAAAGGAGTCCAAGGGCGGCCTGCTGGCCAAAACGCCTGTGCTGCTGGGCGGCGTGATGGTGATCGAGGCCATAGTCCTCTTTGCCGGATTCAAGTTCCTGGGCGCCAAACCCCAGCCCGCCGCGGGCGCCGATCTGGTCGCTGATGACAAGAGTGACCCAAAACACGGTGGAAAAGGTTCGGCTGACAACAAAACCGTCGAAGTCGAAGTGGCCGATTTCAAGGCGCTCAATCGCACCAACGGCCGCACTTTTCTCTACGACGTCAGCATTTACGTCGTTGCCAGGGCCGACAACGAGCAGCGGGTCAAGGACAAGTTCAAGGACAACAAGGCCTTGATCGAAGACCGGATTCGCACGATCATCGCCGAGAGCGACCCGGAAAAACTGGGCGGCGGTTCGGAGCCGGGACTTGAAACGCTCAGGCGGCAGGTAAAATACCAACTCGACGGGATCGTCGGCGAAGGTGTGATCGACGAAGTGCTGGTGCCGCGGTGCATCCCCTTCCGAACCGATTACTAGCCGGTCCCGCCAGCGCTCGCGGGCAGGAAGCCCGTGGACTGCACCAAGGATGGTGGTCGATGGCCGAAGAAGTCCCTTCACCCACGCCGGCCGATGCCGGACAACCCGCGGCGGCATCTGCCCAGCCGCAAGATTCCATCGCTGTAAATCCTCCCCAACCGAGTGAGGCTAAGACCGAAGCATCGGTCGCTGTCCCTGCCGGTGAGCCGGCGGCCGACGCGCTCGATCAGCTTTCCATCGAGGAGCTTCTCAAGCAGGCCAGCTTCGAAGACCCGGCGGCGCTGGGAGAAGTCCCCGCGGCAACGGACACCGAGCCCTTCAAGCTACCCAATTTCCAGCAGGTCATCCAGGAAGCGCAGGTCTCCAACATCGATCTGCTGCGCGACGTCGAATTGAACGTCAAAATCGAATTGGGCCGGGCGAGAATGCTGGTCGAAGACGTGCTGAAGCTGAACGAGGGCTCCGTCGTCGAACTGGACAAACTTGCCGGCGATCCGGTCGACGTCTTTGTGAACGAGCGACTGGTGGCCCGCGGCGAAGTGCTGGTCCTCAACGACAATTTCTGCGTCCGCGTCAACGAAATCGTCGCCGGGGCGAAAGACGAGGGACTGTGAAGCAGCGCTCGTCTTCGTCGACGGCATTTCCGTGTGACACGGGTTTTCAACCCGTGCCGACGACTTTCAGAACTGGACGCCGCGGATTTCTCGACGGACGGCGCACCAGGCACGGGTTGAAAACCCGTGTCACAGCACTGCTCTTCGCTCTACTCGCCATGCCGACAGGGGCTTTTGCCGACTCACCGCTGCCGCACACGGCGCTGGGGGATGAGCCGATCCGAAGCACAGCAGCGCAGGCGCCTGCGAGCGGGGCGGTTGTGAGCGCGCCGGTGCCGCCGGCCATGGAATACGGGCGTGTGCTGGGGGCGCTGGGGGTAGTGATCGCTCTGATTTTCCTGCTCCACTGGGCGTCGCGTTTTTTCTTTCCGTCGGTGGCCGGCCGCTCATCGAGCCAGATCGTCGAAGTGCTGGCGCGCTCGGCGTTGACGCCAAAACAGCAGGTGGTGCTGATCCGCGTCGGCCGGCGCCTCATTGTCGTCGGTGACAGCGGGGCGCAGATGAACACGCTGTGCGAAATCGCAGACCCTGACGAAGTGGCGAGCCTGGTCGGTCAGTTGCGCAACGACAAGATCGCGGCGGCGTCGGCCTTCAGCTCACTCTTCGGACGCTTCAGCCGCCGATTCGAGGCTGCGGAAGAACCGGATGTACCGCCGCTTCGTAACGTCGAGCAGGACGCGCCCGTTGAGTCAGCGCAATCCGAATTGGATGGCCTGCGTGATCGAGTGCGTCGACTGTCCGAACAATTCCAGTGATCGCACGGCAGCAAGAGGGCAAGATGAGAATGGATTCTCGCCGCCAACCCTGGTCGATTTTGCTCCTCTTTCCCTGCGTATTGGCGTTATCGGCATCCGTCGGCCACGCGGCCCAGGAAAAATCGGCTTCGCCGACAGATGCCCAACAGACCGCAGCCTCGCCGCTCACCGCGCCCATCACAAAGATTCCCGACATTACCTCGCGGGAGAATTTGTCCGCCGGAATGCAGATCGTCGTCCTGCTGACCGTCCTGTCGCTTGCCCCCGCGATCCTGCTGATGATGACCAGCTTCACGCGAATCATCATCGTGCTGGCGTTGTTGCGGCAGGCCTTGGGGACGCAGCAGTTGCCACCCAATCAGGTGCTGATCGGGCTGGCGATGTTCATGACGTTTCTGGTCATGGGCCCGACCTGGGAACGCGTGAACAACGAAGCGCTGCGGCCCTATATGGATGGCAAAATCGGTCAGCAGGAGGCGCTGGCCAACGCGCAGGTGCCGGTGCGCGAGTTCATGATCCGCCAGATTCGCGCCAGCGACAACGACGACGACGTCGATCTATTTACCGATGCCGCCGGCCAGCCGCGCGCCCGCAAATGGGACGACGTCAAGACGATGACGCTGATCCCGGCGTTTATGCTCAGCGAGCTGAAGACTGCATTCCTCCTTGGATTCAAGGTGTATCTGCCGTTTTTGATCATCGACATGGTGATCTCGACGGTGCTGATCAGCATGGGCATGATGATGTTGCCGCCGGTGCTGATCTCGATGCCGTTCAAGTTGCTGCTGTTCGTGCTCGTTAACGGATGGCACTTGATTACCGCCAGTTTAATCGGTAGCTTCATCAAATGAGGTCGTGCGCCACCGGGAAGCGGCGCATCGGGTTTCCCGGCCACGGATGGCCGAGTGAAATTCGCGGGGCAAGACGCCTCGGTCCTCCAAACACTCAAGGAAGGGTGTGCCATGCATCTCAGCCTCGATCAAGCCACTGACCTGATCCGAAACACGCTCGTGATGGCGCTGATTGTCTCGGCGCCGATGCTCGCCATCGGGCTGGTCGTCGGCATCTTCGTGTCGCTGCTCCAGGCGGTCACGCAAATCCAGGAGCAGACCCTCACCTTCGTTCCCAAAATCGTTGCGATGGTCGCGGCGGTCATTCTGCTGTTTCCGTGGATGGGACAGTACCTGCTCGACTACGCATCGCGGATGTTCGGATCCGGACTGATGTGATTTGTGGCACAGCGCTCTCGGCTGTGTTCCGCCGAAGGGCGGAAACGTCTTCGACCTGCGCTCGAACAGGCGAGCGCGGCTCTGCCACAAGGTGCTAAATGCTCGACTCGGCGCTCCATTTCGTCCCCGTGTTCGTGCTGGTGGTTTTCCGCCTGGCGGCCATGACGCTGTATGCGCCGCTGTTCGGCAGCACGCGGATTCCCCGGCAGGTGCGGGTGCTGCTGCTGCTGGTGCTGGCCGCGGGCATCGCGCCGGGCGTCAGGCCGCCGGCAACGCTCCCCGATTCCACCTGGCAGTTGGCCGTCGGCATCGGCGGGGAAATCGCCTTCGGACTGGCGATGGGCATGGTCCTCAGCTTCGTCTTTGTCGCCGTGCAATGGGCCGGAGAGATCATCGGCCAGCAGATGGGCCTGAGCCTCGGCGAAGTCTTCGATCCGCAGTTCGGCGGACAAAGCACCGTCGTCGGAGATCTCTATTTCATGTTCACGCTGGTCGTCTTCCTGCTCGTGGGCGGCCATCGTGAAATGATCCGCGCCGTTCGCGCCAGCTTCGACGCGCTTCCGCTGCTGTCGGTCGGCGTCGATCAGAATTTGCTGACGCTGCTGCTCGACCTGCTCCACGCCGCCACCATTCTCGCGTTCAAGCTCGCCGCCCCGGTGCTGGTGACCATGCTCGTCGTCGACCTCGTGCTCGGTTTGATCGGGCGAACCATTCCCCAGATGAACGTGATGTCCGCGGCGTTGAGCATCCGTGCCGGAATCGGAATCCTGGTGGTGTCCCTCGGAATCTATCTCACTGCCGACGTCGTCAAGACCGCGACTTTCCAGACGATGCGACAAACCCGAATCAGTTGGACCTCGCCGGGAGGTGCACGATGAATCCAGCTTGCCCTTCGCGACGGAGCTATCGGTAGACACCCATGGCCGAAGACGCTGGCGACAAAACCGAAGCTCCTACCCCGCGGCGGCGCACCGAAGCTCGCGAGCAGGGGAACGTCGCGCG
>DATHPP010000022.1:0-8174 GCA_035483795.1 Tepidisphaeraceae bacterium | reverse complement strand
GCTCCTCGCGTGCGAACGAATTGTGCAACAACCGCGAGGCCTCGCGAACAACTCGACGGACACTAACAAAGAAATGAAAGTCGCGCGCCCGCCCAAACACCGAACATCAAAAATTCACGAGGGAAGATGCGATCGCCCTGGTTCGTCTCCGCGATCCTTTTGATTTCCTTGACTCTTGTGGCTGGCGCGCCGATAATGATGTCAGAGGCTGGGAACTGCGTAGCGGGTCCCGGCCTTATTCTTTTGTTATGGGCGCGGCAGGACCACCAGGCCATAGCCGTCCGTTTTTCCAAGCCGGTCTCTCCGCAATTTCGACTCGACGATGCGGAAGTCCTCGTGGGTTTTCTTGCCGATGACATGACGGCCGATGGGGGAAGCGACCAAATCCGCCAGTTGCAGGCCCGCGACATTCGCTGATTTGGCGCGGAGGTTCAGCCCCATGATGCGGCGGCCCACATGCACGGCGGGAATGTAGTGCGTCCCTTGTATTTTCAGGTTCAGGAACGCCAGTTCGATCTGCTGGTCCAACGATGAATTCCGGCGTTCCGCGACGATCACGCCGCCGTCTTTTACGTCACCGACTTCAAAGCAGAATCGCTCCACGAGAATGTGAAGGCTCAACATATATGGGTCGAGGGCCGCCACGCCGTAGCGAGCCAGGTGGTCCTGTTTGCGGATCGCGCACGCCACAATCTTGAAGTCCAGCGACTTGACCAAATCATTGAGTGCGGCGAAGAAGCGAGCGCGAAATGCCCGATCCTTCACCTGCTCAAACCCGTTGCGATTGCGCATGATGTCGGCCGTGTGCAGGACGATGTCAGTGCGGCCGAACAGATCCCGCTTGAATTGAGCGATTCGGTCCTCCACTTCGCCCTGGGCGTACGTCTGGTCCATGATAATGCCCGCGAGAACGAAGACGGGGTATTGCGGATCAATGATTTCAAGGCTGTGGTCCCCTGATTCGTCAAGAAACATGATTTTCATGGTTTTGTATTTATCGCCATTTTTATTGCTAAACCCCGACGTTTGACCTGCGGAGCGCCGACCGTATGGCCCAGATTCAGGTCATTCGCCCCGCGAAGCAGGGTAGTCGGTTTCGGTAAAACGTCCAATGCGGGAAGGCAAGGAAGGCGAGGCGAGCCGGGGCTTGCGGACGCGGAAAAATGCGGCTCGGCGGGAGCCTCGCCCTCCCCAGCCCTGGACGGACATCGGCGGGCCCAGTGAAACCTCTGCAGGCGCCGGATCGACCCGCCGTAGAATCGGGCGAACCTGCGCAACGAAGGAGGATTCTCGTGATTCTGATTACCGGCGGAACGGGAAACAGCGGCACGGCTGTCGTCGAGCAGCTCCGCGCCAAAGGCGTGCCGTTTCGGATGATGGTGCGGGATCCCAAGAAGGTGTCTTCGGCCGGCTGGCCTGAAGGCGGGGTGGTCGCCGGTGATATGTCCCGGCCGGAGACGCTTGGCGCTGCGCTCAAGGGAATCGAGGTGTTGTTTCTGCTTTCTCCGCCGGCGGCGAACCAGGTGGAAGTGGAGACAAACGTCGTGAATGCGGCCAAGGCGGCCGGTGTGCGGCATATCGTGAAATTCTCCGCGATGACCGCGGCTCCGAACGCCGAGCAGCGCTTCCCCTGCGCTCATGGCAAGGTCGAAGAAGCGATTTGCAAGTCCGGGCTTGCCTGGACCTTTTTGCGGCCGACGTTCTTCATGCAGAATATGCTGGGATTTGGCGACATGGTCCGGCAGGGCGTGATCTATCAGCCGGCGCGAAAGTCGAAGGCCGCGTTCGTCGACACGCGCGATATTGCCGCGGTCGCGGTCGCCGCGTTGACCGAGCCGGGGCATGAAGGCAAGGCTTACGAGATCACCGGGCCGCAGCTTTTGAGTTATGACGACGTTGCCGCGATTTTTTCCCGGGTGATCGGGACGCCGGTGAAATATCAGGACATTCCGCCCGCCGCGGCGAAACAAGCGATGCTCGGCATGGGCATCCCGGATTGGAATTGCGATGGCATTAACGAATTGATGGATCAGATGCGCGCGGACCAATACGCGATGACAACCGACGCCGTGCGCGCGGTCGGTCACAAGGCGCCAACGACGCTGGAGCAGTTCATTCGCGAAAATGCCAGGGCATGGGCATGACCGCCGGCCAGGATCAATCAATTCGTTCGCCACAGATGGACACGGATGGACACAGATTTAATGCAGGATTGCAAATTACAGCGAGCGCGAAGTGATGGGCCGAGGCGCTCGGCACGGGTTAAAAACCCGTGTCATAATTTTGTCCTTCAGCTTATCTGTGTGCATCTGTGGCGATAATTCTTTCCTCCCGGCGGGTCACATCATGAGCGGCCGGCCCAGCTTTCGGCGGATGACCTGGAACTGGCCCAGGTGCATCGCGACGTGAACCGGGAACATCGCCAGCAGTTGGCCGACCGTCGGAGCAAAGCGTTTCATCCGCTCGGGCGTCGGGCGATCCAGGTCCGCGGGCTGGAGCGTCTTGACCCAGTTGATAGTGGCGTTTCGGCCCTTTTCAAGGAAGTCCAGCAGCTCGGCTTTTTTGGGGAAAAACGCGGGGTCGTCAACGCTCGCGGTCTCCTTCTTGAACTTCTCCTCAAACCCGGCCGGCAGCGGAGGAACGACGCCTTCCTGGACGGCGTTCATCATCCGCGACTCGGCGCCGATGAGGTGCCCGAGCTGCCACGCCGCGTGGTTGGCGCCGGGGCAGGGGCGGGCCAGGAGATCGGCGTCGCTGAAATCGGCCAAAGTTGCTTTCACCATCTCGATGTCCCGCCGGAGCAGATCGGTCAGCAATTGAATCTCGGTCATGTGAGTCCTTCCCTATTGGACTTTGGTCCTCAGGTGGCACGGGTTTTCAAACCCGTGGACGGATCAAGCCGTTCAACCGGCGCCGGTTTTGGTGTGGGAAAACCGACCTGCCTTGCCAAGGTTTTTTGCCCGGTAGCAGGGCGTTGTTTGCGCTGTGAAACTTGGCTTTCCCACACCAATGCCGTGTTGCGTCTTTGTTCCCCCTCGTCGACGGCTTAAAAAGCCGTGCCACGAAAGGCACCCAACTATCGTCGCGAGGTGCGGGTATTTCAAGCGCGCGGCAATCTTTGCAGGGGATTTTGGGTTCCGTTTTCGGGCGGGACCGATTATGGGAATGTTGTTGCGGTCCGATTCCGATACAATTCGTCGGGAAACGATGCCATCACAATCCAAGACGCCGCTCAGGCGCCCAAGACGGTGGGGGACTCTCCTGTTCGTGTTCGTTGCCGCGGCGGCGGGCATCGGCGTTTTGTCCAGGGGCCACGGTTACAAGACGCGGCTGATTCAGGTTTTCCGGCCGGGCTATGGGCTGGCTCATCCTGCCGTCCTCGACTCGCGTCCCGGCAACAGCGCAGTCAATGTCCTTCCGGATGCCTTTGTCGCTGCTGACGTGCATCTGCCGAATTACGCCAAGGCCGTCGATCCGGCGACGCTGAACGCGGACACCGTGCGCTTATACCGGACGGGGGACCACAGCCCGGTCGCCGCGGTCGTGAACACATCGGGCGGGGGCGACACCATCGTCCTCAAGCCCGTCGCGCCGCTCCAGCTCAATACCCGCTACACCTTCGAAGTGACGCCGGGCGCCAAGGATACCGGCGGCGGATCGTTCGTCCCCTATACAGCTACCTTCCTCACCGCCAGCAGCGCGAACTTCGTCTCGCTGCCGGTCGGGTTCGAAAAGGTGATGCTGCCGATCACGGACGGCAGCATGTACACCTGCGTTGAAATCGGCCCGGATCACCGGCTCTATGCCAGCACGCTCGACGGCCGGATCATCCGCCATGCCATCAACCCTGACGGCACGCTCGCCGAGGGGCAGACGATCAAGTCCGTCCAGCTTGCCAACGGCGGATCGCGCCTGATCACGGGCATCAAATTCGATCCCGCCTCGACGCGCGATAATTTGCTCCTTTGGGTCAGCCACGGCCATCTTCCGCCGCTCAACACGAAGAACAGCGCGGAACTGATCGTCGGCGCTGCCGACTGGACAGGAAAAATATCCTGCCTGAGCGGCCGCGATCTGGAGGCCTACGTCGACTACGTCGTTCACCTGCCGCGGAGCGCCAAGGACCATCTGAATAACCAGATCGAATTTGGCCCGGATGGCGCTCTGTACTTCTGCCAGGGCTCCGATACGGCGATGGGCGCGCCGGACAATGCGTGGGCCTATCGCCGCGAGCATCTGCTGACGGCGGCGATGCTGCGGCTGGATGTCTCGCTCATCAAGGACCCGCCGCTCGATGTGAAAACTGAGGAGGGCGGGCATTATGATCCTTATGCTCCCGGCGCGCCGCTGACGCTCTACGCCACCGGCATCCGCAACTGCTTCGACATCCTGTTTCACAGCAACGGCGCGATCTATTGCGGAGTCAACGGCTCCAGCGCCGGCGCGAACACGCCGGGCACGCCGGGGGATTTGTCGCAGATCCATCGCGCGGATGACGCCGTTCGCGGTCCGTACAAGGGGCCGGCGGTTGCGGCGCTGACAGACGTCAAACACACCCAGGAGGATTTCCTGTTCCGCATCGAGAAAGGCGGCTACTACGGGCATCCCAATCCGACGCGGGGCGAATACGTTTTGAATAACGGCAACCTGACGGGCGGAAAAGACCCCGCCGACGTGCTCGACTATCCGCCCGGCACGCCGCCCGATCGCAACTGGCGCTCTTACGACTTCGACTTCGGCAAAGACCTCTCCCCCTGCGGCGTGATCGAATACCAAAGCCCCGCCTTCAACGGCGCGCTCCGGCACAAAATTCTGTTCGTTCGCTACTCCGGCGGCGACGACATCGTCGTCCTCACGCCCTCCGCCGACGGCGCAATTACTGAATCTCTGACGGGCATCGACGGCTTCACTCAGTTCGTCAACCCTGTCGATCTAATCGAGGATCCTCCCACCGGGAATCTTTACGTCGCCGAGTTCGGCGGCAAACGCCTGACGCTCATGCGCCCAAAGCCCGGCGCAAGCGATCGTGTTTGCCGGCTGCAAGTTCACCGGCCCTGAGGCTCAAGCCGATCGCAACGCCTGCACTCAGAACACGGCGTCGATTCGGCCGGCCAGCAGTTCGGCCACCGGGCGAGTCGCGGGGATCTTTTCAAGGACGATGCGGAGCACGGCGGTCATCGGCGTGGCCAGAAATGCGCCGGCCAGACCCCAGATCATGCTCCAAAAAACCAGCGAGATCAGCACAACGATGGGGTGAAGATCCAGCGCGTTGCCGAGAAATCGAGGTTGCACGGCGTTGCCGAGAATAATTTGGATGGCCCCCGGGATCGCGACGGCGCAGATCTTTGCCGGGACACCCATGTGCGGGTCGATCAGAATCACCGGGAGCGGCAGCAGCGTCGCGATTATCGAGCCGATCGTCGGGATGAAGTTGAGCAGGAACGCCAGGACGCCGAACAACGCGGCCATCTCCACCCCGAGTATCCACAGGACGATCCAGACCAGGATTCCCGCGATCGCCGAGAGCAGCACCATCTGGCTTATGTATAGTTGGACGCGCACTTCAATCTCGGACAGCACGCCGGTCGTTCGCCGAATCGGCCCACGGCGGCCCAGCAGGATGAAGAGCGTGAAGACGATCACGAGAAACGTTTTCGAGGCGATGCTGCTCGCCTGCACGAACGCCGCCGAGAGTGAAGCAGTCCAACTGCTGGCGTCTTTGGGGAGCAGGTTGTTCAGGCCCAGTCTTTCCACCAGCGAGCTCTGTTTTGCCCTGTCGACGAATTTGCCGAATTCGAAATCGAATTTCGGCCACATCTGCTGGACCGAGCTGGTGAGCGGGATTCCGATGAGCGTAACGACGGCGGCGGCCAGCAGAATTGCCCCGGCCACGGCCAGCGGCCGCGGCATCCCAAGGTAGCGCATCTGGAATTCGATGACCGGCTTCAGGCATGCCGCAAAGAACAGGGCCAGTACGAACGGCACGAGGACGGGCTGGAGCTGAAACAGCCCAAAGCCCGTCGCCACAAAGGCCAGAATCAGCAGACATACGGTCTGCACGCGGCGGTCAGCCTCGGCTTGTTCGGATCGGCCGACCAAGTCATTCACTTCTGTTTCCGGTGTGCGCACAAATTCCGGTTCGATCGTGGCGGGGGGTAGAGGGGGGGATTCGAGCGGCTTGGCGGCCATCTAGCTCCTATTGTAACCCCGCGCCGGCATTCCACGAGCGGGCGGCTCTGCCGCCCGTGTAGTAGTGAGCTTCGGAAGCTCGTGCCGTGGCGGGTGGCCAATCAGGAATGGCGGACGGCATCGGAACCTTGAACCTCAATCCGGTTTCCGTCGGGATCGTGAATGAAGAATCGATCGATGCCGGGAATCTTGTGTTTGATCTGCCAGCCGACCTGACAGCCCTGCGCGCCGGCGTGATCTGCCGCGGCGTGAATGTCGGTGACCCACAGGGCAAAGTGCCGTGCGCTTGCCGTGTCCTGGTGCGGCTTCTCGAGCAGGTGGAGGAACGTCGGTCCGATCTGATACCAGGCGCCGGGAAAGTCGAAGCTCTCCGGTCGCGGGACTTCCGTCAGCCCCAGGACCTTGCCGTAGAAGTCGCGGGACCGCTTCATGCTGGTCACGATGATCGTGACGTGTTCGATTCGCTCGGCGCCGAATGAACTCATAATTTGAAGTTTAGGTCGACGAGTCGGAGCGGCCAACCGGGCCGCCGGGGTGTGGCCAGATTTTGTGGGCCACAGAGCAATTGTGGTGCAGGCTTTCCAGCCTGCACAGTGCAGCCTGGAAAGGCTGCACCACAATAGGCGCCCGTGCCGACCACAGAATCTGGCCACACCCTGCCGCCGGCGGCCGCCAGCGCAAAATCCGCCGGACAGTTGACAGGACCGCCCCCACTTGGCATATTATCCCCCCGTTGGTTACCTGCCACCGGCAAGGAACCGGCCGCTGTGAGTGAACGGCGGCAGAGACTGGTTCCGAGCCGCCCAGTTGCTTTTTTCCGCAACACGCTTTTTTATCGGTCGGAGCGAACCCTTGGTTGTGGTTTGCGTATTGTTAAGGACGCGACGATCGGGTTCGGAATGAAAGATTTGTCGCGTCTGCGGCCGATAAGTCATGTCCTGACAAGCATGTGCGGCGGATTCAGAACGGGTTTGAGGGTGGCTTAGAAAATTCTCAACACCCCGTTGACAGAAGCGGAAGCGACGATAAGATTCCGCCTCCCCCAGCCGGGAGACTTACGGTCCGGGGACTCGACGACGAAGACAGCGAAAGCTGCCGGCGACGTTTAGACGGGAAACCGTCTTGTTCTTTGACAAGTGAATAGTCGGATGCCGCGAGGATGTGCGTTCGAATGCCCTGGTGTACAGGACAGATCGGACAGCTATTCTGACCGCCGGGCTTCGGCCCGAACGGTCAAAAAAGTATCTCAAACATCCTTGTGGTGCACGCAAGAAGTGATCTTCCTTGATCAATTTTTGAGAAGCCAACGAAGATGTTTGAGCCTTGCATCTCGATACGGTTGAGCGAAAGCAAGACCGGATCGGGACTGACCTCCGCACCCTAGCCGGTGCGGAGGCAGTAACAGCCCCGAAGTTTGTCTTAAATTTCGGGGTGGACAAACTCGTTTCGAGGACAAACGCGAGCCGTGAAAGTGTCAGACCCGGCAATTTGAGATTTCAGATTTGAGATTTCAGAAACGCCAGGCATCAGGAACGGCTCGTGCCAAGAAATTCAATTGAAGAGTTTGATCCTGGCTCAGCCTGAACGCTGGCGGCGTGGCTAAGACATGCAAGTCGTACGGGTGTAGCAATACACCAGTGGCGAACGGGTGAGTAATGAATCGCTAACGTGCCCCGGACTCTGGGATAGCTGACCGAAAGGTCAGGTAATACCAGATAATATGACCCTGTCGCATGGCAGGGTCCTCAAAGGTCCGCCGGTCTGGGAGCGGGCGATTTCGTATCAGCTAGTTGGTGAGGTAACGGCTCACCAAGGCGACGACGCGTAGCCGGACTGAGAGGTTGGCCGGCCACATTGGGACTGAGACACTGCCCAGACTCCTACGGGGGGCTGCAGTAACGAATCTTCCGCAATGCACGAAAGTGTGACGGAGCGACGCCGCGTGTGGGACGAAGCCCTTCGGGGTGTAAACCACTGTCAGGGGA
>DATHPP010000021.1:0-6219 GCA_035483795.1 Tepidisphaeraceae bacterium | reverse complement strand
ACTCGATTTTTTCCACGCTGCTGGCGCTGGGGTCGTACGTCGTATTCGGGGCGCGCGATTGGGCGCCGTATGCCGGCGACGGGCTGATCGTTCTGGCGATGGCCGGGTTTGTGAACTGGATGGCGCGGGGGCTGGCGCTGTGGCAGCGGGTGGCGCTGTTTGTGTTCGTGCTGACGATTCCGATCAGCGCCAAGGCGGTCTACGAGTTTCGCCCGGACATCGCCAGCGCCCTGTGCGCGGCGGCCGGCGCGACAATGCTGGTGTCGCGGCCGTTGACAGCAACGTCCGCCTTGCGATGGGCCACCTCTGGCCCCCTCTCCCTCCGGGAGAGGGTTGGGGTGAGGGCCGAGGGCGAGGCGCCTCTCAATCGCCCTCACCCCAGCCCTCTCCCGGAGGGAGAGGGGGAAAAGACCCACCGGAACGGAAGCTTGATGGCGGGCTTCGGCCATCTGGCCGCGGCGGGGGCGCTGTTCGGGCTGGCGATGCTGATCAAGACGCCCACGTTTCCGCTGACGATTTTCGTGCTCTTCGCGGCGCTGGGGGCTGCGAGCGTTGCCGATTTTGTTCTCCTGCCCCGGCGGCCATCATTGGACCAGTTTGCCGTCAGTTGGCTCGTGTGTGCAGGGGCGGCGCTGCTCGTGCCGTTGCCGGTTTACCTGCTCCAGTTTCGTGAAATTTTCCATTACATCTACGATCCGATTTTCGGCCAATACACCGACATGTGGCGGACGCCGGGAACGCGATTGTGGCACCTGCTGTATTACTTCACCGGCGAAGGCGGCATGGACATGCTGTCGCGCCATCTCTACCTGCTGCTGGCGATCATCGTGGCAGGTCTGGTGCTCGCGCTGATCCTGGAACGGCTCGATGTGTTCGTGAGACTGGTTGGTTTTCTGGCCGTGACTGCCGCGGCGTACGCCCTGCCGGCGGGAATGTCCATCAAGCAGGAGTTCTTCGGCTCGACCTTCGATTTCATGCTGATCTTCACCGCGATTTACGTACTCGTGTGGATCGCGCGCGATGTGAAATTCAAATGGTCGCAGGCGGTGGTCGTCCTTGCCATGCTCGCGGGGCTGGCAATGTCGCACTTCCCGCCCGTGCTTTACATTCCGGGCGGGGCCAACAGCGTCGCTCGGCGGCGCGTCGTCGATCAGATCTACGCGGCACTGCGGACCCGGGGGATCGACAGCGGTCCGCGCGTCTTTATGACGACGACCGGATTCGTCAACGCCTCGGTGCTGGATTACTTGTCGCTCAAGCAGGGCTTGCCGGCTTTCAATATTTCGGAAGTTTCTTTCTCGGGCAATCTGAACGACTTCGCTGTCGAGATCGACAAGGCCGACTACGTCATCGCCAGCGAGCAGGGCAACAGCGAAGCGTATGGTGATTTCATTAAAAGCGGCAACATTCAGGACCAGACGCTTGCGCTGGTTCGGAACTCGGGCGAATTCGAGCAGGTCGGCGCGTTCCCGACGCTGAATCCGAAGCGATATTTTCTGTTCAAACGGATTCCGCCGTTCGTGGGATGGGAAGCAATCGACGGACTTGGACCGATCGAGGGGCCGTACCCGGATTGGATGCTGCCGCAGGTGCGATGGGGATATGGACCGAAGTCCGAGTTAGCGGTCACTGCGAATCGCGCCGGTGAATATCCAATCAAGGCCTGGGCGCGGGGCGCGGTGGCGGGATTGAAGATGACCGTGAAGGTGGATGGTCGGGAAATTGGGAGCCATACATTCGTGAACGATCGCGATTTTGAGCGATTTGCATTCGCAGTTTCGCTTCTGCCGGGGCGGCACGCGGTCGAGCTGGCCTACAGCGACTGGGCAAAGGGCGCGGACAAGCCCATGGCGGTGCTGTTCAAGTCGATGCGACTGGTTCCCGCGCCCGCGGCAACACAAGGGACGCGGTAACGCCCGCCGTCAGCAGCAATCCGACGATGCCCAGCAGGTAGAGAACGGCGTATTGGCCGACAGCCTGCTTGATCCAGTGGCCCGCAATCATCTTCACTCCCACGACAACCAGAATCAGGGCCAGCGAGATTTTTACGTAGCGGAACCGTTGCATCAGCCCGGCCAGCGCAAAGTAAAGCGTCCGCAGCCCAAGCACCGCGAAGATATTGCTGGTGAAAACCAGAAGCGGATCGGCCGTCACCGAAAAAACGGCGGGGATCGAATCGGTGGCGAACATGAGATCGCTGGTTTCCACCAAAATCATCGCCAATGCCAGCGGAGTCAGCACCCGGCGGCCATTTTCGATGGTCATCAACCGCTTGCCGTGATAGCGCGGCGTGAACGGTAGAAAACGACGCGCGATCCGCATCACTGGATCGCGTGCCGGGTCCGGCGGCCTGTCCCGCAAGATCAGCAGCCTCACCCCTGTGAATAGCAGAAACGCACCGAACACGTACAGCACCCAGTGATGGTGGACCACCAGCTCGACGCCAATCCCGATCATCAACCCGCGCAGAACCATCGCCCCGAAAACGCCCCAGAACAACACGCGATGCTGGTACTCGGCGGGGATCGCCAGAAACTGAAAGATCACCGCGATGACGAACAGGTTGTCGACGCTGAGGGCCTTTTCCAGCACGTAGCCGGTGAGATACTTGCTGGCGGCAGTGGGGCCGTCGTTGATACGCCCATCCACGGCGTCAGGGATCGTGCCGAGCCCGAAGCGATGGTTGGCGTACCCGTCATAGACAACAGTGGTGAAAGCCAGGGAGACCGAAACCCACCCCGCCGCCCAGATCAGCGATTTGGAAAACGAGACGGTGGCAGGACGCCGGTTCAGCAGCCCCAGATCCAGAATCACAAGCGAGATAATCAGAAGGATGAAGCCGAGCCAGGTGAAGATCATGGAGCCGCCAAATCTTCTTCATAGCTTCATCGACCTCACCTGAACGATTAGAAAGTTGCGCAGGTTCTGGAATCCGGCGTTGCCGAATATTTCGATTGCCCCGACTTTCACCGCGCGTAATGATGACGAGCGAAGCTGATCGGAGGCTCTCATGTTTGCGCGAATCATTGTGGCTGTTGGACTGCTGATGTCGCCGGCTTTTGCCTTGGGGCAGGCGCTGGCTGATCGGGTGCCGGGGGATGCGATCGTATACGTGGGCTGGCGGGGAGTGGCGGACCTGGGGCCCGGGTATCCGCAATCGAACCTGAAGGCCGTGCTCGAAGATTGCGATGTCCGGCAGTTCATCGACGAGTTTCTGCCGGCGGTAATGGACCGGATCGGCCGCGAGAACCCGCAGGTGGGTCAGATCAGCCAGATCCTCGCGACCATCGCCAAGCCGAGCTGGCGACGGCCGACGGCGTTTTTCTTTGCCGGCATCGAGCTCCCGCAAAACGGGCCGCCCGTCCCGCATCTTGGCGTCCTGTGGCGACCCGGCGCCGATGCCGATGCCCTGGTGCAGCAGCTTCAGCAGCTTACCGCGCAGGCCCAGCCGCCGTTTCCGGTGAAGGTCGTGCATGCCGGCGAATTGGTTGCGCTGATGGTCGGATATGAGAACCCGGAAGCCGCATTGGGCAGCGCGGGAAAATCGCTGGCCGATGATCCGACCTTCAAGTCTTCGCTCGGTCACGTGATGAAAGACCCGGTCGCGGCGCTTTACCTCAATTATGAGAAGCTTCTGGACACCATCGGCAACGTCGCCAAGACCGCCGATCCGCAGGCGGGGGATACCCTCGACAAGGTACGCCAGACACTCGGGCTGCGCGGGCTTAAAAGAATCATCGTCACCAGCGGATTCGACGGCCAAGACTGGGGAACGATGGCGTTCGTCGAGGCGCCTGAACCGCGGACCGGCCTGCTGAAAATGATGAGCAGCGAGCCGATGAGCGAGCAGACGCTGAGCGTCATTCCGCAGTCAGCAACCATGGCCGGCGCCGGCCGCGCCGACGTGTCATCGCTTTTGCCGACCCTGCGCGACACGTTGCGCGAAGTGCATCCGCAAGTCGCCGATCAGTTCGACGAGATGCTCAAGAGCATCGCCCAGCAGAGCGGCGTCGATATTGAGAAAGACCTGATCGGATCGCTCGGCGACGAATGGGCCTACTTCACCGACCCGTCGATCGGCGGCACCGGGCTGGGCAGCCTGACCGTCGTCAACCGCCTCAAAGACCCCGCCCGCTTCGAGCAGTCGCTGACCCGAATCGAGGACTTCGCCCTCCAGCAGATCGAGCAGCAACTGGGGCCGGCGGCTCAGTTGCATCTGCGCTTCGACACCGTGCAGCTCGACGGGATGACGGTGCATTACCTGGCGGTTCCACTGGTGTCGCCGAGCTGGGTGGTGCACGATGGAAGGCTGTACGTCGCCGCCTTTCCGCAGATTGCCGCGGCCGCGGCACGGCGGCCAGTCGATTCCAGCACCTCGATCCTTCATAACCCCGGCTTTGTCGCCCTGCGGCAGCGCCTCGGCCACACCGACGCGATCGGCCTCACCTTCGAGGACCTCCCGCGAACGGCGCCGGAGGCGTACAACTCGTGGCTCATGGTCACGCGGCTGGCCGGGTTCGGCGACCTGTTCGGCATCAAGTCCCCGCCGATCCTCCTCCCCGAGCTTCAGAAGCTGCTCGCCCATCTTTCCCCGGCGGGAAGCGTCAAGTGGGTCGACGCCGAGGGGGCGCACATGCGATCGATCGAGCCGTTCCCCGGCTCGACGGTGGTCGCGTCCGATCCGGCGATTACCGCCGTCTATGCCGAGCCGCTGCTGGTTGCGACCCTGCTCCCGGCCCTCAATCGCGCCCGCGAGCAGGCCACTCGGGTCAGAAGCGCCTCGAACCTGAGACAGATCGGCCTGGGCGCCATCATGTATGCCAACAACCATAACGGGAAATTCCCCCCTGACCTGGGGGCGATGGCCCAGGAGCAGGGGATGTCCGCGGCGGTTTTTGTCAGCCCCAGAACCTCCCACCCCATGCCGCCGCCCGACGTCAAATCACCCAAAGACGTGGCGGCGTGGGTGAAGGACAACAGCGATTACGCCTACGTCGGCGCCGGCAAAAACGCCACCGCCCCGGCCGACGTGGTCATCGCCTACGAAAAGCCGGATGAAGTCACCGAGGGCATCAACATCCTCTTCGCCGACGGCCACGTCGAATGGCAAATCATGAGCGAGGCGACGAAAACGATCCCAAACGCGAAATGACCGTCGGCGGCGCAAAATTGTTTGCAAAATGTACGGTATATAGGTTAGCATTCCGTTATGGCGCAAAAACTCACCACTCCCATCAGAACTGGCAAATCGGCAACGCAAACGGAAGCTGCCTTTGAGGTGGCAAGTCCGTTGCTGTTCGACGCCGCCGGCCCGCTCCCGCCGTACACCGGACCCGAGCTGACGTCCTGGCAATACGAAGCCCTCTGCCGGCACGCCCTGTCTCGCCAGTACGCAATCCCGATCGACAACATCAAGACCGGCTACGTCGAAGGCCCCGCCAAAACGCCGGGCAATATCCGCCACCAGATCGATCTCTACTGGACGAGTAACGATGGCGTGTGCGACTTCCTCTGTTTCGCCAACGCCAAGTTCCTGAAAAGGAACATCGAGCTCGGCGACATCATGACCCTGCTCGGCGTCCAGCGCGACATCCACGCCCACAAAGCGATGATCATCACCAACACCGGCTACTCCGCCGCCGCTCGCCTCCAGGCTCAGGAAAAAGGAATTGCCCTCCTGATCGTCCGCCCCTCCCTCACCCTCGACGTCGCCTCCCTCCCCAAACGCAGCGCCCCGACCGTCGCCCAGGCAATCGAAAAAATCTCCACACGCGTGCCGCCGGTCTACGACCTCAACGTCATCCACCGCGGCCTCGAGCCCGGTCGAACTATCGTCCCCGCGTCTCCATCTCACCCCCTTGCCCCCTCACCCACTCCCTCCCTGCGAACTCGCCCCGCTTCAATCCCCAACAAGATGATCCCTTCCGCCCCGCGCGCCGCGGGTTCGTTCGGCATCCGCAGAAAGTGAGTGTCGCTGCGCGCTCGTACGTCGCGCAGCGAGAATCCGGGGCGGCGCTGCGCTATGCCCCGGCGTGGGGTGCGCTCGACTCAAGGGCGCTTCCGCCCGGTGCAACCGTCCTGAGTCCTGTCCTTGAACGACCATGTCCACGCGCCGGGACCCTGATCGCAGAGGATGTAGGTGTATGCGCTCCGCTGGTGTCCGCGCGATTTGATGGGCTTGTATGTTCCTCCCTCCGCCCAGATCGAGCCCGGAAGTTC
>DATHPP010000020.1:0-2602 GCA_035483795.1 Tepidisphaeraceae bacterium | reverse complement strand
GTGTCGGCCGCGGCCCAGACCAGCGGCTCACGCCACACCAGTCGCCCTTTCGAGGTTCCGAGCGGGCGCTTTGCGAACACGACATCAAGCCTCCCCGCATTGAGTTGCTCGATCAATTCCGCGCTGACGCCGATCTGCACCTCGAGCTTCACGCCCGGATGGAGCTTGGCGAAGCGGCCGAGCGCCGAAGGCAGCGAGCCGCCGGCGACCTCCTCGACCACGCCGAGACGCACCGTGCCAGACAGTTGCGGCGCCGCCAGGCGATGACGGGCCGCTTCCTCAAGTTGCAACAGGCGACGCGCGTCGCCGAGCAGCATCTCGCCATCATCGGTCAGCGCGACACTGCGCGTTGTCCGCCGGAACAAGGGCCGTTTGGTCTCGAGCTCAAGCCGCTTGATCTGCTGGCTTATCGTCGACTGCGTCAGGTTGAGCCGCTCCGCGGCGCGCTGGAAACCGCCGCAATCGACCACGGCAACAAAGGCACGCAACAACTCGAATTCCATCATGGCGACTAATTCGATTCAACGATCAATCATATTAGTAAATATCGCTTCTCTGATCAATGCCGACGCTTATTCTCGAACGAGCAGACGTCAAACGATGGAGAAGAGACATGCTCATGCTCGACCGCCGGATGCTCCTGCGTGCCGGCTCTGCCGCCGTCGGGGCCGCTGCACTCGCCCCCACTGCACCCGCCCTGGCCCATGCGCCCCAGGCCGGCAAGCGGGCGCAGCCTGGCTTCTACCGCTTCAAGCTCGGCACCATCGAGATCACCGTGATCAGCGACGGCACGCTCGCTTTCCCCGCCGAAACGCTGTGGGGCGATCGGGCCGACGATGCAAGAGGCCTGCTCACATCCACGTTCCAGCCATCTAGCCCGGTGGGGCTGCAAATCAACACCATTCTCGTCAACACCGGCGACAAGTTGGTGTTGATCGACGCAGGCTGCGGCGTCGACAAGTTCCAGAACACGACCGGCGGGTTGATTGGTAACCTCGCTGCCGCGGGCTACGCGCCGGGCGATATCGACATCATCCTGTTCACTCACCTTCACTTCGATCACTTGTGGGGTATCAGTGACCACGAGAACGCGTCGCTGCTATTTCCCTCGGCTGAATTCGTCGCCCGCGAAACCGAGGTCGCCTTCTGGAGCGCCCCCGACC
Source organism: Tepidisphaeraceae bacterium (assembly GCA_035483795.1). Lineage (GTDB taxonomy): Bacteria > Planctomycetota > Phycisphaerae > Tepidisphaerales > Tepidisphaeraceae > DASXMX01. Next base: position 1,439 of record DATHPP010000020.1, on the reverse strand, counting down.
TGGTCGGCAAACTGTCGCCTGCGCAAAAGCCGCTGGTTACCCAGGCGAATCTAAAATTGGCCAGCCCCCGGCTGCACCTGATCAAGGCCGGAGCGGAGGTGGCGCCGGGCGTGACGACCTTCGACACCCCCGGTCACACGCCAGGCCACATCTCGGTCCACATCAGTTCCGGCAGCGAAGAAATGCTCCTCACCGGCGACGTCGTGGTCAACTCGGCGGTCAGCTTCCTGCATCCGGAATGGCCGTTCGGGTTCGACCTGGACGTGCCACTGGCAACTAAGTCGCGCATGGCCTTCCTCGACCGAGCAGCGGCCGACAAGACGCTGGTCGGCAGCTACCATCTACCCTTTCCTGGCTTCGGGCACGTGGTGCGCGAGGAGAGCGGCTACCGCTGGCTGCCGGCAGATTGGCAGTGGACGACCTGACGACCCCGCCGGGCGGGGGCGGTGTGCTCCCCCGCCGGCCTCATTGGCGCTACGCAGAAAAATCAACCCTGGAGTCCGATCGATGATGAAATTACCGACACTTGCGGCGATGGCCGTTGGCGTGCTCACAGCAACACTCGGCGGATTTGAGGCTCACGCCCAGACGCTGCAAGATGGCCCGACCGTTCTGGTTGCCCATTCCTGGGACGGCATACCTGGCGGCGAAACGCTTGTCAGGATGCAAGTGAAGGGCCGCCTTGCTCAGGCAAGCGTAGGCTCCGTGGTATCGAGCACTGATGCTTCCTATTGCGCCCAGCGTTGGGCGTACTACGACCGGGCGTCCGGGAAGTATATGGGCGACGATGGTCAGTGGCGTCCTTGCCATAAAAGTTAGTGAAGTTGGGATCGACCCCAAGGTCACGGCGCTGGTCCGAATAGTCATCGATCCCCGCATTCCAGGGTGCTCATGCGATCTGCCCGTACTCGCATGCGATCCGATTTGTGGCGATTTCCGTCTCGGTCCGGTGAGCCCGACCGATCGGTTTCAGGCCGGTTCCTCGGAAGAAAACCACGAGAAGAGGAGAGATCAGGAGTGAAGAACTGTAACGCACAAAAGACTGCGAAAGGGATTTTGACCGCCGCCGCGACCGTCTGGTCATTGTGTAACGTTGGCGCCGCATTAGCACAGGTCGGCATGGGCGCCGTCACTCCGCCGCTAGGTACGACTTCGCCGCTTGGAATCGGTGCCGGGGCGCCGGTCGGCGGGACCGGCCTTCCACTCGGGGCCACCGAGCTTGCGACGCCGGGCGTTAGTCCGATGACGTCAGGTTCCTCCGCCTCAAGCGCGATGACAACGACGACGCCCTCGGCGTGTTCCAGTACCATGGGGGCGATGCAGACGGCAGCCTCCGGCATGGGAAATCCGACGAGCGGAGCCGCCGGTTCGCTCCCGGGAGAATCTTCGGCGACGGGGGCTATATCCGGAACCTCGGCGCCGACCCCGCTGTTCGACGG
>DATHPP010000019.1:0-5240 GCA_035483795.1 Tepidisphaeraceae bacterium | reverse complement strand
TGGTGCTTTTGTGGAAGCGGGACGAAGTTGAACCAACTGACGTCGACCTCACCGGTCCGTCCGATGACCACGACGTACAAATCGTGGACGCCGGCAAGCTTTTTGGAGCTTGAACTCTGCAAATGTTGAGCGCGGCCACGCTTTCCTGCTGCCGGCACGAGCGTAGCGACGATCGGACCCGAGAGAGAGTCGGCGCGGAGTTGAATCTTCAGGCCGCCCTTTGCGCTGAGGTTGGCTAACTGCATCCGCACGGTTTTGACGCCGGCGCCGAAGTCGATGGAGGCAAAGCGGAGCCAGCCGCCGGGGGTAAGTGCGATGGTGCCATCGGAGTTGGGCTGCGCGCCCTGGCTGGACGCGAAGGAAGCGGCGGCAATCTGACTGGCAGCGCTGACCGGCCCGGGCACGGGGGACGGAGTCGGTGTTGGGGTTGGAGTGGGTGTTGGGGTTGGAGTGGGTGTCGGTGTCGGAGTGGGCGTCGGTGTCGGCGTGGGGTTGGGCGAAGGAGCATAAACCGGCGGCGGCACCTGTGTGGCGCCGGCGCTCCAGGGGCTGGCGCCAAATTCGTAGGCCCCCTGGTCCGGGGCGGAGCCGACGTAGCCGTCCGTGTATGGCGCGATCACCCTCCCGGCATCGATCGCGGAGGAGCCGGCGGCAAGGCGGTAGTTGTGGTTCGCGGCGTCGAGAAAGCCGGGCGTACTGGAGAAGTCGTTGTTCTGCTGGGTAATCCCCGTGCCGAAGTTGGCCGAGCCGACGAAGATGTTGTTGTCGAAGACGGAGCCGGTCATGTCGGTGGGCCATCCGCCGAAGCTTTCGATGACGCCGATCAACGTGTTGTTGTAGTAGGAGTTGTCATCGGCGGCCGGGCCGTTCATTTTGACGGCGGAGTCGGCATTCCAGACGACGTTGTGATCGATGATGAAATTCGAGTCGGTGGTGTCGAGGAAGATGCCGTCGTTGCCGAAGCCGCCGCCGCGGGCGTTGTAGACGATGTTGTGATCGATGACCGTGCCCGCGCCGTCGGTCTTCCAGGCGTAGATGCCCCCGGCGTCAGTGGTGAGCAGCGCCGCGTCGTGAACCAGGTTGTTCGAGATGACTTCGCCCGGGCCGAAGTAATCCTGAATTCCGTTGCGGCCGGTGTTGGAGATCGTGTTGCCGGTGATCTGGTTGCCGGCGGCATTGGCGCCGAGGATGAGGATCGCGGCTTCGTCGCCGCCGGCATAATCGACGTTGCTGACGAAGCTGTTGTGCACCACGTCGTTGCTGCCGGTGATGGCGATGCCGTTGCCGGAGCTGAAGTTGATGGTGCTGTCGGCGAGGGTGATGTTGTTGCCGTTGATCAGAAGGCCGGTCGTCGGGGCGGCAAACTTGTCGGCAAACGAGTTGGCGAGGTTGGTCTGCTGGGAAACGTAGTCCACGTTCAGATTGCTGAGCGCGATGTCGTGCGACGCGGCGCTGGTGTCGATGGACGCGGCAAAGAGGTTGAAGCCGCGGACATCGATGTAGGACGAGCCGCTCAAGTCGAAGGCAAATTGCCGGTGCTTCAGCTCGATGTCGTGAAGGGCCGGGCTGTCGCTCTGCGGCGTCCAGACGTAGAGCGCGCCGGTGGTATCGTCGACGAACCACTGCCCCGGGGCATCCAGTGCGTCGAATTTTCCAGTGAGATAAAACGGATTCCCGTTCGAGGGAATCTGGTACGAGGTGTTCAGCTCGGTGTACTGGTAGGTCAGTGAGCCGGGCTGCGAGGCGGTGACGGTTCCGGTCTGCCACACCCAAGCCTGTCCGGGAGCGATGTGGATGGTTGCGCCGACCCAGGCGCCGGCGGGGGCGGTGAGATCGGGCGATTGAATCGTGGCGGTTTCGGTCTGGCCGAAGGGGCCATTGGGGTTGGCGCTGCTCGTGATGGTCGTGGCGGTTGCGGTGGTGAGATGGAACAGGTCTGGGCCGGTGTTATTTGGGAATCGGGCCTCGGTAAGCATGCTGCCGTCGAGGAAGACCTGGTTGAAGCCGTCGCCCAGGTTCCATCCCGGGGCGCTGTTGTAGATGGCGCTCTGATATTGCGACCAATTCGAGACCGGGTCGGCGCCGCTGAGGGTGACGGCTTCGCCGTCGTACGGCTCAAAAATGATGGGTTCTTGAGCAGTGCCGGAATGAGCGGGGGTGACGGTTTGGCGGTAAGTTCCGCCGCGGACGAAGACGGTGTCGCCGGGCTGGGCAATCGTGGCCGCGTGCTGAATTGTGGCAAAAGGCGCAGCCAGTGTGCCGGGGTTCGCATCGGCGCCGCTCGTCGAGACGAAATAGCTGGAAAGCAGCCGGCGCCGCTCGAGACGTTCGGCGATCAGCGCGCGAGTAATCCGACGGGGGCGCGGAGGTTGGTTTGGGAAAATCATCAGGCTTTGTCAGTCAGCAGACTTCGTCCAACACGTGTTCCGCGACGTAGATCGGCACCATGGTGGCAACGCCCAGGGCAATGGCATCGCTGGGGCGGCTGTCGATTTTGAAGAGGTCGCCGTTGCGGCGAATGTGGATGCGGGCAAAGAACGTGTGGTCCTGGAGATTGTTGATCTCGATTCGATCGATGGTCCCACCCAACTGTTCGATCACGTTGGCCAGCAGGTCGTGTGTGAGCGGCCGTGGACTGACGTGCCCCTTGAGCCGTCGGTCGATCGCATAAGCCTCGGGGTTGCCGATCACGATGGGAAATTTCCGCTCGCCGTCCACTTCCTTGAGCATGATGATCTGCTCGGGCTGCATCTCAGAAATGATGATCTTGTGCAACTCCATTTGGACGGACATCCGCAACTCCTCGGGGCGACGTTTAAACTTAGAAGTGCTCAGGAATAGTGTCAAGTAAGGAACTGATCGGTCCGGTGATCAGGGGCGTGAATTCAGTCCACGAATCTGCCTCGATGGCACTGCACTTGCTGGGCAAGAATGCAAGTTTTGCCTGGCCCACGGTCGTCGACTGTGGGCAGTCATGAGTGCATGAGTGTTTGTGCAAGGAGTTGGTTATGAAGAAAGCAGTGACGTTAGGCGCGCTGGCCCTTTTGCTGGGACTGGGCGGCGCGGTTTGGGCCCAGGATGTGAAGCATGCGCCGCTCGATTCGCAGGAACAGGCGTTCCTGCGCCAGCGGGCCCAGGACGACGTGTTCATGTGGCGATTAGGCGAGTATGCCGCCCAGCACGGCGGATCGCAGCGCGTAAAGCAATTGGGCGAGGACATTGTCAAGGAACGGCGGACCGATCTGCGCGACATCGAGCGAGTTGCCGCCGACCATGGCGCCGACATCAAGCAGCCAGCGCGCCTGACCGCCCAGCAACGAGCCGTCTATGACCAGCTCGCATCGCAGAATACCACGCTGTTTGACCGCGGTTACACCAAGGCTGTGATGCAACATTATTCCACTGAAATTCCGCAGCTGGAGCGCGAGCGCGATCACGCCCTCAACGTGGATATCCGCGAATATGCCCAGAAGAACCTCCCGATGTTCCAGGACCACCAGAAGCAGGCGCGCGACGCGGAGAAGGAGGCTTGGGGCTCGTAAGCGCACTTTATCGGCCTTTTTATTGGGCATGATTGGACATTGTGTGGTAGCCGCCGGCGTGCAAGTATCTGTTTTGCCGCCGGCGGCTTCGTTTACAGAAACGGCTCAAGAGGCGACGATACTTCTCCCGGACCAGACCCATGAAATGGCAGGCAATGCATTGTGGCTGAGAGGGCAATGGCGTCGGGGTGTACTCTTGACGTGCCTCGCGGCTGCGGGGGGGTGCATTCCGCGCGAATCACAATCGATTCTTGCGGTCGATCCGCAGGCTAGTATTCCTGCGATCCAGGAGGCGGCGCGGCAAAAGGACCGCTCGGCGGTCCCGGCGCTGGTCGAGCGGCTCGGCAGCGACGACGCCGCCATCCGCTTCTACGCCATCGTCGCCCTGAAGGAAATCACGGGCCAGACAATGGATTTCCATTACTACGACGACCCCGAGCAGCGTAAACTGGCGATCCAGCGATGGCAGAAGTGGATACATGGGACGCCGGAAAGCCGGCTCGCGGACACGCCCGCCCGGTGATCATCCAATGACAACACCGACCCAACTTCAACTGCGTATTACCAGCGACCCCGCTCATCTGGCGCCGGTGCGGCACCAGTTGGAAGCGTTTTGCGCCGCGTGCGGGTTTGACGAAAAAGCCAGTGGGGAGATCGGCCTGGTCGTCAACGAGGCCCTGGCCAACATCACCCGTCATGCTTATGGGGGCGCACAAGACCGACCGGTCGAACTGAGCATAGAATTCAGCGATGGCGTGCTGCGGATCGGGATCCGCGATTGGGGTATCGGGCGCCTGCCGCCGATCGCTTGCCGCCCGCGCGACCCGCTCAAGCCAGGCGGCGTCGGGCTCGTTTGCCTGAGGGAATGGATGGACAGTGTCACCTTTTCCCAGCAGCCCGACGGAATGTTGCTGACCCTGGAAAGACACCTCCCGGCCGGTGCGTGATATGGAAAACCTTTCAACCGCCAGTCAATTGATCCCCACCGCGCAAACGGACGGCGATGCCCTGGTCCTGTCCATTTGCGGGGAGATCGACCTTCACAACAGCCCTGAGCTGCGGGTCGAAATTTTCGGCTATCTCGACCGCTGCCGGCCGCGACGCCTCGTCCTGGATCTGGGCCAGGTTCCCTACATCGACAGCAGCACCCTGGCCGTTTTCGTCGAAGCCCTCAAGCGAGTTCTCAAGGAAGGCGGCAAAGTCTCTCTCGTCTCCCTCCAGCCTCGCGTCAAAGGCCTGGTTGAAATCGCGCGGCTGGCTTCGATTTTTGGGATTTTCGCCAATTCACAAGAGGCGCTGGGGCAATGACGAGATTTCGAGTTTAACGGGTTCCCGTTTATGGCCCAGGCCACTTTCCTTCTCCGCCCTGTAGCCAGCCTCGGTGGTCGTCTGCTGGGGTTTCTGGAGTTCCTCGGCGGCCTGGGCATTCTGCTCCTGGACACGTTGCTCGCCCTGCCGCGCGGGCTGTTTAATAAACGTGGCCGGCGCCTGGCGTGGCAGAACCTCTGGGCGCAGATGGTCCGCGTCGGGGTCCGCAGCATTCCGATCGTCACACTTGTTCTTTTCTGCATCGGCGCCATCCTCGCGCTCCAGATGGCCCCTATCCTGCGAACGTACGGCGCCGTCGAAGTGACGGCCAACATCATCTCGATTGCCGTCTTCCGCGAGCTGGGCCCGCTGGTGAGCGCAATCGTGCTG
>DATHPP010000018.1:0-3156 GCA_035483795.1 Tepidisphaeraceae bacterium | reverse complement strand
CGGGAGCCTCGCCCGCCTCGCCCTCCCCATGCTTGCTTTTTCGTCGTCCCCAAGCTTCGTCGCGCCTAGAATCCGCCATTCCTCACCCGGAGCCGCGGCGATGGCCTCTCATCCTGAGCACATGCAATGCATGGAAGTGTGGGGCGGCAACCAGATCGTGGACGACTCCGTCGTCGTCGCGGGGCTGGACGCGTGGGTGTACAGCAAGCCGTACGGCGCATCGGAGGGGGGCGGGGACGTCTACTACCTCTCCTCCTGCGCCACCGGACGAATCGCCCGCCTCCTGCTGGCCGATGTCAGCGGGCACGGCGAAGCCGTCCGCGCCATCGCCGTCGACCTCCGCGAGCTGATGCGGCGGTTCGTCAACCAGATCGACCACAGCCAGTTCATCCGCCTGATGAACCAGCAATTCGCCATCATGGCCAAGGCCGGCAACTTCGCGACCGCCGTCGTCAGCACGTTCTTCGCCCCCACGGCCCGGCTGACGATCTGCAACGCCGGACATCCGATCCCCATCTACTACCGCGCCGCGACGAAGCAGTGGAGTTTTCTCGAAGCCAAAGAAACGCAAGCCCGTCCAGAAGAGCCGGTCAACCTGCCCCTGGGCATTCTCGATCTGGCCGACTATCAGACCTTCGACGTGCAGCTCAAGACCGGCGACCTGGTGCTCTGTTACACCGATTCGCTGGTCGAATCGCGCGGCCCCGATGGCGAATTGCTGGGTCACGAGGGGCTGATGGAGATCGTCCGCTCGGTACCGATTGCCGAGCCGCGCGAATTCGTGAGGGCGCTTTTGGCCGCGGTCGAAGCCAAAAACCCGGGCAATCTGAGCAAGGACGACGTGAGCGTCTTGCTCTTCCGGCCCAACGGCCAGGGGCGCCGGCCGTCGCTGGTGACGCAGGCGGTCGCCGTCGGCAAGATGACCGCCGCCATCGCCCGCTCCCTCCGCCCCGGCGGCCCGCCCGTCCCCTGGCCCGATTTCCAGCTCCCCAACGTCCCCGGCATGGTCATCCCGCCCTTGCAGCGCCTATGGTCCACCCGCAAGGCCGACACATAAGGCCCGTCCCGATCCGCTTCAGCGCTTCCGCCCCTTGATCGCTTCTCCGAACGCGCGGATCCCCTCCAGGTGGTAATCTTGAAACTTCGCCAGCGTCGGCTTCCAGGACGCCAGCACGAACCCCTTCAGGCGCGACGGATCGATGTGGTCGGCGGCGAAATCGAACGTCTTGCCGATGTTCTCCACGTGCTCCCAGTTCGAGCAGGTCGGCGCCTGCTCGAAGCCCGCCTTCTCCAGCTCGATGTACGTCTCGGCCCCGCGCTCGTCATGACGGAACGTCGTGCCGTAATACCAGTTGCTCTGCAAAACCGACTTGGGGCAGCGCGTGTAGAAGTCCGGGCCGTGCTTCCAGGCGTAGTCGGACCAGATCCACGGGCGCGAACCGCCGGACCTCACCGCGTCGACGAAGAAGTTGAAGTCGTGCCACCACAGCTCGTGCTGCCGCACGACGACCAGGTCGTCGCCGGCCTGATTGGCGGCGGTTTCCTCGTCGTAGCCCAGGTGAAAGAACCGCGGCGCGTCGTACAGCGCGATGACTTCCCGGATCAAATCGCGGCACACCTGGTAGTACGTCGGCGTCGAGACCATTCGCTTGTACGGGCCGAGCCAGGTGTCGTGGGCCGCCGAGAAGTTCAGCTTTGGAATCGGCTCCAGACCCAGCTTTCGCATCCTGGAAAGCTCGTCCCGCAGCCGGTCGCGCGACCAGGCGTTCTTCACCGCGATCTCGGGATGGCTCTCGTATTGAATGGCATCGCCCAGGTCCATCAGGATGAGATTGATCCCGGCCTCGGCGCTGGCCTTGAGCAGCTCGTTCCACGCCGTGTCCTCGCACCGCAAATACGGCGCATACGTCACGTTCGAGAGCTGGTCCTTCGGCAACATCCCCCACCCCTCCGGCTTGCGGTCCGCCCACATGTTGTAGCTGACGTGGATGAGGTTCGCATAGAAGGGCGCGGCCTGCGTGGCCCGGCCTGCCGCCGCGGCCCGCGCGTCGCACGCGGCCGCCGCGAATGCCCCCGCCGCCCCCGCCAAAAACGCCCGCCGCGATGCCGCACGCATTGGGCCGGTTGTATCGGTTTGGTTCACGGCTCCGTTCTCACTCAGAGAATCAATGGAATCAAGAGGCATCCATTCGGGGTGCGATACGTCTGTCCCACCAGGCGGTCGTCCGTGGAACTTGGCGCGCGGTTGCGATAAGTTGTTGCTCCATGCAGCCAACCTCGCTCTCCCGTCGACGATTGATCCAATCTGGAATTTCAGGGGCCGGGGCGATCGCAATGGCGCGGTTCGCGCCGGGGCTGCTCGCCGCGGATTCGTCCGATGACGGACAGGTGATTCCGTTTCTCGATCCCCAGCCGATCGATCCCAGTAAGCCGGCGGTGAAATGGCAGGACCTGCGCGACTGGATCACGCCGGATCAAGAATTCTTTGCCGTCAGCCATTACGGGCAGCAACAGGTGAACGCCGCGAATTGGCGGTTGGAGGTCGATGGGCTCGTCGAGAATCCGATCAAACTGACGCTCGATCAGCTCAAGCAGCGTCCGGCCCGCACGACAACCGCGACACTCGAATGCTCGGGCAACGGGGCCGGCGCCGGGTTCATGGGGGCGATCGGCAACGCGACCTGGACCGGGACCGCGCTTGCGCCACTGCTGAAAGAGTGCGGCCTCAAGTCCGGCGCGACCCAGATTGCCTTCTGGGGCGCCGACCAGGGAAAGGAAAAAATCCGCAACAAGGAATATGCGCAGAACTTCGCCCGCACGCTCACGATCCAGCAAGCGACTATCGAAGGCGTGCTCCTGGCCTGGGCGATGAACGATCTGCCGCTCACCGCCAATCACGGTTTTCCCCTGCGTCTGATCGTGCCCGGCTGGTACGGGATCGCGTGGGTGAAGTGGCTGACGCGGATCGAAGTTCGTGACCGCCCGCTGATGAACCGCTTCACCGCCCGCGATTACGTGACGATCCGCGGCCGCCGAAACGCCGGCGGGCAGATCGAATGGACCGAGAGCTCCGTCGGCCCGCTGAACGTGAAGTCGCTGGTGGGCCGCGTCACCCGGCGGGGCGATCGCGCGGTTCGCGTCACCGGCGCCGCCTGG
>DATHPP010000017.1:0-16408 GCA_035483795.1 Tepidisphaeraceae bacterium | reverse complement strand
TTCGATCGTGAGATGGTCGGCCGTGCCGTCGGCGTTGTAGAACGCGATTCCGACGAAGCCGTCTCCGTATGGGTTTCCCTGGCTGTCGCCGTCGATCGTCAGGCTCGTTACCGAGACCGATCCACCGTTGGCATACACGATCGGGTATTTCGCGCCCGAACTGGTGGCAAAGGGCGACGAAAGACTCGCGGTGGCCTGAAGGATCGTTCCGCCGCCCTGTCCGGTGAGCGTCAGGTTCTTGGTGATCTGAACCTGCCCCGGATACAGCCCCGTCTCGACGTGAACGGTGTCTCCCGCGGATGCGGCGTTGACCGCACGCTGGACCGCGCCGGTATCGTCGACAACCGGAGCAACGAAACTCGCGGGTGTTACGAACACGTTCCCGGTCTGGATGCGCACGAAACCCAGCCCGCTCTGGTCGATCGCATCGGTGATCCGGTCTTCGACGGCAAATGCCTGGGCCAATGTCAACGAACTGCCGCCGACCTGAGCGTTCGATGGACCGACATTGAAGGTGTCGGTGGTGGCGTCCAGATTTCCCGGCGAGAGGTTATCGATGAACTGGGCGCCGGTGAAGGCGTTGCCGCTGAGCGAGCTGACCGCGCCGGAGGCGCCGATCTTCAGGTCGGTGCCGTTGCCGTTGAAGTGATTGTTGTCAATCGCGGCGGTACCCCCTTCAACATCGACGCCGATCGTGTTGTTGTCGATCGAGGCCGTATTGCCTTGAACGGTGGCGCTGGCGTGCGGGCCAGAGACGAGAATTCCCGTCGGGCTGCCGGTGACTGACGTGTTCCCCGTAATGGTTAAGCTCACCGGCTCGACAGAGGAGCTCACGGCGTCCTGGACGAAGATGCCGGCCGCGGTGGAATTCTGGATCGTCACGCCGCTGACGCTCGCGCTGGAGTTGGGCGACGCCGAACCAAACCTCGTGTCGTTGTTCGTGGCCCAGACGCCGTACGTGTTGTCGGAGAGCGTGCCACCCTGAACTGTGAGCGGGGAGGTGGGGGTAACGTTCCAGATCTCAACGCCGTAGAGGAACCCGGAGGCGTTGTTGCCCGAGATGGTTTCCGTGGTGAGGTTCTGGATGGACTGGATCAGCAGCCCGACGTTATAGCCGCCCAGGCCAAAGGCGGGCTGGTCGGTATCGAAGGTGAGGGTGTTGTTGCTGATGTTGAAGCCGCCGGCGGTGTCGAGGTAGCTGAGGTTGTAGTAAATCGCGCGGAAAAAGGCGTTGATCTGGTTGCCGGTGATGTTGTCCGTGAAGCCTGCACTGTGTATCTGGTAATTGTTTCCCGTCTGGATTCCGGTGCCGACGTCGCTCATCACGTTGTTGGTGACGTCTGCGTAAAAATTGTCGTAAATGAGCACGCCTTCGCCGGCGTAGGCTGGGTCGTTGGACGGCGGGCTGAGAGGCGTAGCCGGCTGCGGGATGTTCAACAGAAGGTTCTGGGTGATCAGATTGCCGTCCGACGGGGTGTCGTTACTGGTCGTCTGATTCTGCGTATCGCCGTACACGCCAGCCCACTTGAAATCCTTGACGAGGTTGTTGTCGACGTTGAGGCCGGTGACGTCGGTGACCGAGCTGCGGTCGCCATTGTTGACAGCGTTCATGACGTCGCCGGCATTGCTGACGCCGGCGGCGGCATAGACGACGGTACCGGTGGAGAGCGCGAAGCCACCAGACGGGGCCAGGGCTGGGTGGGCGACAGGAGTGCCCACGTTTGCCATCGAACCTTGAATCGTCAAGCCCTGGATCGTGACGTTGTTGGCCTGGACCAGGAAAATACTGCTCGCATCGGGGTCCGAGCCGGAGCCGGGCTCGACGATCGCCTGTGGATTGGCCGGCGTGGAGCTGCCAGAGGTCGGAATGAAGTTGGGGTTGGGCCCAATGATGGACAGCGGCTCGGGAATGGTGACGTTTTCGCTATAGAGGCCGGCGTCGACATGCACGATTCCGGAAGGCGCAACACCGTTCACGCCGGCCTGGATCGTGGCAAAGGCGTCGATCCCAAACGTGTGGGTGCCAAAGTTATCGGTAACCGAAGCGCCGTCGGCCGTCCCGACCCAGCCGGCGTTCACGTAGACCGTGCTGGCCTTTTGGACCACCGCGATCGTGGCGGTGTAGGTGTCGATACTAAATGAGTTATAGTTCGCGGCGGCGTTGGCGGTCACGCTTGACAAGGTGCCGTTGGAGCCTTTGCTCAGGTCCCAGGCGCGCAGGCTGAGCGAGGCCGTGCCGGAGAAGGCGCCGGAAGGGACGAAGCGCAGGAAGTTGGTGCCGGAGTCGGCCAGGGTCAGAGCGCTGGCGTCGCTCACGGACGGCACATTGTTCCAGGTCGTGCCAGAATTACTGGAGTATTGCCAGGTTCCGTTGGCTTCGTCCGCGCCGGTGATGGCGATGCCGAGCATGTCGCCGTCGGGATCGGAAATCCCCAGGCGATCGACGAGCGTGTGAACGTCCGTCCCGGGGCTGGTCGTGTCGCCCTGAAGGATGGAATTCAGCGCTGCGGGGCTGGCGGTGGCGGTCGGAGCATTGTTGTACACGTAGCGGGCCAGGGCGAAGTCGAAGCTTCCGATGGCGCCGTTGTTGGTGTACCCTGCGGCAACGATCTGGCCGTCGCCCTGAATCGCCAGACCGCTTGCGACGTCCGCCGTTCCCCCGAAATCGGTTGTGACGTAGCCGTTGGGCGCACCGAATGCGCCGCTGTCGATGGAGCCGTTAGCGCTGTATCGTGCGACCACGAAGGTGTCGCTCGCGCTGGAAATGCCGGTTTGATAGCCGGCAAGGACGATCTTGCCGTTGCTCTGAAGCGCCAGCGCGTTGGCCTGTGAGAATGTGCTGCCGCCGATCGGGGTCTTGGTCGCGCCGCCGGAGCCAAACGTGCTGTCGAGCGTGCCGGTGGCGGTCAACTTGGCAAGGACGATCTGGCCGTCGGCGTTTCCAGCAACGAAGTATTCACCGTTAGCAGAAACGATCGAAGTGAGCGTGTCCGTGGTGCCGAAACTGAACGGGTAAGTCTGGGCCGTAGTTCCCGTGCTGTTCAGGACCGTCAGTTCCGAATGGAGGGTGTGAAGGTTCTGACCGACGACGGCGATATTGCCGGAGGGATCAATGGCGAGCCCGTTACCCACAGCGGTGGCGGTGGCGATGTAGACGCCCTGGGATGCGAAGCTCGGGTCAAGGAGCCCCGTGTTCGCGTTGTATGCGGCTACGGCCAGATGTTCCGTCGGACCGGAACCGGTTTCGCCTGCCAGCACGACATCTGCGCCGTCTAGCGCGATCGCGTTGGCGATGTCGCTCTGGCCGCCGGCCAGATCCGTGGTTGAATAGCCCGGCGTGCCCGCCCCTCCAAAACTCGTGTCCAGCGCTACGGTCTGCCCGGAGCCGCTGCCTACGATCTTGTAGCGGGCGACCGCAAAATCATTGCCGGTAGCTGCGTTGTTGGCATATCCGCCGACCAGGATCAGGGGATCTCCCAAGGCGTCGCTGCCATCTGCGACAACACCCGTCGCTTCCGAGGAGCCGGCACCAATAGGCGTGGTGACGGTGCTCAAAACCCCGCCGCTTGTCCCGTACAAGGCGACGGCGAATTCCCCGCCGGAGGTCCCGACGGCGACGATATCTCCGTTGGAAAGCGCGACAACCGCATTGGCCTGGTCGCGCGGGTGCGTCAGCGGATTGAAATCCGTGGTCACCTTCCCGGTGGAATTGAACGAGGTATCCAGTGAACCGGCCGGAACGACGCTGAGCAGGCGACGATCCTCAAGCCATTCTACTACCGGCTTAATCGCCTTGAAGAACAGGGTTCTGCGAGCCGAGTGATGAGCGCGAACTTTCCCCTTTGCCTTCCCGCCGACAACATCTTCCATTTCCTCTCCCAAAAAAATATCCGTCCGTCGATCCATACATACGCGCGTCGATGATAATTATTCACTTGTGGTTAAGTAAATTTGATTGCCGTCCTATATGGTTTTGGGTAGAGTTGGGTAGGTTACGCAGGTGCGCGGATTGAGGCGTTCCGTGGTTTTCGTGCGCCGATTTTCTCTTGAGGCACCCAGTAAGGAAGGCGATTCGCAGTGGCCTGTAACGTCGTCGCGACAATCTTGCTATAAAAGCTCGTTCCTGAGCGTCGCCACTTGTGCTTTCCTAACGCATCTGGAGGGGCGGAATGTTTCCATTGCAGTGCGCGTGGCGCCGGCCAAATCTCAGGCATCGGAAACCGTGGAATGGGTTCCAGCGCGTCATCAACCGAAGAAGCTGCTTCGCCGACACTGGTCGCCGAAGTCCCGGCAGCAGGGGTGGTGGTGTCGGTCAACCGCCAGCTGACGGTGGTCGGCAGAGGTCCGCACGCACGACTGCGGCTGCGCTCTGATGCCGTCAGCCGTTGCCACGCGGCAGTCATCCGGAACAAGGGCGGCGTATACGTTCGAGATCTGTCGCGGCAGGGTAACGTCCAGGTAAACGGACAACCCGTTCTGGAGGTCGAGCTGCACAACGGCGACCAGCTTGGGTTTGGGCCATTTGCGTTCCGGGTTCGCGGCCTTTGCGAGGTCGAAACCCAAGACGAATTCATCCCCATGGCGTGGCTGATTGCGGGCGCGGACCAGACCGCGATCGAGGGACGTACGCTCCTGATCGGACGAACCGAATCCTGCGACCTGCGGGTCGATGATACCCGGGTGTCGCGGGCGCACGCGCTCATCTTCTTGCTGGAAGGCCGGCACTACATCCGCGATCTGTATTCACGAACCGGAACACGAGTGAACGGCACTGCGGCAAAGCAGGAAGCTCTGGCCGAGGGGGATATCATCGAGATCGGGCAAGTCGAGTTCTGTTACAGGCGGGGTGCGCGCGATAATGGCGCATCTATTGAGAAAAACTCGTCTGCCGGTGACGCCAGTGCGCGAGGCAGAACTCCGGTAGATCCAGAAGTTTGGGCGGGCGAGGGCATTCTATGCAACCGCCCGATGGATCTTTCGCAATTACAGCCGATTGACGCTAAGCAGAGCGTCGATGCAACGGCTATCTCCGAGGAAACCACGGACAGCGGAGACGTAGTCGAAACAGGGCTGAGCGCCCTTCGCGGCGACAGGCCGTTTTCGGATTCCCTGCAAGCCGCTCTTGCCGAGAGTGCCGCGAAGGACACCGCGCCTGGGCCGAGCTGGTCAGCTCCGGGCTGTGGTACATTCGTGATCGGGCTGCAATGGGGGGAGTATGTCGGACAGCCGTCTGGCAAATGCGATTCTTCGGAACCTTACGAGCTGCCGCCGCCCGGCCCAGAGTGAGGTCGCGGAATCACCGCACCCGCTGATCGGCGGTCGCGAGGGTCGCGTCGCCTGCCTGCGCGGCGCGGATGATCTCTGTGACGGCAGCCAGCTTCGGGTCGCCCCGCCACTGTGTTATCAGGCTGACCTGCCAGTCAGATGACAAACGCCGTGCAGGGGATACACAGCATCCCGTACCATTTAGTCTAAAATTTAGCTCAGTGGTCCGATACGTCGCATTCTTTTCTGCGTTCAGAGTTGGCCGCGTGGGACCGACGCTGGGCGAAACGTTCTGGCATTGGTCTCGTGGATTTCCTCAACCAAGGAATCGCTCAGGCGAAGCCAGCCGAAAGTCCGGAAATTTCAAGCTGACCTACTACCCTCATTGAGGATCAACAACGATAGTTAGATCACGTCCGCGAATTTGCGCTCCATGCGCTTGAAGGAATACAGCCCCACGACAAAAAGGAGAACCGAAACAATCGTCGCCAGCGACAGATACCGCGCCGAAAGCTCGCCCCGGCGAAGCAGTGACCAGCGGAATGCCTCCAGCAGGGGAGCGAGCGGATTGAGGTCGTACCACTTTCGCAGCCGTTCCGGCACCGCGGTCGCGGCATAGGCAATCGGGCTGGCGTACATCACCAGCTGCATTAGGACCGGCAGGATGTACGTCACGTCGCGGTAGCTGACCGCCAGCCCCGCCGTCACCAGCCCAATTCCCAGCGAAAACAGCAAAAGCAGCACGATCCACACGGGCAGCAATAGCAGCCCCGGCCCCGGTGCCACATGATAGATCACCATCAACACCGCCATCATTCCCGCGGCCACCGCGAAGTCGACCAGCGTGCTCGGAACCGTGGAGAGGGGCAGCACCAGTCGCGGGAAAAAGACCTTGGAGATGAGATGGGCATTGCCCACCAGGCACCCCGACGATTTAGTCACCGTGTTGAAAAACAGGTTCCACCCCAGCAGGCCGGCGTACGAGAACAAGAAATACGGCATTCCATCCGACGGCATCTTGGCGACTTTGCCAAACACGAAAGTGAACACCCCCGCCGCCAGCAGCGGCTGCAGCAGCACCCACACGACGCCCAGCGCCGTCTGCTTGTAGCGCAGCTTTAAGTCGCGGCCGGCCAGCGTCATCGCCAGATCGCGAAACTGCCACAATTCCCGGAAATTGATCGCCGCCCAACTGGTGGCAGGCCGGATTTTGAGCAGCGGCGTCGGCTGCCCCGCGCCACCTGCCACCAGCGCTGCTTCGCCCTCAGGACGGGAGGTGCGACCCGTCACCGGGCCCCCAGTCTCTTTTTCTTTTTCGGAGAGGAATACGTCACGCATCGCAGAATACCCGACACCCTCAGTTGCCGCGAATAATGCGGGCCCCTGCCGCTGGCACAACCATAACATGAACCTTCGCGAAATGTCACTGAGCCCGCACGGTTCTGCCCTGTCCAGTTTCCACGTCGGCAAGGGTTGCGCCGAGCCATAGGGAAGCGTTCGCCAGGAAACGCTGGCTTACGAACGTGGAGCGGCGGTTCGGCGTCAGCGACGCGAGAACTGCCGCTCAACGGCTCGGCCGCCCGAGGGAAGCGTGTCGCCCGTTATCCGAGCCCCCGGACACAAACGTGAATTCCGGTTCCAGAAAGATCGACCCCAGATGATGAAACGGCGTGCGACCGGTCCGGTAGATGTCGGTGGCCTGCACTTCGAGTTGGAGGTACCCCAACAGACAGTCGACATCACTGGGTCCATCGCCCAGCCACAGGTCGATCGTGTAGTTCCCTTGCAGCAGCGGCGGCCGCTTCATCAGACAGCCAAGGGTCCCGCCACGATAGCGGCCCGATTCGACCTCCGAAGCGGTCATCCGGCTGTTCACGCCGCCGAGAATGCCGTTGGTCGAATGATTCAGCACCACCCCCAGGACGGGCGAGCGGAGCGGGGATTCGGGCGGCGCGGCAAAGTCCACCTCGACGCGAATGTCGGCGCCCATCGGAAAGCTGGCGCAGGGATTGCCATGCGCGTCGGTCAGGCGCGCGGCGCTCATGACCGGCCGGGCCCAGGACGGGCGGAACGTAGAGAGGTCCACGCGACTCTGGCCGCCGGCCATGCTCGAAGCGTAGAAGGCCACCGCCTCGTCGGTAGCGCCGTCGAAAAGCAGCTTTCCGCGGTCCAGCACCAGCGTGTGATTGCACAGATTGGTCACGGAGGCCAGGTTGTGGCTGACCAGCAGCACGGTACGGCCGCCCGTGGCGACGTCCTTCATCTTCCCCAGGCACTTTTTCTGAAACTCGGTGTCCCCCACCGCCAGCACCTCGTCCACCACCAGAATCTCCGAGCTGAGATGCGCCGCGACGGCAAACGCCAGCCGCACGTACATGCCCGAGGAATAGCGCTTCACCGGTGTATCGAGGAACTTCTCGACTCCGGCGAAATCGACGATGGCGTCGAACTGGCTGTCGATCTCCTTCTTGCGCATCCCCAGGATGTGACCATTGAGGTAGATGTTTTCGTGACCGGTCAGCTCGGGGTGGAAGCCGGTGCCGACTTCCAGCAAGCTGCCGACCCGGCCGTGCAGGTCGATCGCGCCGCTGGTCGGATCCGTGATCCGGCTGAGGATCTTCAGCAGCGTGCTCTTGCCGGCGCCGTTGCGGCCGATGATGCCCACCACGTCGCCCTGGTTGATGTCAAACGAGACGTCGGTCAGGGCCTGGAATCTCTCGACTTTTTGCCGCCGTAGGGGATGGCGCAGGCGGTCGAGCATCGCTTCGGCCAGCGTCACGTGCCGGTTGGCGTTGTGGACGATCTGGTACGACTTGCCCAGATCGCGGACCGAAATCACGACGTTACCGGCCGACATCAAGTTCCTCCGCCAACGCGGACCCCATCGGGTGACTCCCACAAAACAAGAGCATCCGGTCGCCGGCGTGGGCAGACCGCGACGAAACGGACCATCCCGCACGGCGAGAGGCGTTGACGAAAGGCCCCCACCACCGCGTGCCATCGGACGCTCGGATCACCGCAAGTCCGCTTCTCCAATTCCGCGTAAAGTCTAGCCCTGTTTTTTGAACGGCCGGCCAGCGTTGCTCACATGAAAAATTAGCAGGTGAAGATTGTTTGACAAGCATTAATCTTCCGTTGCTTCCTGGCGCGAATGAGAAGAAGCGCTCTCATGTTCCGGAACTGCTCCCCGTTCCGCTTCTATCGTCGACCGCGCCCAAGGCATCGGGTACCGGACTTCCCGCTGAATCGGGCACGGCGTGCAACGATGCGGTAGTGTCGTGGCATTTCTTGTTTATTTAACAGCTCTCGGGCACTCAGGGCATGTGCGGCCCGAGTTGCTCGGCAGATCGTAGCCGCAGAACTCGCAAAGACGCTTGGCACAAAGACGCGATTTCGGCTCGTGAGTGTTGGCCCTTCTCGAGTGAAAGGGAAATCATGGTCAAGGGTCTGCTCATCACGTTCGTCCGCGCTTTATCAGGCAATGAATTGGCCAAGCCCGCCATTCGCTAGAAACTGCAAGTTTTTTCTTGTTTGGTTTGCGGGTCCGCCGCGCTCCGGCTCAACGCGTCCCACCCACGATAGTGCCCACTGTCCGCGTTGATGGAAGGCAGCCATGCGACGATTTCCAGTTGCATCGCCTGGCGTGAGCTGAAGTGATAAAATCAAAATATGCCATCGTCATCGCACGCAACTCTCCGGCTTCCCCCGCTCACCAGACAAAGCCTGGCACAGCTTATCGCCCAAGCAAAACGCATGGGTGTGCCGCCCGAAGACTATGCCAAACGGCTTATCGAGGATGGCCTGGCACTTCAGCGCCAAGCGGAAGGGTCGAGCTTTGCCGAGATCATGGGTCCGGTGCGAGAGGCGGCGGGCACGGTCGACGAACCGCGGATCGTTCTGCTTGTGGAGAAGGCGCGCATTGACCATCATGGTCCCGGCCGCGCAAAACAGAGGTAGTCTGTACCGGACGTCGTCCTGCGCTTGGTTCTTGATTGCTCAGAACGTCACCTCGCGGCGGTCGTCATGGGTTTCCTTGAGATGCCGGGCCAGCATGGTGATGTACCCGGTTTTGATCAGGGGGCGATCTGACAATTGAAGTTTTTCCCGCACCCGTATCACGGTTCGATCGTCGGGGCCCTCGATCTCGACGAAGCGGCCGAGGATGGGAATTTCGTCGAGCTCGATTTTGCAGCCGTCCAGTTCCCAGCTCTCGCGTTTTTTCTGAAATGAGAGCGTCGGGTAATACCCCAAGGCGGCCAGGACCGCGGTGGCATCGTCGCCGTCTTGAACGCCAGCCTCCGCCTCCTCACGGTTCTTGAGGTCTCCCTGCTGTTGCGGGCCTTTGACCGTGATGATGAACTTCTCCTTGCCGGTCTGGTCGTCGCGCTTGCGGCGCAGGCGAAGGCCCTTGTCCGCCGATACCAGGGTGCGCTCGGGAGTATCGAAGAACATATTGGTTTCCAGCGCCGAGCCGGTTCGTTTGGCGCCGCACTCGGCCAGCCGGCGTCGGACCGCATCTAGATCGTCAACCTTCATTTTTGCTTCAAGCTCGGTAGCCATGGGCATTCCCCGTGCAACGTCGCAGTAAGAGGAGTCCGGCTCTCAATCCGCCACCACCGCCCCGTGCCGGGCTCGAACGGGTCGGAACAGCAGCAATCCGGGAATGCAGAAGCAGCGCCAGAAAGCTGAGCACCTGGAAATCTCTCACGTACGACAGCAATTGTGCCCGCTGGATCGTGAGCTGGTCAATCAGCGCGTAAGCGGGCCGGACGGCGTTGGCCGATCCGACGTGCGGGGCCAAGAGGTTCGTCGCCGTCTCCAGACAATGATGAAGCGCTGTGGAGGCCAGCGTCAGGTGCGGGGCAAACAGCCTCTCGCGCCGCTGCGCCCCGCTCTGGACGGTGCTGGTCGACGCCGCGATCCCCACGCTGCCTCCGATGTTCCGCATCAGATCCCTGTCGCGTTGCGGAACTGCTCGTTTTGCAGCGTGCCCATCGTCGTGGTGGTCAGCGGGACGAACAGGAATCCGAACGCCAGCCCGCTTGACCAGATTCGGCCAGGCGATGCTGCTTTCGCTAATTGAAGATCGCATCCGGAAAACAGCCACGTCGGGTATGCGAGGATCGAGAAGACGCGCCTTTGCCTCCGGCGCCTGTCCGCGGACCGCCGCGATCTGCCGCAGCCGGGATGGAGGGACACGCGGAGAGGGGAATCCCGGACGGAGCGCGCGGATGGCTGAGACTCTCGACGGTTTTGCATGTATCATGTTGTAAATGACGGCTATCCCCCTCTTTGATGCACTCGCGCGCCGTCAATCCGAGACGACCGGCAAAGCCGACGCTGACGCCATTCCGCTTGCCGAGCGTCTGGTCGAAGCATCGCTCTCGGACCTACGGCGAATCGATGATTATGAACAGGAGTTCGGGCTTCCGGACTTCCGCTCACCCTCTGCGGCCGAGATCATGAGTTCGGTTTACCGGCTTTACGAGCAATGGGCTGGTGAGGCGGAACAGATTCTGCGGCGGGTACGCCGGCTGATTGCCGGAGGGCGATCGATTTCCTCCGCAGCCGCGCTTGAAGATGCCTTCGGTCGCGTGCAGGCCCGGCTCGGCCTCACCCCTGAAAAAATCGCTCGCGGAATCGAAGATGCACGGCAGGGCCGGACGGTCCCGGTGCAGGCTATTCGCGATGAGCTGCGCGATCGCCTTCGCCGCTGACTCGCGCGTCGACTTCGCCGAGCTCGACGTCACGCTTCAGGAATCGGTACTCGACGAGCTCGATCATCTCTGCGAATCGTCTGTCCCATTTCCCGCCAGAACGTTCATTCGCGATTTCACCCAAGACCAGGCAGACGCACGGCACTGCCTCTTCCTCAGGCTCGCCTACGACGCCGACATCAACACGCTGCTGGTCCTAGGAATTCCCATTACGCCCGCGGTTCCGGCTGAACGAAAACGTGTGGCGGTTTCTTGAACGCCGCTGGCGGGAATTGGGGACGTTGTGCCCAAACACGTTACAGCTCCCACCCCTTCCGTCTCTCGCGACGAAGATACTGATCCGCATCCGGCGCATTGGTCGCCCGCATGGCGTCGGCATCCCACTCGAGCTTTCTGCCGACGCGGAAGGCGACGTTGCCCAGGTGATTGGCCTCGGTGAGCCAGCCGGCATACTCGAAGTTGGCCAGCGTCTGCTTTCCGTCGGCGATGGCGTTGAGCCACTCCTGATGGTGGCCGGGCGAATGGGGATACATCTTCTTCGGCGGCTTGTAACCGGCGAAGTCCTTTTCGGGAAGCAGGACGTGCTTGTCGTAGCTGGAGAGGAGCATGCCTTTGTCGCCGATGAACAGCACGCCGTCAGGCCACTTGGGGATTTCACCCCGGGTCCAGAGCTCCGGCTTGTCTTCGCCCTGGTGCCAGACGAGCTTGACCGGCGGCATGTCGCCGCGGGCGCCGTACTCGTAGGTCGCGCTCATCGACGCGGGAGCGATGTCCGGGTGAGGCGGCGGGCCGCTGGCTTCCACCGTCAGCGGCGCGTGCAGCTTCAATGCCCAGAACGGCAGATCGTTCCAGTGGCTCCCCAGGTCGCTCATCGTCCCGTTGCCAAAGTCCCACCAGCGATACCACTTGGGTCCGGGAACATAGACGCTGCTGAATGGCCGCGACAGCGCCGGCCCCAGCCACAGGTCCCACTTCAGCGAATCCGGCGGCTCCTCGGGCTTGGGACGATCGGTGACGTACACAATGTCCTTGTTCCGCTTGGCCGCCTCTTCGCTCTGCAAGCCCCACGCCCGTGAGACCCACACGTGCGCCTCGTGCACCGGCCCGATCGCCCCCGCCTGGATCAGCTCGACCACCCGCCGATAGTTGTCGTTCGCGTGAATCTGGATTCCCATCTGCGTGACGACGTTGGTTTTGGCGGCGGTCTCGCGAATCCGCCGGGCCTCCCACACATCGTGGGTGAGCGGCTTCTCGCAATAAATGTGCTTCTTGTTCTTTAGCGCCAGCATGGTCGCCATCGCGTGCGTGTGCTCGCAGGTCGCGACGATGACCGCGTCAAACGCCTCGGGGTGCTCGAAGACCTGGCGGAAATCGGTGTACTTCTTGGCCTCGGGAAACTTGCGGCCGCGCTGGTTGAGCCGGTGCTCGTCGACGTCGCAAAGCGCGACGATGTTCACCAGCTCGGCGACCGCGTCCGTGTCCGCCGAGCCGCGCCCGCCGGCCCCGATCACGGCGACGTTCAACTTGCTGTTGAGGTTCTGCCCGCGTAAGAGTGCGGGGGCGGCAAATGAGGCGGCCGCGAGGGCAAGAGCGCGGCCAGTGAACTGGCGACGCGTGGTTTTCGTGTTCATGACCCATCCTCCGGAATTGGAAAGTCGGATATGAGGTTGTACCGAGTTCATCTGACCGGTGTTGCCATTCGCTGTCACTCGCGAATTGACTTGTGGCACAACCGCCGCGCGACCGGGGCCGGTTGTTCAGGGTTGTTGTATAATCCACCAATGCTCGCCGGCATCCGCTGGCCGTTTCATCCGCTTTCGATTGGTGAAACGATTGTGATTCTTGCAATCGGCCTGCTGTTGTTCGGCGGTCATTTGCCAACGTTTCGCCGATGACCGATCGAACCCGTCGCGCCTTCGGGATCAAGGAGTGCCAATGTCGATTGTGACGATCGAAGAAGCCAAAGCGGCGCTATCAGAGCTGATTCATCGCCTTGGGCCGGGTGAGGAAATCCTCATCACCGAACATGATCAGCCCGTGGCCCGGCTCGTTCCGGCGCGCGCTGACGCGCCGCGCAACGGCCGGCAACTGGGGACGTTGCAAGGCACAATTACCTATATGGCGCCCGATTTTGACGCGCCGCTGGACGACTTGAAGGAATACATGGAATGAAGGTACTTCTCGATACGCATGCTCTGATCTAGGCGGTCGGCGAGCCCGCCCGGCTTGGCTCGTCAGCCGCGGCGACATTGCAGGAACCGTCCAACGAATTGCTGCTCAGCGCGGGCACGACCTGGGAGATCGCTATCAAGATGAGTCTGAACAAGCTCACATTGTCGCTCCCGTTTGGGCGGTGGATGAACAAGGCGATTGCTGATCTGACGCTCTCGGTTTTGCCGATCACCGTCGATTACGCCGAGGTTCAAGCAGGACTACCCTTCCACCACCGCGACCCGTTCGACCGGTTGCTGGTCGCGCAGGCCATTGTCGAGAAGGTCCCAATCGTGACGGCAGATTCGATGTTTGATTCTTACGGCATAAAGCGAATCTGGGACCGATTTGTTGCCCCTGTATTACTGCGGTCGTGCGACAACGAAGGAGTGGGCATTGGCGGGAATTGCCATATTTTGGCGACGAGGTAAAAATCGACTCATGCCTGCCAAACAAGTGACACGCAACATCGCACTGACGCCGCATTTCGACCGCTTCGTGCGGGCAACGGTCAGCTCCGGGCGCTATCAATCCGCCAGCGAAGTTGTCCGCGAGGGATTGCGACTGCTCGAGGAGCGGGACGAGGAACGACGGCAAACGCTGGCGCGGCTGCGCCGGGACGTCGAAGTCGGCTGGCAAGAGTCTGAACGCGGTGACACTGTGGATGGTCCGACCGTCTTCGCGGAGATCCGCAAACTGAGCAAGGCCCGCCGATCCAGGCTCAGGCGATAAAAGCACAGATTATGAACGTTCCGCTCCCGCGCCTCATCCGGAACTATCTCGGCTTCCTACTTGGCTCCATGCCGATCGATGACCGCCATGCTCCCTCCATCGCCTATTGAAGATCGGGTTTCTGCATTAGAGAAGGACGTCGCTGAACTTAAAAAGCGGACGGAACTTGCCGTCAATGGCGAATGGCTTTCGCGCGTCGCCGGCTCGCTGAAGAACGAGCCTGAGTTCGATCGGGTCCTGGAGTTCGGCCGAGCCGCGCGTGAGGCTAACCGTCCCGACGGCGAGCAGGAACAATAGCGGATCTTCCTCCTCGACACTGACCACATTGGGATTCTGATTCAGCTACAATTGCAGGTAGGTGACATCCGCCTCCCCCCAGCCCGTCGAAGTGCCGCAGCGCGTGAATAGCCTGCTCGCTGAGGCGGTCCGCCGACGGGCCTCCGACATACATGTTGAGCCAACTGCGGCCGGCTGCGAGATCCGCTATCGAATCGACGGGCTGTTATCGACCCTCGACAAAGTCGACGCCGAGACCGGACGGGCGATGGTGGGCCGGCTGATGGTAATGGCGCACCTTCTCACCTATCGGCTCGACGTGCCGCAGGAAGGGCGGGCGCGGTTCACGACCGTCGCGGGTCAGGTACTGGACCTGCGCCTGGCAATCATGCCGACGACGCACGGCCTGCGGGCCGCGGTGCGCATGCCGGCGGAGTTGGTTCAGCCAGGCACGCTGGAAGAGCTGCATCTACCGATCGGAGTTTTCCAGGGACTGAAACGTTTTGCTGTCGCTGATTCGGGAATGCTCATTTTCACCGGCCCGGCCGGGTCGGGAAAGACCACGACCATCTACTCGCTGCTCCGATACATCGTCGAAAGCAATCCGGGACTGAGCGTTATCACCCTGGAAGACCCGGTCGAGCGCGACATCCCCGGCGTCACGCAAATCGAGGTGAAGCCCTTCGGCGAGCTGACCTACGAGCGGGTGCTGCGGAGCATCCTCCGGCAGGATCCGCAGGTGCTGATGCTGGGCGAAATCCGCGACGGCGCGACGGCATCGCTGGCGGTGCAGGCGACGCTCTCGGGGCATCGTCTGCTCTGCACGCTGCACGCCTCCGACGCCGCCGGCGCCATCGCAAGACTGCTGGAAATGGGAATCGAGCCCTACCAGATCACCAGCGCCCTTTATGCGATCGTTTCCCAGCGGCTTTTGCGGCGCAAATCCGGGGCCGGTTACCAAGGTCGGGTGCCGGTGGCGGAATTCGTCGCGATCGTCCAGGCGCTTCACCCGGCCATCCTCGGTCGCGCCGACGCCGATACCCTGCGAAGCATCTATGAGAAACAAAATGGCTATTGGGCCATGCGGGATGTGGCGCAGGAACTGGTGGTGAGCGGAATTACCGATGGCGTCGAAGTGAGTCGGGTGCTTGGCGAGCACAAGCGGTGAAAGCCGGCTTTGGCGTCTCCGTCATTCAAGGGATGGAACAAGCGCATGAAGCTATGACCACAGCGTCGTCGACCAATGACCCCCCTTCCGCCCTGCGCGTTTTTGCTTATGAGGCGCAGACGGACGACGGACAGCGCGTGAGCGGCACGATGGAGGCGGTCGACGCCGAGCAGGCGATGAACCGTCTGCGCACGATGCGGGTGCGGGTGCTGGAGTTGAATCTGACCGCGCCACGGCCCTCCCCGGCCAAAACGCTTCGGGGCGAGGACTTCATCGCTTTCAACGAGCAACTGGCGCAGCTGGCCAAGGCGGGCTTACCGCTCGAACAGGGCTTGAGGCTCATCGCGACCGATATCCGTGGACGGCGGCTCAAAACGACGATCGAGCAACTCGCCACCGAACTGGAAAAGGGCACGCCACTCGATCAGGCGTTTGAGAGATACCAGGACCGGTTTCCCCCCTTGTACTCGCGGCTCATCCGGGCCGGGGTGCGCAGCGGCGACCTGTCCGGCATGCTCCTGGGACTGGGCAGGCACCTGGAGCTCATCCAGCGACTCCGCGCCATGCTGTGGCGAACGCTGTCTTATCCGCTGTTCGTGCTGATTGCCGTCGGACTGCTGGTCTCGTTCCTGGGAATCGTGG
Source organism: Tepidisphaeraceae bacterium (assembly GCA_035483795.1). Classification (GTDB taxonomy): domain Bacteria; phylum Planctomycetota; class Phycisphaerae; order Tepidisphaerales; family Tepidisphaeraceae; genus DASXMX01. The sequence continues at coordinate 397 of DATHPP010000017.1, read as the reverse complement.
TGCTGCCGCAGTATGAGACGATCTTCCGCGATTTCAATCTTCGTCTCCCAGGCGCAACTGAGGCGGTCCTTGCACTCAAACATGTGGCGCCGGCACTCCTGGTCCTGATCGTGGCGGCGGTAGTGCTGGGCCCGCTGCTTTGGGGCGTACTGGAGCGATTGGGCTATTCGACGGCGATCGTGGAGCGGGTTCTCTGGCAGGCGCCGCTGATCGGCCCGGTGTTCAAAGCCAACGCAGTGGCGCGGTGGTGTGATGCGGTGAAGCTGGGCGTGAGCGCGGGGATGGATCTTCCTGGCGCGATTGAACTGGCGGCAGATGCCACGCGCTCGGGCCGGCTCTGGGCCGACGGAAAAGAAGTGATCGACGTGATGTCGCACGGCCAGCCGCTGGTGTCGGC
>DATHPP010000016.1:0-26653 GCA_035483795.1 Tepidisphaeraceae bacterium | reverse complement strand
CACTTGCTGCCGCTGCCGGAGTACAGCTGCACGAAGCGAACGCCGCGTTCGACCAAGCGCCGGGCCAGCAAGCAGTTGCGACCGTATTTCTCCGTCGTCTTGTCGTCCAGGCCGTAGAGGCGTTTCGTCGCCGCCGTCTCGGCGGAGACGTCGAACGCTTCGGGTGCGTCGGCCTGCATGCGGAACGCCAGCTCGAACGACGCGATCCGCGCGCTCAGCCGGCTGTCCTCCTCGCGCGACGCCTGGTGCATTCGGTTCAACTGCTTGAGCATGTCCAACTGACGGCGCTGCTGGGCGGAAGACAATCTCGCGTTGGAGAGATCGGCGATTGGCTTCTTCAAATCCGAAACCAACGTTCCCTGGTAGGCCGCCGGCAGGAAACTCGAGCTCCACAGCGGAGCGCCCTGGGCCGGCTGCGCGGGGCTGAGAACGACAAAGCCGGGCAGATTCTGGTTTTCGCTCCCCAGGCCGTAGAGCAGCCACGAACCCAGGCTCGGCCGGCTGAGGGTCTGCTCGCCGGTGTTCATCTGGAGGCAGGCGCCGTTGTGATTGATGTTGTCGGCGACCATCGAACGGATCACGCAGATGTCATCAACGCAGGAGCCGATGTGCGGAAGCAGCTCGCTCACTTCAGTTCCGCTCTGGCCGTGTTTGGAGAACTTATACTTTGATCCGAGAAGGTTGCCGGTCTTGGTGCGCATCAGCGCCGGCATGGGAAAGGGAAGCGGCTTGCCGTCCTCTTGTACCAAGCGCGGCTTGGGGTCGAAGAGGTCGACGTGCGAAGGTCCGCCGGCCATGAACAGAAAGATGACGCTTTTGGCCCGGGGCGCATACATCGGCGCGCGGACGGCAAGCGGATTGGCGGCGCTGGCATTAATCGAATCCGCCACTACGTCCTGCGCCAGCAGATTGGCAAGGCCGAGCACGCCAAAGCCGTTGGCAAATTGCTTCAGCGCCTGCCTGCGGCTCACCGGCTTCTCACCATGACCATGGCACGGCATCGTTGCACCTCAAAGACAAAAACAACTTAACCACAGAGGGCACAGAGAGGAATTTCCTCAAAAGCATCATCTCCGTATTCACCTCTGTATTCTCTGTGGTCTCTGTGGTTAATCCACATATGCGAACTCGTTGGTACACAGGAGCAATTGACAGTATTGCTGCCACGCGCCAGGACCGGCTTCTTGCAGGGCCGATTGGGCGATAGCAAGCTCATTCGGGTCTGCGTGTCTGGCGAACAGCAGTTGGTAGAGCCAATCGATTCTCGCTCTATCGTCGGGTAGGGGCTGAGCGAGCGCGCGGCTCGCAAGCGCCGCGGCCTTGTCCAGCACGAACGGATCGTTCATCAGGAAAAGCGCCTGCGGGGCGACGGTGGAATCGATGCGATGGTCCGCGATCGCGGTTGGATCGGCGGCGTCGAACAGCATCCGGTAGTTGCTGCGATCGGAGCGGATGGTCATCAGGTAGAGCGTCCGGCGGCCGGTACTCAGGTTTCGCGTCGCCGGGCCGCCCGGAGTCGGATCCAGGGTCCCGGAAACCGCCAGCATCGCGTCGCGCAGGGGCTCGGCCTCCAGCCGCTGGCGGTTCATCCGGCCAAACCACTTATTTCCCGGATCGGCATTGATCGTCTGGGAATCTCCCTCGCTGGATTGCTGGTACGCCGCCGACAGCATGATCATTCGCTGCATCCGCTTGATCGACCAACCCGAATCTATAAACCGCAGCGCGAGCCAGTCCAGCAGCTCGGGATGTGATGGCGGCTCGCCGAGCTTGCCGAAGTTGTTTGGCGTGCGGACGATCCCCTCGCCGAAGTGATGTTGCCAGATTCGATTGGCCATCACCTTGGCCGTCATGGGATTTGCCGGGTTGGCGATCCAGCGGGCCAGCTCGAGCCGGCCGCTGCCTTGCGTGATCGGTTCCTGATGGTCTCCCGCCAGCAGTTGCGGAAATCCGCGCGGCACCAAGTCACCCTTGCGATCGTATTGGCCGCGTGCCAGCACGTACCAGTCGTGGACGCCCTCGTATTGGCTCTGCGGGACACCGCCTTCGAGCATCGCGTTGGCGGTGTCGTATGGCGGCGGTTCGTTCTGTTTCAGCTTCGCCAGCGCAGCCCCAAGCTCGGCACGCTTCGCTTTATTGTCCGGCTTGCCACCGATGGCAGCGAGTTTTTTCTGAATTTCCTCAACCGCCGCTAGATACTTTTTCCTGGGCTCGACGACCTGAGGCGCGGCCAGCGGCACTTCAAGCACCGGCGACCCCGCCGTCTTCACGCCCGGCGACGGCAGAATGTGGCTGCTGAAGAAAATCCCGGCCAACGAGTAGTAATCCTTCTGCTTGATCGGATCGAACTTGTGATCGTGGCAGCGGGCGCAGGCCAGCGTCACGCCCAGAAACGCCCGGCCGGTCACGTCGATCTGGTCGTCGACGATGTCGGCCATCATTTTTTCTTTATCAGCGTCGCCGACCGGCCAGTTGCCGATCACGTACATCGTCGTCGCGATCAAACCGTCGCGATTGATCTGGCGCCCCTGCGGCGCCGGCAACATATCGCCGGCAATTTGATTGATGATGAACTGGTCGTAGGGCAGATCATCGTTGAACGCCTTGACGACCCAGTCGCGATACCGCCACGCCTCGGATATGTCGCCGGCGCCGATGTGATCGCCCTGCACGCTGCGCGAATCAAAGGCATCGGCGTAGCGGACGACGTCCAGCCAGTGGCGCCCCCACCGCTCCCCATAATGCGGGCTGGTGAGCAGGCGATCCACGACCTTCGCAAACGCGTCGGGAGAATCGTCGGCGACAAACTCGCCCACTTCCTCCGGAGCCGGCGGCAGGCCGATCAGATCGAAGCTGGCCCGCCGAATCAGCGTCCGCTTATCCGCCGGCGGCGCCGGCCTGAGGCCATTCTCCTCCAGCTTCGCCAGGATAAACCGATCGATCGGGGACTTACACCATGCCACATCCCGCACGGCGGGAATCGGGTGGTCTTTTGGCAGGCCGAACGCCCAGCTCGCCCTGGCCGCGTCGACATCCATGACTGCCGTGGTGGCCTTGGGAACCCGCACGTGATCGGCGGGAAGCGTGGTCGGGCCTAGCCCAGCCCAGCACGCCACGGGCAAAAGAATGATGCCCGCCAGAACTCCCGCCGCGCTGCGTTTCATGCCCGATGGTCTCCATTTCCGCGCTTGGGAGGGCGAGCCTCCGGGCGAGCCGCGGCTCGGCAGGAGCCTCGCCCTCCCGGATTCTAATACGCTAATTGGCTCAACGCGTCGAAAGGATTCCGGTAGCTTTCAAAGGACGCAGGGTTCGGGGACCTCCCGCATCCCGTTATTTGTGGTAAACTTGTGTTACGAAGCACTTCTTTCTGACGGACCAACATGATGGGATGGAGCATGTCCGTAAGTCGGAACATCATACTGTCGTCCCTGACCGCCCTTCTGCTGCTCGGGCAAAGCGCGTGGGCAAAGAAGGTTGAGCAATCTCAGCCGGCGCCGCCCCGGCCGCCTCTGCCGGAATTTGTATCGATCCAACTGGAGCCGGATTCCCTGGTTCTGGGCGATGCCAGGGACGCCCGGCAGGTTCTGGTCTGGGGCGTTAAAAAAGATGGAACGAAATTTGACTTGAGCTATCAGGCCAGCTTCCAGGAGGACTCGCCGATCGCGGTCGCGGATGCAACCGGCTTTATCTCCGGTCTGGCCGCGGGAGAGGGAACGTTGACGGTTCGGGCGGCAGGCAAGGAAGTTAAGCTGCCGGTGCGGGTACTGAACGCCGATCACCCGCCGGTCCGCTTCACTCGCGACGTCATGCCGATTCTCTCGAGCGTGGGATGCAATGCCGGCACCTGCCACGGCGCCGCCAAGGGGAAGAACGGCTTTAAGCTGTCGCTCCGCGGCTACGACCCGCAATTCGACTACAACGTCCTGGTGAACGAGCTTCAGGGCCGGCGGGTGAACCGCGTCGAGCCGGCAAAGAGCCTGATGCTTCTCAAGCCGACCGCACAGGCCCCGCACGAAGGCGGCCTGGTCATTCACGAGGGAACGCGTCAATACGACACCATCCTGCACTGGATCGAGCAGGGCGCGAAATTCGATCCCGACCCTGCTTCGGCGCGTCCCGATCGGCTCGAAGTGCTGCCGCACGATGTGGCGCTCGATCTGCCGGGCCGGACACAACGGCTCGTCGTTATGGCTCACTACTCCGACGGCGCAACCCGCGACGTCACTCGCGACGCCGTTCTTACTTCCAACAGCACCGACACCGCCCGCGTCGTCGGCAGCGAGATCGTCGGCATGCGCCGAGGCGAAGCCGCCATCGGCATCCGCTACGAGGGCAATTACGGCGTCGCCAACGTCTCCATCATGGGCGACCGCACCGGCTTCGTCTGGACGCCGATGCCGGAATACAACTTCGTCGACGAGCACATCAACGCCAAGCTCGAGAAGATGAAGATCCTGCCGTCGGATGAATGCGCGGACGCCGAGTTCGCCCGGCGAATCTACCTCGACCTCACCGGCCTCACCCCGACCGCGCACCAGGCCCAGGCTTTTGTCGAAGACCCGACGCCAAGCCGCGAGAAACGCCAGAAGCTGATCGAAAAACTCCTGGGCTCCGGCGATTTCGTCGAGTTCTGGTCCAACAAATGGGCCGACCTGCTTCAGTGCAATTCCAAAACGCTGGGCGAGGACGGCGTCTGGGTCTTCCGCGAATGGATCCGCGAAGCCGTCGCCCAGAACATGCCGTACGATCAGTTCGTCCGCACGCTGATCACCGCCGAGGGAAGCAGCCTGGACAACCCGCCGGTCAATTACATGCGGACGCTTCGCGACACGGGGAAGATCGGCGAAGACGTCACCCAGACGTTTCTTGGTTTCCGCTTCAGTTGCAATAAATGTCACGACCACCCCTTCGAGCGGTGGACGATGAGCCAGTACTACCAGCTCGACGCGTTCTTTGCCCGGCTCAAATTCAAGCCCGGGATGCGGCCGGGCGAGGAGATCGTCTACGACAATTTCCGCGGCGGGGAAATCACCAATCCCAAGACCAACGCCGTCGTCGAACCGAAAGTTCCCTACGGGCAGAATCCCGACTGGAAAAAGCCTCGCGTCCGTGAGGATGCCCTGGCCGATTGGGTCGTCGACAAGGGCAATCCGTTCTTCGCCAAGTCGTATGTGAACCGCGTCTGGAGCTACTTCTTCGGCCGCGGGATCATCGATCCGGTGGACGATATTCGCGCTTCCAATCCGCCGATCAATCCGGAATTGCTCGACGCCCTGACGGACGACTTCGTCAAAAGCGGCTTCGATGTGCAGCACCTGATCCGCACGATCGTCAGTTCGCGCACCTACAACCTGTCGTTCCGCCCGAACCAGTGGAACGAGGACGACCGGATCAACTTCTCACACGCGATCCCGCGCCGGCTCTCGGCCGAGCAGATGATGAATGCGGTTGCGATTTCCACCGGCACCAAAGCCCGCGTCGGCGGCCTGCCCGAAGGACTGCGGCCCGAGGAACTGGCCGACGGGATGATCGAAGGCAACGACTTCCTCAAGCTTTTCGGCCGGCCCAAACGCGAAACCGCCTGCGAGTGCGAGCGGACGAGCAACGTGAGCCTCGCCCATGCATTGAACCTGATCAACGGACATCTCATCAGCGACGCCGTCGATTCACCTGAAAATGCAATCACCCGGTTGGTAGCCCGTGAGAGCGATAATCAGAAGGTGATCGAAGACCTGTACTACATGACTCTGAACCGCCCGCCGACGCAGGCGGAGTTGGAATCTGTCGAGCTAGGTGCCGGCCCCGGCCGCGTTGCAGCCGCCCAGGACCTCGCTTGGGCTTTAATGAACAGTCCCGCGTTCCTGTTTAACAGGTGACGACGATGCTGCCCGGTGACACGGGTTTTTAACCCGTGCCAGCGGCTCGGAAACCAGAATGACTGAAATTTCGCGGTTTTCGCCATAGAGCATCGCCAGCACGGGTTAAAAACCCGTGTCACAGGAACAGATCACAGACAAACAAGGAGAGCACGATGCTATCCATCCCCGGACAACCTGGCGCGACATGTGACGGGATCAGCCGCCGAGAATTGTTGCGCGTCGGCGGCGCCGGCCTGCTTGGCCTCTCGCTTTCCAATCTGCTCGCCCTCGAAGCCCGCGGGCAGTCCGCGCCGCAGGGCAAGAAACGCGCCGGGTTTGGCTCGGCCAAGAACTTCATCTTCATCTTCCTTCAGGGCGGCCCCAGTCATCTGGACATATGGGACCCCAAGCCGGATGCCCCCGACAACATTCGCGGCCAGTTCCAGCCGATCCCGACCAGGATCCCGGGCGTGCAGGTCAGCGAGGTGATGCCGAACCTGGCGAAGGTGCTGGACAAGGCGACGCTGGTGCGGTCGGTCAGCTACACGCCGGCCGGCCTCTTCAACCACACCGCCGCGATCTATCAGATGATGACCGGCTATACACCGGACAAGGTTTCGCCTTCGGGGCAGCTCGAGCCGCCTAACCGCAGCGATTACCCGTGCATCGGCTCGGAGATCGGCCGGATTCTTCCTCCCGAGGGCCCGATGCTGCCATTTGTGATGCTGCCGCGGCCGCTCCAGGAATCCGGGGTCATCGGCAAGGGCGGCACCGCCGGTTTCCTTGGGGCCGCATACGACCCCTACTACATGTATCAGGACCCCAACACGAAATTCAGCACCGACGACCTCTCGCTGCGGGAGGGCATCGACCAGGCCCGCATGCAACGGCGGGCGTCGCTCCTCAAAAAAGTGGATTCGCAGATGCCGGAGATCGAGAAGGCCGTCTCCGAATATGCATTAGATTCCTACGATCGCAAAGCACTCGAGCTGGTCATCTCGGGTCGCGCCCGAAACGCGTTCAACCTTGATGAGGAAAAACCGCAAATGCGCGACGGCTACGGCCGCCATACCTTCGGGCAATCGCTGCTGCTGGCCCGGCGGCTGATCGAAGCCGGCACGCGCGTGGTGCAGGTGAACTGGCCGGCGGTGGCCAACGGAAATCCGCTGGTCGACGCCTGGGACACGCACGCCGCCAACTTCGGCCCGCTGCGCAACCTGCACTGCCCCAAGCTGGACAGCGCCCTGCCGGCCCTTTTGGCCGACATGGATTCGCGCGGACTGCTCAAGGAAACCATCGTGCTCGCGATTGGCGAATTCGGCCGTAGCCCCAAGATGGGCGTGTCGACCTCGGGCAACACCAACGGCCCCGACGGCCGCGATCACTGGCCCTATTGCTACACGGGCCTGATCGCCGGCGCCGGCATCGGCCGCGGCGCGGTGTACGGCAAGAGCGACAAGACCGGCTCCAGCCCCGCAGACAATCCGGTGCATCCGATCGAGCTGCTGGCGACGGTCTATCACGCAATGGGCATCGATCCGGGCACGATGGTGAACAACGCGCTGGGCCAGCCGCGTGAGCTGGTGCAGGCGCAGCCGGTCCTGGGGTTGTTCTCGTGAGATGTCGAATCGGTTTGTTGTTGTGGTTGGCATGCGCCGCCCTGGCGTCGGCGGCGACGGTGCAGCCTGCGCCGGCGCTCGATCCGGTTGCTCCGATCGCGATCAAAGCCGGGCAATCGATCGATGTGACGTTGCGTGGACGTCACCTCGCGAGCATCGCAGCGATCGACACCCACGGTCTGACCGCAACAATCGTCCGCCCCGACAAGCCCGCGGATGATTCGCTGGTGCTGCGAATTGTCGCGCCGTCCACCGCCGAGCCGGGCGAGCGCGTGCTTCGTCTGCTCGGTCCGGCGGGTGTGACGCCGCCCGTCCCGGTTTTCGTCAGCCAGTACGAGGTGGCCGCCAGGACGCCGCTCCTTGAATCCGTGGGAATCTCCCTGCCGGCGACGCTCACCGGCGTCATCGACACGCCGGGCTCCGCTCACACGTTCAAATTCCACGGCACCCGCGGCGAGCAACTGATCTTCGACATTCATGCCGCCCGACTCGGCTCATCGCTCGAAGCGCTCGCGACGATCCACAGTGACAACGGCCGCGAAATGCGCTGCGCGATTGAGCATCACGGCCGCGACCCGCTGCTCGTGTTCGATCCTCCCAGCGATGGCACTTACGTGCTTCGCGTCCGCGACTTGCGCTATCGCGGCGGGCCTTCGTTCGGCTACCGGATCACCGCCGGGCATGTGCCGTATCTCGAAGGCGTGCTTCCGGGCAGCGGGGCGCCGGGCGCGGTAATCAAGGCCCGCCCGGTCGGTCACAACTTTCAGGATGCCGAACCGGTCACGATCGATCTGACGAGCACTTCGCCCGGCCGCGTGATGGTTCGGGCGCATACGCCCCTGGGCGTCACCAATGAAATCCCGTTCGAGGTGACCGAGCTGCCGCAGGTCGTCGAGGCCGAGCCCAACAATGCTCCCGCGGAGGCGAACGTCGTCACCATTCCCTGCGAGATCAGCGCCAATCTCGATGCCCCTGCCGACGAGGATTTCTTCCGGTTTCACCTGCCTTACAAGCAGACGGTGAGCGTGGAAGTCCTGGCCGGGCGGTACGGATCGCCGGTGGCGCCGCTGCTGGAATTGCGGAACGACAAGGGCGAAGTCATCGAAAGCAATGATGGCACTCCCGATGCGGATGCCCGCGTCATGCGCGAGCTTGCCGCGGGCAATTATCTGGCGTCGGTGCGCGACCTGGGATACTCGGGCGGGCCGGGCTACTGGTATCGGCTCAAGATCGAGCCGGGCCAGGCGCTGCGGCAGGATTTCTCCGTCCGCTTCATGCCGGACACGCTCCGGCTGCATCGCGGCGGCAACGTCGCTCTCTGGCTCGACGTGCGACGCCGCAACGGTTTTCGCGGCGATATTAACCTTGTTGTCGACCAGCTCCCCTCGGGAGTCACCGCCGGGCCGCTGACGCTCGCGGACAACGCAAGCGGCTGGATCACGCTATCGGCCAGTTCACAAGCGAAGCTCGGCACCGCACCCATCCGGCTACGAGCGCAGGCGCCTGTCGGCGCCGTGACCGTCGCGCACGAAGCCGAAGGTCAGACACCCGGCGGCGCATACCTGACCGTTCTCGATCCGGCGCCGATTAACGTCGAGACGATCGCCTCACTGTCGCTCCAGCGGATCGACCAAGTCAGCGATCAGATTCAGACGCTGACAAGATCGCTTCGAAGTCCCGATCCGAAACTCGATGCCGCCCAGGCCGAATGGGAAAAGAAGCTGCCGAAGCGTCCAGTTTGGACGCGCCTGGAGGCGGCTTCGGTTGAATCAAGCAAAGGCACCCGACTGCTTCGTCAATCCGATTCTTCAGTTCTGGCGTACGGGCCCTCCCCGGCACAGGACGAATACACCATCGTCACACACCCGAAGCTCAAGAACGTCACCGCAATCCGCCTCGAAGCGATTGCCGACGATCGTCTCCCCGCCCGCGGCCCTGGCGCCGCGCCCAACGGCAACTTCGTGCTCAGCGAGTTCAACGCATTCGCCTCCAAGGACAACGGTCCAAAGCAGCCGGTCATGTTGCAGAACGCGACGGCGGATTTCTCCCAGCCGCAATTCCCTGTCGCCGCCGCGATCGACGGCAACACTGAGACCGGCTGGGCCATCGACAACCAGGAAGGCCGCGATCACACCGCCATCTTCCGGCTCGCATCAGCGCTCGACCTCTCTGGCAACACTGTTCTGACCTTCGTACTCCACCAGGTCTCGCAGTTCCCGCAGCACAGTATCGGCCGCTTTCGCATTTCGGTCAGCGATGCGCCGGCTTCGGTCATCGGCGATGTCGCGGATGTACCGGAAGAAGTATTGAGTATCGCGATGACCCCGCCGGACCAGCGGAGCGATTCCCAGAAATCCCGAATCGCACGATACTATCGAGGCATCGATCCGCAGCTCATCGAAACGCGGCGTCGATTGGAAGCGCTGCGGCAATTCATCGCGCCTTATGCCGAGATGCGACGGCTGCAAGTGGCTTTGACGACGACCAGCCCGCCCCTCGAAGCCGAGCAATCCGCCTGGGAGCAGCAGATCGCCGGCGGCGCGGGTTGGTCGGTGCTGAATCTCACCACCAACTCAGGGCTCTCGCGCGAAGCCGATGGCTCAATCTTCGCGAGCAATGCGAACACGGGAACTGACGTGTACCGTTTGACCGCTGCGACGCCACTTAAGGGAATCACGGCGCTGCGTCTCGAGCTTCTCCCCGACTCGCGCCTGCCTGCCAACGGCCCCGGTCGGGCCGAGGACGGAAGCTTTGTGTTGACAGGGTTTCACGTCACCGCTCGCACGAAGGATGGAAAAGACTCAATCGAGGTTGTTTTCAGAAGCGTCCGGGCAACGCGAGAGCAGAAGGATTTCCCGGTGTCGGCTTTGCTGTCGCCCAACACTGCCGGCTGGTCCGCCGGGCCCGGCTCCGGTCTCCCGGCGGAAATCACCTTCTACCCCGACAAACCGATCAGAGGGGATTCGCTCGACGTCGCCCTCGAACAGCTTTCGGCGAAGCTCTCGGGCCGCACGATCGGCCGCTTCCGCCTCTGGGCGACGACCAGTCCAGATCCTGACACCGCCGGACGCTTGCCGGCCAACATCACCGCCCTGCTCGCGGTCGCGCCGCCCATGCGCTCGGCCGCGCAGAAACGTCAACTGGCTGAATACTTCCGCTCGATCGCCATCTCGCTCGATCCGGTGCGCCAGCGGCTTGCCGAGCTTCGTGCGGCGCTGCCAGCCGTTCCGGTAGCGATGCGAAGAAACCAGGCCGCCTCGATTCCGGTATTGATCACGCGACGCGACGGCTTCAAGGGCGACGTGTCGCTGACGCTGGAAGGATTCGTCTCCGACCCCACGGCGGCCAGCCCTCCGTCCATCGCAAAGCAAATCAAGATCCAGCCGATGACGCTCGCATCCGGTCAGGAGTTCGGCCTGCTGACGCTCCTGCCCGACCGCACCGCCGATCTGGCGACAAGGATGGTCGTGCTCAAGGCCCAGACAAAGATGGGTGACGAAACAATCACCGAGTACAGCCCCGCGTTCGGGCTGACGATCCAGAACTGATGTTTCACGTGACACGGGTTTTCAACCCGTGCCGGAGGTGTTCCGCAGCGATGACCACCCCTTGCAAACTCTTCTTGGCCGGCATGCCGCCAGCACGGGTTAAAAACCCGTGTCACGGGGCACCCCGTGCCTTGGTCCTCCTGCTTTCACTGCCAGCCCTCTGCTTCGCGCAGGATAAGCCCATCAGCTACTTCCGCGACATCCGCCCGATCCTCAACTCCAACTGCAACGCCTGCCACAAGCCGGAGAAGAACAAGGGGGAGCTGGACATGACCAGCTTCGCCAGCCTGATGAAGGGCGGCAAGCACGGCTCCACGATCGCCGCCGGCGCGCCGGACAAGAGCAAGCTGGTCGAGATGATCAGCGGCTCCGACCCGGACATGCCAAAAGATGGCGACCCATTGAAAAAGGAGCAGGTGTCGCTGATCGAGCGGTGGATCAGCCAGGGCGCGAAGGACGACACGCCCGCCGCGGGGACGACGGTGGTGCAGACGCCCGTGTACGCGGTGCCGCCGGTCATTTCCGCCATGGCGTTCTCTCCGGATGGCTCGATTCTGGCCGTGAGCGGCTACCACGAAATCCTGCTGCACAAGGCCGACGGCTCTGCAATCATCGCCCGATTGATCGGCGAAAGCCCGCGGATCGAAGCCCTCGCCTTTTCCTCCGACGGCAAACAGCTTGCCGCGTGCGGCGGCTCGCCCGCCGAGTTCGGCCAGGTCCAGATCTGGGACGTCGCCACGCGCCGCGCAACCAAGACCTTCGACATCTCCACCGACGAGCTTTACGGCATCAGCTTCGCGCCCGACGGCAAAAGCGTCGCGTTCGGCGGCGCCGACAAAATCGTCCATCGCATCAACCTCGCCGACGGCAAGGAGATGCTCGACTTCAAGGCCCACGCCGACTGGGTGCTGGCGACGCAGTTCACGCATGACGGCAAGCAGCTCGTCTCCGCCGGCCGCGACCGCGCGATGAAGCTGATCGACCTGGAGAGCGGCCGCTTCGTCGACGACATCAACAATCCGCTGGAAGGCTGTATCTGCCTGGCGATCCACCCCAAAGAGGAACAAATTCTCTACGGCGGCGAGCTGGGCAACGCCCGGCTCTATCAGATCTCCGACAACCAGAAGCGCACCGCCGGCCGCAACGACACGAATCTGCTCGTGACCTTCCCCCAGCAGCCCGGCCCGGTGACCGCCGTCGCCTTCAGCCCCGACGGCAGCACCGTCGCCCTCGGGAGCATGGGCGAAGCGCGAACCTACAGCGCCGCCGACCCCGACAAGGCAATCCTCACCCTCTCCGGTATTCAGGGCCCCATCTATTCGATCGTCTATCAGCCCAGCGCCGCGCGACTGGCGGTCGCCGGCTACGACGGCGCCGTCCGCCTCTTCGACGCCAAGACCGGCAACCTCGTGAAGCAGTTTGTACCGGTGCCGATCGGCCCGTGGAAATGAATACGTTCTTGTAGCACGCGCTCCCAGCCCGTGCTTTCGATCTTTGACTACGAAAATCGCACTTCAAGATTTCTGTGAGTTCGAAACCCGCTTGCACGGGCTGGAAGCCCGTGCCACGAGAATCAATGCCGCTTCCAGCGCCCCCTGGCGCCACTCAGCCCGCGTCCGTCACCATTTGCAGCTCCGGCGGCATCACCGGTGTCGCGCCGGGTTGCGAACAGACATACCCCGCCACCTCATTGGCGCGCTGGCTGATTTGATCCAGCGGCATATCGGAAAGCAGCCCCAGTGCCAGCGCGCCGGTAAATGCGTCGCCGGCGCCGACGGTGTCGACGACTTGCGCCGCGACGCCGGGATGCTCGAAGACGGCGCCGTCGGCATCGTGAAGTCGGCTGCCCGCACTCCCGCGCGTCAGCGCGACGAGCATAAGCCGGTATCGATTCATCAGCTCCCTGATCGCTTCGTCTGCGTCGCCACCCAGGCCGAGCAGCTGCGCGACGACCGGCAATTCATGGTCATTGAGCTTGAGCGCGTTCGACATCGAGAGAAGATCGTGGACCACCTCGCGGCTGAAATAGTTCTGGCGGAGATTGATGTCGAAAATGCGCAGACAGTCAGGCCGCGTGGCTTCCAGGAATGCATAGACGGTCGCGCGGGTTTGCGCCGAGCGTTGCGCAAGCGTTCCGAAGCCGACGCAATCCGCCTGCCGTGCCAGCTCGAGCAGCGGCGTCTCGATCTGTAGATAATCCCAGGCGACGTCCGGATGGATCACATACTGAGGAACGCCCGCCGAATCGACCCGCACGTCGACCGTTCCGGTTGGATGATCGGGATCGATCTGGATCGCGCGGGCATTGAGGCCAAGCGCCTGGATGCGGCCCAGGATTTCATGGCCGAGTGGATCATCGCCGACGCGGCTGACTGCCACGCCGCGGCCGCCCAGCGCGTCGGCCTGATAAGCGAAGTTGGCGGGCGCCCCGCCGAGCTGTTTGCCGCGGGGGAGCATGTCCCACAGGATTTCGCCGATGCCAATCAAAAGCGGTCGCGACATGACCGCATCCTACTCTCACCGCTAACGGTGCTCCTACTGGGGTGGGCGAGGCGGGCGAGGCTCCTCACGGTAGCTACCTGGCCTTTGCGACGATCGGCTCCATTTCGGCGCGGTCGTAGGCGCGCATCGTCTGCGTGCGGACGTTGCCCAGGGAGCCGAGCTTGAGCAGGGTGGCGGTCGCGGTCTGCTCGTCGGGGGCTTCCATGACGACCAGGCCGTCGTGGGCGCCGACCAGCCAGTACATGGCGGTGACTTTGACGCCGCTCTTCTGGGCTTCCTTGATGAAGGCATCGGCGCGGGAGACGGTCTCGGCGTATTTGCGGATGCCCTGCTCGGTGAAATTGAACAGTGAGGCGAAGCGGACCATGGTTTCCTCCTGAAAGGGGTGGGAATGGTCAGCCTACTCCTGACAGGGGTGGAGTCAAGCAAATAGTTGAGATGGGGAGAAGGGACAAAGGGTGCTTCACGCCAGGGAATCCGCGGTAACGGTCAACGTCTCTTCGGTTCGAGTGCGGCCCATGGCTTGGAGGAGCGATCGAGCGATTTGGAGGAGCAACGGGCGGTTCGTACTTAGAAAAAGCGGCTGCCTCGGCACGGAATCGAGGCGGCGGGCATCGAGGCGGTACATCTTCAGAAACATTCGTGACTCGGTGACGATGAGGAATTGATCGAGTTGCTCGCGGGGGATTTCTCCTTCGCGCCGCTTGCTCAGGCGGTTCACGAAGCGAAGGCCTTGCCGGCTCGCGGTGGCGGTCATGACGCCCCTGGCGCGCATGAACGAGCGCAGCACACGTCTGACCTCCAACACGAGGAATACGCCGCCCAGCGCGAGGTAAGCGAGCATGGCCAGCGGCTCGGCGAATGGAAGATACTGCCCCTGAAACCAGAACAGCCAACTGAGGAATGCGATGGTCAGCATTGAAGGCAATGCAACCGCGATCACGAGGAACGATGGAGTTCTGGACGCGAGGATCTGGGCGAAGGAAGGCGCGGCGAGGTGCACGGTGAACGAGCCGGTTTCCAGGTCGTGTTGGAATTCGACATTGGTAAAGGAGCTTGGGTAGTGAATTCCGAGATTTGGCGTCATCGGGCTGGGGTCTGCCGCGGGCAGGGGCGGCGGTGCCGGGGCGGCGGTGCGAACGGCGGCGGGCAGACCGATCGCCGGTAGGACCGCAGGTTCGTCCAGCGGATCAGGCGCGGCGGGTTTGAATTCGGCCATCCCCAGGTCGTGCCAGAGCCTTCGCATGCGTTTGTCGCTGGCGGCGGTGCGGATGGATTTGATCCAGCCGACAGATTTCCAGATCGTGAGGAAAGCCCCTTTCCAGGTGTAGCAGTAGGCGTCGAGCTGGGGGTTGAGGTAGAAGTAGCCGGAGCGTTCGAACCATTCGAGCTCGCGGCGGCGTGGCTCGTCCATAAACTCAACCTCGTGGCCCGGCTCGGGAATGAGCGCGGCTTCGGGGGCGCGGCCGGCACGGGCGAGCCGGCGGCGGTGGGCTTCGACGAGCAAGCGCGGATCGCTCGCCCACGCGAATCGGGCCAAATCGCTGCTGGGGTTGCGGGGCATGTGGCCCAGCTCCTGGTTGCCCGAGGTGTTCATGCGGAAGCCGTCCACGAATCGCGATCCGATGATACAGTTCATCCGACGCGTGGCAGACGATAAGACCATCACGATTACCGCGACCATGTGGTTGTCGCGATTGACCAGTAGTGTTTGCCAGCTGCTGAAGCCGGCCAGCGTTTTTGCATCGCAGACATTGGCGACGACTTCGAAGCCTTCCCGTCGCAGTTGTCGCACCGTCTGACCGAGATACTCCTGCATTTCAGGCGTGAGCTGCTCGGCGCGGGTTTGCTCCAGTTTTCGAGTTGCGGCCAGCCGCTGCTGGCCGTGGATGCGGATCGGCACGAGAATGAAGCGTCGGAAGACAGCGATGAGGAAGGGAGACAACGACACCAGAACCGCGATGATCAGCCAGGAGGTTATGCTCACGTCGTGCCCACCTTTTCCAGAAGATCGTCGGATGATCTTGATCGGTTCCCATGTTTGTGTCCAGTGGGCGAGATAGAGGAGACTCGCCAGAGATGAACACGGATGAACACAGAAGTAATTCGTCCGCGCGCGGCGCCCAGCACGGGTTAAAAACCCGTGTCACGTTCAGCCCTTTCTTATCTGTGTTCATCTGTGTCCATCTGTGGCGTTCTACTTCTTTCTGATAGGAGGTTCAGATGCGGCTGCGGGCGATGCGGGCAGATGAGTGGTCGGCGGTGGCGGAGGTGATCTTCGAGTCGACCAACCGATGGTATGAGCGGGCGGGAAAGGGAGCGATTTTCCGGGGCGAGGCCGCGAGCTGCCGGCTCTTCTGCGAGGTTTATGAAGACCTGGATCCAGGGTGCTGCGTAGTCGCCGAGGATGAGCCGCTGGGGAGATTGGCCGGATCGTGCTTTTATCATCCGCGCGAGACGCACGTCTCGCTGGGGATCATGAACGTGCATCCGGATTATTTCGGCCGCGGCGTGGCGTCCAGGCTGCTGAAATTCATCACGGATTTTGCGGACGCTCAGGGCAAACCGGTCAGGCTCGTGTCCAGTGCGATGAACCTCGATTCCTTCTCGCTCTACACCCGCGCGGGATTCGTGCCCCGCGCGGTCTTTCAGGACATCCTGTTCCCGGTGCCCGCGCAAGGGCTTGGGCCGATCGATCCGCGGGTGAGGGAAGCGCAGACGGAGGATGTCGCGAGGATGGCGGCGCTGGAGGAGCAGGTGAGCGGGATTCGGCGGGCCAAGGACTTTGCGTATTTCATCGAGAATCGCCGGGGGATCTGGCATGTGTCGGTGCTCGATGACGGGCATGGTGCGATCGCGGGTTTCCTGTGCTCGGTAAATCACCCGGCCAGCAACATGCTCGGGCCGGGCGTGATGAAAACGGAACAAGCCGCCACGGCGCTCATCCGGGCGGAGCTGGACCGGTATCGAGGCAAAAGCCCGGTATTCCTGGTTCCCAGCGACCAGCCGGGTCTCGTGCAGCAGGTCTATTCGTGGGGTGGGCGGAATTGCGAGATCCATTTCGGCCAGGTCCGCGGAAGCTTCGAGCCCTTCCGCGGAATCGTGATGCCCACGTTCATACCGGAAACTGCCTGATGGAAGCTCGAAATTCGAATGACGAATGACGAATCAAATTCGAAATATGAATGACCAAAACCCGAAACTGCTCCGCGGCGAGGTTTTCGTTTCGTCATTCGATCCTTCGGTCATTCGGATTTGACTCGTCATTCGTCATTCGTGCTTCGTCATTCAAGCTTAGCTCGACTTTTCCCCCGCCTGTCGCGGGAGCCGGTGGATAAGCTGGTCTGCGCCAGGGCATCGATTGGGTAGCGCAGATTTTTGTTGCTACCGTAACCCGCGCTTTGCCAGAAATTAACGTCCGGAAACGCGAGTGACACCACTTCCTCTGGAGAATATAATCTTGATCTACACAAGATGTAGTGTACATTCGCCGCATCGACCGATATGTGAAGCGGACCGGGCAAAAGGCATGGCTGGGTGCGTTTCGGCACTATGATTGCAAAGGAACTGGCGGCGAGGCGAGGCAGGAGGCCGTAGCAGCAGTGAAGGTTTTTGCGGGAGATTGGCGGGCGGTGCCCGCGCTGTTGATCCCGAGATGCGGAGCAAGCGATGGGCGTCCTGTGTGACACGCAGATTCGGGAATTGATCGGGATCGAGCCGTTCGAGGAAAACACCAAGCGGCCGGGCAAGATCAGCTTCGGGGTTTCCAGTTACGGGTACGACCTGCGGGTCGGCTCGGTCTTCAAGATCTTCACCAACGTCAACTCGGAGATCGTCGACCCCAAGAAGTTCAGCGAGCGCTCGTTCGTGACCGTCGACACGGATGAGACCGGCAAGGATCACGTGCTCATCCCGCCCAACTCGTTTGCGTTGTGCGAGACGGTGGAGACGGTGAGCATGCCGCGCGATGCGCTGGCGATCTGCGTGGGCAAGAGCACTTATGCACGGTGCGGGATCATCGTGAACGTGACGCCGATCGAGCCGGAGTGGCAGGGGAAGATCACGCTCGAGGTCAGCAACACCACGCCGCTCCCGGCTAAGATTTACGCCAACGAAGGGATCGCGCAATTGGTGTTTCTCAAGGCCGACCGCGTGTGCGCGGTAAGCTACGCCGACAAGCAGGGAAAGTATCAGAACCAGGCAGGACTGACGTTGCCAAAGGTGGATTAGGAATTGGTCATTGGTCACTTGTCATTGGTCACTTGTCACTTGTCACTGGTCATTTGTCATTCGTCCGCTGTTTCGTTGCCGCTCGCCCGTCCCATGCCTGAGGCCCAACAAGTGACAAGTGACAAGTGACCAATGACAAGTGACAAGTGACAGTTTGGAGCAGGTCATGCGATTGATCACATCAACTCTTGCCGGTGTGCTGCTGCTGATTGCGACGGCGGGGTGCCAGGGGAGAGGTTCGATCCCCTCGGGTGCCCGGCTCGAACAAACCGGAACCAGCGGCCTGAGCTATACCGCGCATGATTCGGGGAACGTCTACCTGCTGGATGCCACCGACAACAAGAAGGTGTTCGAGGGCCACATGAATATCGGCGATCAAATCATCATCAAGCCGTCCGTCGACCTGATCGTTCTGGCCGGCAACCAAGCCAATCACAGCCAGACCCTTCAGCCGGACCATCAGTATCAGATCTATTTCGATCCGAGCCATTAAACAGGCGGCGGATCACATCGGGCGAGCCGAATCGGAAGGGAAATCCGAATCGGCGGGAGATTCATTTTCACCAGGGAAGGCTTCAGAGCAGGAGAAAGCCGGTCGAACATGCGATGCGCCGCGCGAAAACCCGGTATTTCACGCACGGGCCGAAATTGGACCTGGGAGGGCGAGGCTCCTGCCGAGCCGGCCCCTGTCGGCGCAGAAGAATGCGGCTCGGCAGGAGCCTTGCCCTCCCGGTTCATCATGGTCCTGCTTGCAGGTGTTGTTGTTGTCGCGATCGGCTGCCAGCAGCAAAACCCCCACGCCGGAGAACTCGCGGACTTCAAGGAAGTTTTCCCGCACCAGTCGCCGACCCCGGTCGAGCATCCGAAATCGGTGCTGGTGGCGGAGGGCGTTTCTCCCCTGGTGTTTCAGGTTCGCGAGCCGTCGGTGGTGCACGTGATGGATCTGACGCGGGGCGAGGAAATCGTCTCGGCCTCGGTAGGCCGCGATCAGATGGTTTACGTGAGCGAAGATTCCGGTGTCTTTGCCGGCAAACAGAAATTGGCCGCCGGGCCCTTCGCCCCAGGGCATCGCTACGGCATTTCGCTCGATACGGATTCGGGCCAGAGTTGGCAGACGCGGACCGAGGCGCCGCACCCCGCGCCGCCCCCGGCGACGCAGGTCGCGCCGGGCCGTGACTCGGTGCCCTAGGCGGGAGTGCTTATGAGAACCTCAAGCATGACCCCAATCCTGGCGTTTCTCCTGCTGGCCGGATGCACCGCGCCGGCGCCGCGGAATCCCTATGCACCGGGGCCGTCAGAAGCGATCCCTGTGCCGCCCGGCGCGCGGCTGATCGCGTATGGCCATTTCCCGCTGCCGGCGTTCGTCGTGCCCGCCGACGCCGCGGCGCTGTACGTCTACGACGAGGAGGCAAGGCGCGTCGTGTTCGTAACCAACTACCAGAGCGCCGGCGCCGTTCAGCCGGGCGGGACGACCGATCTGGCTCAACTTTCGAAGAACTCGTTCGACCCGAACCATTCATATCGGGTCTATTACATCCCGGCGAGCGTGGCCGCCGCCACGCAGCCGGCTTCGGGACAACAGTAGTCGCAGGCACGGAACGCCCGCGAAGTAACAGGTTTTCTCGGGAAGGGAAAGCAGACCATGAAAATCACACGACGTTTCACCCATGCCGGACAGGACCCCTTTGCTTCGGTGACCTACGAGAAGCGGACCAGCCGCATTTCCAATCCGGACGGCTCGGTCGTTTTCGAGATGAACGACGCCGAGATCCCCTCGCAGTGGTCGCAGCTCGCCACCGACATCATGGTCAGCAAGTATTTCCGCAAGGCCGGCGTCCCGCAGGTCGACGAGCAGGGCCAGGTCCTGCGCGACCAGGCGGGAAACGTCGTGACCGGGCCGGAAAAAAGCGCCAAACAGGTGATCAACCGCCTCGCCGGGTGCTGGCGCTACTGGGGCGAGAAGTACGGCTACTTCGACACCGCCGAGGACGCCACCGCGTTCTACGATGAATTGGCCTATATGCTTCTGCACCAGATGTGCGCCCCCAACAGCCCGCAGTGGTTCAATACCGGGCTCAACTTCGCCTACGGCATCACCGGCCCGGCCCAGGGGCACTATTACATCGATCCCAAGAGCGGCGAGCTTCAGAAGAGCCGCGACGCCTACAGCCATCCGCAGCCGCACGCCTGCCAGCCGTACCGCGCGCCGATCTCGACCCCGCACGGGCCCATCCCGATCGGCAAGATCGTCAACGAAAAGCTGATCGGCATGGAAGTGTTCGATGGCCGCGACGGTGGCACGGGAACCACCCGCGTCGTGGCCGTGAAGTTCAACGGCACCAAGGTCGTCCATCGCGTTGTGCTCGAAGACGGTGGCATCGTCGAAGCCACCGGCGATCACCTGGTCTACGTGAAATACTCCGACGGCCTGGGCGGACGCTGGGTGCGCGTCGACGCCCTCGAGCCGGGCATGCACATGATCCGCGTCGTGCGCGACCGCACAGCCGAGGCGCGCGCCGCCGAAGTTCAGCAGCCGCAGACCCAGCAGGACGACAAGAACACGGCGGTGACGGTTCGCGTCCGCGTGCTCAAGGAAGCTTCGGTCAAGCGGATCGACAACGCCGGCCCGCAACCCGTCTACGACATCCAGACCGAGTCCGGCCAATACCTCTGCGACAACATCATCGTCCACAACTGCTTCATCCAGAGCGTCAGCGACGACCTGGTGAATCCCGGCGGGATCATGGACCTGTGGACCCGCGAGGCCCGCCTGTTCAAGTACGGCTCCGGCACCGGCTCGAACTTCTCCAGGCTCCGCGGCGAAAATGAGCCCCTCTCGGGCGGCGGCAAGTCGTCGGGCCTGATGAGCTTCCTGAAGATCGGCGACCGCGCCGCCGGGGCGATTAAGTCCGGTGGAACCACCCGCCGTGCCGCCAAGATGGTCTGCCTCGACCTCGATCACCCCGACATCGAATCGTTCGTCAACTGGAAAGTCCGCGAAGAACTCAAAGTCGCGGCCATGGTCGAAGGCATCAAGCAACTTCCCAAAGAACAGCGCGAACTCGCCCAGAAACTCAAGCTCAAGCTCGATTACGATTTCAATGGCGAAGCCTACTTCACCGTCAGCGGCCAGAACTCCAACAACTCCGTCCGCATCCCCAATCGCTTTTTCAAAGCTCTTGAGGAAGACGGCGACTGGACCCTCACCTGGCGCACCAACGGTAAGACTGCCAAGACCGTCAAGGCACGCGAGTTGTGGGACCAGATCGCCTTTGCCGCGTGGCGCTGCGCCGACCCCGGCGTCCAGTACGACGACACCATCAACCAGTGGCACACCTGCCCCCAGTCCGGCCCCATCCGCGCCTCCAACCCCTGCGTCACCGGCGATACCCGCGTCCTCACGCCCGGCGGAATCTGGCGCCGAATCGACCAGATGATCCACCTCCCCACTCGCGTCGTCACCAACCTGCACGGCCAGGAAATTCACGTCACCGATGGCGCCTTCCCCACCGGAACGCGCGAAGTCTTCGAGCTTCACACGGTTGGCGGATACTCGGCCAAAGTCACCGGCGATCACAAAATCTGGACCCGCACACGCGGCTGGGTGGAAGCCAAAGACCTGACCACCGGCGACGAGATCAAGCTCCCCAGCCGCCCCGCTTGCGTACAGGAGATCGGCGAGCCGCAGGACCCCAAATTCTTCCAGCTCCTGGGCCTGTTCCTCTCCGAGGCCAACGGAAATCTTTCCGCCCTGCGCCTCGAGCAATGCCTCGAGCACGCATCACAGGTCGACGATTTCGCCCGCTACGTCGCCGACAACTGGGGCGAGCGGCTCTACGCCGACGACTACGTCAACCGCGCCATGGTCGACGGCTTCGAGGGTGAGGGTACAGGCAACACCCTCACGGCGACCGTCACCAATCGCCGGATTCTCAGCCGCCTCAAGGCATTCGTGCGCCTCGAGGAAGGCTTGCCGCGACTCAGCGACGAAGCCTTCACCGCCGGCCTCGCAGCCCAGCGCCACCTGCTCCGCGCCCTCTTCAGCGCCGACGCGAGCATCGCCAATGGCACGATCGAATTGACGAGTGCGAGCGGCGGCCTGCTCGAAGACGTTCAACTCCTGCTTCTCGGTTTCGGTATCAAATCTGAAATCGCAAATCGCAAATCGCAAAGTGCAAATCTCACTGACACTGGCGGCGGAGCCGCCGAGAACGGGGTGCTCCCGGATCGACATGGGTCCAGCCTTGAAGGCCATGGTCCGCGGTCAGAAGTTCGCGGCAACGCAGAATCCAGACGCCACGGCCTGCGTATCGATCCGGGCAGCCTCCGCTCTTTCGGCAAGCACGTCGCCCTGCTCCCCGGCCGCAAGCTCGAGCAGCTGGCCACCGCCGTCAGCTTCGCCATCGAAACCCACCAATCGCAGGGAAACTTCGATCGCGTCGCCGGCCTCACGCCCATCGGCAAACGCCAGGTCTTCGACCTCACCGAGCCCCACACCGGCTCGTTTATCGCCAACGGCCTCACTGTCCACAACTGCTCCGAGTACATGTTCCTGGACGACACCGCCTGCAACCTGGCATCCCTCAATGTGCTCACCTTCTTCGATCCCGAGGCACGCCGGTTCGACGTCGAGGGCTATAAGCACGCCGTGCGGATCTGGACCATCGTGCTCGAAGTCTCGGTCCTGATGGCCAGCTTCCCCAGCGAGCCGATCGCCCGGCTGTCCTACGAATTCCGCACGCTCGGCCTGGGCTATGCCAATCTCGGCGCCATGCTCATGCAGGCCGGCATCCCCTACGACAGCGAAAAAGGCCGCGCCATCTGCGGCGCCCTCACCGCCATCCTCACCGGCGAAAGCTACGCCGCCAGCGCCGAAATGGCCCGCGAGCTTGGCGCCTTCCCCGGCTACGAACGCAACAAAAACGACATGCTCCGCGTCATGCGCAACCATCGCCGCGCCGCTTACGATGTCACCCACAACGCCGCGCCGAAAAAGGCCATGGGCGGCTACGAGCACCTCGACATCGAGCCCGTCGGCATCCAGCAATCCGAATTCGCCGACAACGACCCCATGGCCCCGCGCTCGCTCCTGAACGCCGCCCGCGAATGCTGGGACCGCGCCCTCTATCTGGGCGAACGCCACGGCTACCGCAACGCCCAAACCACCGTGATCGCCCCGACCGGCACCATCGGCCTGCTCATGGATTGCGACACCACCGGCGTCGAACCCGACTTCGCTCTCGTCAAATTCAAAAAACTCGCCGGGGGCGGCTACTTCAAAATCGCCAACCAGTCCCTCCGCCCCGCCCTGGTCAACCTCGGCTACGAGCCGCAGCAGATCCACGACATCCTCCGCTACGTCATGGGCGCCCTCACGCTCCACGATGCCCCGCACATCAGCTACGAGCGCCTCGAGCGCCTCGGCTTCACCCGCGAAGTGCTGGAAAAAATCGAGGCCGCCCTCCCCGGCACCTTCGAGATCAGCTTCGCCTTCAGCCCCTGGTCGCTGGGTGAAGAAGTGATGAAACGTTTTGAAATCCCCGAAACCGAATGGCAGCAACCCAGCTTCAACCTCCTGCGCCGACTCGGCTTCACGAGAAAGCAAATCGACGAGGCCAACGACATGATCTGCGGCCGCGGAACCGTCGAAGGCGCCCCCCACTTGAAGGATGAGCATCTGCCTGTTTTTGATTGCGCTAATAAGTGCGGAAAGACCGGAAAACGCTATATTGCCGTCGAAGGTCACATCCGTATGATGGCGGCGGCGCAGCCGTTCATCAGCGGCGCGATTTCCAAGACGATCAACCTCCCCAACGAGGCGAGCGTCGAAGACATCGAGAACAGCTATCTCCTGAGTTGGAAACTCGGCCTCAAGGCCAACGCCCTGTACCGGGACGGGTCCAAGCTCTCCCAGCCCTTGAACATCAAGAGCGACGAGGACTTGGACAAGGCTGAAGAGGACGATCAAGAAGCGGTGGCCGCCGCCAAGGACGAAGTCGCCACGGACGTCGCGAGGGCGGCCGCCGCTTTCTCTGCAGCTTCTGAATCCACCTCGGCACTCAGCACCCAGCACTCAGCACTCTCTTCCGACAACCTCTCCCCCGCCCACACCCACATCGTCGAAAAAATCGTCGAGCGCATCGTCGAGCGTCCCCTGCGCCGCCGCCTCCCCGACACCCGCCACGCGATGACCCACAAGTTCGACGTCGCCGGCCACGAGGGCTACATCACCGTCGGCCTCTACGAAGACGGCCAGCCCGGCGAAGTCTTCATCCGCATCGCCAAGGAAGGCTCCACCATCGGCGGCCTCATGGACACCATCGCCACCCTCGTCTCCGTCAGCCTCCAGTACGGCGTCCCCATCGAATCCCTCGTCCGCAAGTTCGAGCACGTCCGCTTCGAGCCCAGCGGCATGACTCGAAACCCCGAAATCCCCATCGCCAAATCCCTCACCGACTACATCTTCCGCTGGATGGCCATGGAATTCGTCCCCGGCTACCGCGCCGCCCACGCCCCCAAGCGGGAGAAGCGACGCGGAGACGCGGCCCGCGACGAGCTCGGTCGAGTCGAGACGCCGGGACGCGGAGACGCACAGGCTGCGCAGCCATCTGATACGGGTGAGGGCACGCTGGGCGATCTCCCCCCAACAAACGAGGACTCTTCAATCAGCAATCAGCAATCCGCAATCAGCAATAAAAAGAAGGCCGGCAACGGTCACGGCCCCCGCATCGACATCGACACTGCCAAGCCCTTCGCCTACACCGACGAAGAGCTCCGCGACGCCCACAGCGCCCATCTCCAGGCCCCCGAGGTCGGCGGCCCCACCCCCTCCGCCGCCAACCTCCGCCTCGCCATCGTCGCCGACCCCTTAAGTCAACAGGGCACCAATTTGCAGGCCGACGCCCCCGCCTGCGACGTCTGCGGCAGCATCACCGTCCGCTCCGGAACCTGCTACAAATGCCTCAACTGCGGCAACTCCATGGGATGCAGCTAAGCCATCTATGTCGACCGACTCCAACATGGCGATCGACTTGGCGTGGCAGCGGGTCAGATCCGGGGCTGCCGGGAGAGGCTTCATCAAGCACCCGTTCGAGCTCTACCTGGTCGAAACCGACCTTAGAAACTGGTTGGACAAAATTCTTTCGGAGATCACAAATGGGCTCTATCAGCCGAGCACCATCAGCATTGCAAACGTGCCAAAAGGAAAGGGGGCAGTAAGACCTGGCGCTTGGATGGCTCTCCGCGACAGATTGGTTTATACGGCCTGTATAGGGACGATCCTACCGGAAATCCGTCGCGCGCTGTCGTGGCACGATCGAACGATTGATTTTTCGTATCCCCTTTCGCGAAATGATACCGATGTACGCTGGATCGTCGATGATTTCAAAGCTTGGCAACGATTTCGGGAGGCGAGCATCGCTTTCTTGACCGGCAAAGCGTACGTCGTTCTCGCTGACATAACCGGCTATTACGAGAACGTTGATCTCGCAACGCTCTCATCGGATCTTCGGACCGCCGGAGCCAAGGATGAGACGATGCACCTGCTCACGACCTGCCTGAATCGGTGGGCACAGGTCACCGGGCGGGGCATCCCCCAAGGTTTGGCCGCGTCGGATATTCTCGGAAAGCTCTATTTGAATGCCGTGGATCGCCTGCTCTATCAGCAGGGATATCTCCACGTCCGCTATGTCGACGACATTAGAATATTCTGTAGTGATAACTCGGAAGCGAAGCGCGCTCTTATGGAACTGTCAGAATTCCTCCGCCGACGCGGGCTAAACATTCAGTCAGCAAAATCCGTTATTCGCCGTGCCGACGACGCCCGACTTGAGATCGACGGCATTACTCCGATCCTGGAAGATGTACGGAAACGCTACATTGCCGACCTGTCTGAATTGCTTGGCGTCGAGGGATACGTCGCTCCGCACACTATGGAGGCGATGTTGACACAGGAGGACGGCGAAACACCGATCGAGGTCCTCCGAGAGACATACAAAGCATATTTTATCGACGCTGACCCATACAAATTTGACAAGACCCTGTTTCGATTTCTGGTAAAACGGCTTGGGAAAGCAAAGGACCGATTCGCCCTCGACCACTGCAGGACAATACTGGAACGTCAGCCTCAGGAAACCGAATCCGTCCTCGCGTACGCTAAAGCGATCGGTGCCGCCAACGACATCGAACCGACCCTCGCAATGTTCGTCGAGTCAAAGGACGCAGTTTATGACTATCAGCTCTATCAGATATTCGAGTGGGTGACTGACGTGCTGAAGCCGCCTGGACACTCGCTCGTGCAGAGTGCTCGCGTCCGTGCCTTCGATGGACACCATCCCCAGTACCTACGGGTGATATGTAAGAAACTTCTCGCCGAGCACGGTAACTCTACTGATTTGGAACGTTTGGAACATAGCTATGCCAACACCAATTCGGCCTTTGAGCAGGCAGAGATAATGTGTTGCCTCCGCAAAATGGAGCGGGTCCGAAGGAACGCCTTTCTAAAGAGGGCAGAGGGCGACGGTGAATGGAATCGCGCAGCCGCGCAGTGGGTCCGGGAGCAGAAATCTGATCCGATCATGGTGTAGTCTCTCCGCTCCGGAACCTTGCTACAAATGCCTCAAACGGGGCAACTCAATGGGGATGCAGTTGATCCGAGGGGAAATCACGAAACTCGAATGACGAATCCTCGCGGGAGATTCGGGATCAGCATACTATACTCCGACTGCATCGTGATGCGATCTGGAGAAACCGGCGGGGTGCACGACCGTCTCTGTATCACCGGGCCTGCTGGAACGCTTTCGCGCGATTGCGGCCGACGGCTGGACCGCGTGGACGCTGCTCGTAAAGACGCTCGCTTCGGTCGTCCTCGCTCAAGTATGCGGCGCGAACCTGTAAG
>DATHPP010000015.1:0-10543 GCA_035483795.1 Tepidisphaeraceae bacterium | reverse complement strand
TATCGACGTTCGGTAACGAAGAAGTAACGCCAGTTCATTTGTTTGGGGTCGAATCAATCGTAAGTTCTTCTTAATGAATGGCGTGACCCTGCGGTGGGGCCGATTCGGGGCGCCGCGGGCCACGGGGCATTTTGGGGTCCGGCCGTTTTGACGGCCGGAGTACAGATGACTTTTGCAATTCTGTTGCGACGCTGCTCGCTCCGTGTTCCGGTGCGCGGTCAGGAACGCGGGATGGCGTCGGTTCTGGCCATGCTGTTTCTGGTGTTGTTCGCGACCCTGGCCGTCGGCTTCGTCGCGACCACGACGATCTCATCTCAAGTGGCACACAACGAGCAGTACATGGCCACCGCCCGGCTTTCGGCCGACACGGGCATGGAGTTCATACGATACCAGCTTGGCGCCATGAATCTGCCCATCGGCACCACCAGCGCCAACCTGCTGGCCAACACCGCCACCCAACTGGGCAGCGCGCTGAACGGCACGATAAACATGGGCAGCGATACGGTCGCCGTCACGAACGGGACCATCTACATTCCCTCGCAGACCAGTTACATCACCATGGACCCCACCAGCCATGCAAAGTTCCAGGCCGCCATCACGCAACTGGCCGGAACAACCACGCTGGTCGTTACCGTTCACGGCTTCAATTCCACTGGCAGATGCTCGCGCGGGGTTCAACTTCAGTTTCAGCAACGCGGCGGGCCGTATTCACTGGTGGGCCTGAGCAGCATGACCCTGGGCAGCACCGCCTATACCGACAGCTACAACTCTTCCAAGGGCGCCTATAACGCCGCCACGGCCAACAAGAATGGTTCGATCGCGTCCAACGGGAACATCGTGCTCAATAACACGGCCAAGGTGAAGGGCAACGCGATGTACGGTACGAATGGCACGATCACCATCGCTACGTCCGCGGGTGTCACCGGTGTGGCAGCCCCGCTCATCACCCCGGCCACCCAGCCCAGTGTCACCATGCCTTCGTCTTATGTCGATCTGGGCGACGTGAACATGACCAGCGGCACCGCGTCTCTCCCCGGAGGAACCTACCTGATCCACAACCTGACCCTGGGCGGCACTGCCAACTTCACCTGGGACGGACCGGTCACGGTCTACATCGAGAACAGCTACAACATCGCGGGAAGCGCGGCGATCAACACGTACCAGAACATCCCGGCCAACCGAACGCTCTACTTCCTTCCCACCTGCACCACCGCCACCTGGACCGGGACCAATGTCTGCGTCGGTACGCTTTACGCCCCGGATACGACTTTTACGATCAGTGGCAGCGTCGAGATGTTCGGTCGGATCGTCGCCAAGAGCATCAACAACACCTCCAGCGGGGGAATGCACAACGACGAGGCGCTGCCGGCGGTGGGCGGATCCGGGCCTTACGCGCCAGTCCAGGGGTCGTATATCGAGGTGCAGTGAAGGTTGATGTTACCTTGACAATTGATTCTGGCGATGATGCAACGGAATCCGACGTTGTCGATTCCACATGCGTTCCCCCACCCCGGCCGGGGCACCGGCCGGGGCTTTCTGTTCCCATCACCTCAGGTTTTGCTGACGCCGATGGCGTTCATCGAGTATTCATGATTTGGTGAGTATGTTTATCGATGGCGGGCCGAGGCGTTCGGCCGCATTCGAACAAACTGTTGCTGACGAGGTTGGCTATGACTAAGGGATGGATGTTTATCGGTTTAACGGCGCTGGCGGTGACTGGTGTTGGGGCCCGCGGCGCGTTTGCTGAGGATAAGGAGCAGGACGAGCAGAAGATTGCGTTCAAGGACGCGCCAGCCGCGGTGCGCAAGACCCTCAAACGCGAAGCGAACGGAGAAAAAATCAAGACCGTCGATAAAGAGAAACTCAACGGCAAGACCGTCTACGAGGCGGACGTGGAGTTCGATGACCACAACTACGAGATCATCGTCAGCCCCAAGGGCCTGCTGCTGAGCAAGAAGCTGGACAACGAGGCGGAGGAAAAGGCATCCGCCAAATCGAAGAAGTCGGAAGAAAAAGAGGAAGCGGATGAGGATTCAGGCAAGAAGGTCGCGAAGGAGGCGGATGAGGACGAAGCCAAGGACCACGTGAAAAAGGCCTCGAAGGACAAGGAAGAAGACGAGGACGATGACGCCAAGTCGACCAGGAAGCAAAAGAAGGGGAATGACAAGGAAGACGAAGACCATAAGGGCCCCTAAGTGACGGCGGTCAGGAGTGATTGGCTTTGCGCGTGCTGATCGTTGAAGATTACGAGCCGATTCGTACCGGCGTGGCGGAGGGGCTGCGCGAAGCCGGGTTCGCGGTGGACGTCGCCGCCGACGGCACAACGGGCCAGTGGTACGCGCTGAACAATCCCTACGACGTGATTGTGCTCGACCTCATGTTGCCGGGCGTCGACGGGCTGACGATCCTGAAGCGGGTTCGCGCCCGCCGTTGCCCGGCCAACGTGCTGATCCTCACCGCCAAAGACTTGCCTGACGACCGCGTTCGCGGCCTGGAGCTCGGCGCCGACGACTACCTGGTCAAGCCATTCGTGTTTGGCGAACTGGTCGCCCGGGTTCGTGCGCTGGTTCGGCGCAAGTATGAAGCAAAGGACCCGGTGATCCGGGTTGCCGATCTTGAGATCGACACGAACTCGCGGTCGGTCCGGCGTGGCCGCCGGGCGGTCAACGTGAGCCCGCGCGAATACGCGCTCTTGGAGTTCCTGGGGATGCGCGCCGGACAGCTCGTGACGCGCACGGCCGTCTGGGAGCACGTGTACGAGTTTCATTCCGACGCCGAGAGCAACGTGGTTGACGTATTCGTTGCCCGCCTGCGGCGCAAGCTCGAGGTCGACGGCATGCCGCGGCTGATCCACACGCGATGGGGGCAGGGATATATCCTGGCAGCGGAGGAGGAGTGCCAAGAACGCTCCGCACCCGACTGCTGGTTCATACCGCCGCCGCGACGGCCCTGGTCATGCTCGCGGCGGGGCTGGCGGTAATTTTTTTTACGCGCTCGTCGCTTTTGGCCGAGTTTGATCGGTCGCTTCTCTCGGCGGCGCGGGCGATTCAGTTGGCAACCGAACAAGGCGCGGGCGGCGTGAGCGTCGACGTCGCGGGCGCACAATTCCCTGAATACGCGCGCAAAGATTCCCCGGAATACTTTGAGGCATGGCTCGATGACGGCACGCAAATCGCGCGATCCGTTTCTCTTGCGAGCGGATCTGGCCTCGGTCGGCAGGTCGCTGGCGGCGGTGCACCGGTGTACGCGTTCGTCACGCTTCCCGATGGCCGGCCCGGCCGGCGGATCGAAATGCGATTCGTTCCCGCACGGGAAGACGAGGAGAAGCCCGCAGACCGGGTCTCCCACAACCGCTCGGTGACGCTGGCCGTCGCCCATCATACCGATGTCCTGGATGCGCGACTTTCGTCGCTGAGGTGGCTGCTGATCTTCGTCGGCCTTGCCGCGACCGCCGCCACTGCCGCAACGCTGCACGTTGCGGTTACCCATGGCCTGCGGCCTCTCAAAGACCTGGGCGGGCGGATTTCTGGGATCGGCCAGGGAAACCTGGGAGACCGGATCGAATTGCCGCAGACGCCCGCGGAGCTGGCGGTGGTGGTCGACCGGCTCAACGATTTGCTTTTCCGCCTGCACCACGCGATGTCGCGCGAGCGGGCGTTCACGTCGGAGGTGGCGCATGAGCTTCGCACGCCGTTGGCGGGGCTGGAGGTGACGCTCGAAGTCGCCGCGTCCCGGCAGCGCGCGCCGGCCGACTACGAAGCCCGTATCGGCAAATCGCTGATGATCGTGCGCGACATGCGCTCGATGGTGGAAAACCTCCTGACCCTCGCCCGCGCCGACGCAGGTCAGTTGGCGGTGAATCGCTGCGCGATCGAACTGGAGTCGCTTGTCGAGGAATGCTGGAACCGCTTTGCCCAAGACGCCGAGAGCCGGCATTTGAAGGCGTCGATAGAGATCGGACAAATTCGGCTGGAAAGCGATCGCGACAAGCTTCGCATCGTGCTGCAAAACTTGATGGACAACGCCGTCTGCTACTGTCCTGAGGGCGGGCAGATCGGTATCGCCGCCCGGGAGGACGGCGGTTGGATGGAACTCAGTATTCGCAACTCCGCGACGATCGATCCGGCGCAGCTCCCCCACGTCTTCGACCGTTTCTGGCGCGGCGACGGCGCCAGAAGTGACCCCGCCGTCCACTGCGGCCTGGGGCTGCCGCTGTGTCAGAAGATCGTGCGTCTTTTGGACGGCTCGATCGCCGTCCAGGCGCCTGATCGGAATACGTTTGAGGTTCTCGTGCGAGTTCCAGCAACGGTCATAGACCGCTCCCCGCAGGCTATCGCAAACTCGCGAGCGTCGCGATAATCTGGGAGAGGCTCCCGCCCAGCCGCTTTTTCCGCGACCGCAAGCCAAAGCTTGGCAGGAGCCTCGCCCTCCCAATTGAGTTTCCGGTTGCCCGACTGGCCCACACCGGAGAAGACGGGGAAGCCTTACCGAAGACGAATCAGTGCCCGGCTAACGCCCCCAAATGCTTATCGCCCGCTGACGCAGACCAGGTGAGTGTAAGTGCGGACGTACATTTTCCCACCGGCGATCGCGGGGGTTGTCGGGAGCATGGGAGCGCGGGCTTCGGAGTCCTCCAGCTTGAGCGGATTTCGGGCCAAGAGTTGGAATGAGTCGGAAGCGGCGATGACGTAGCACTCGCCTTCCTTGGAGAGGATGAACAGCTTGTCGCCGGCGCAGACGAAGGAGCCGAAGTACGAGCCATCGAGCCGATGCGTCCAGACGGGCTCGCCGGTGGCGGCCTTGATGCAGCGCATCACGCCATTGTCGGTGACGTAGAAGAGCAAGCCGTTCTTGACGATCGAAGTCGGAACGTACGGCACCATTTTCTTGAACAGGAATTCAACTTTGGCGGACTGCCCGTCGTCGCTGGGGCGGACGGCGGCAAACTGGTGCCCCGTCGGCCCGTCTCCACACGAGCCGTAGATCAAACCGTCCGCAATGTAGGGTGAGGAAACTGCGCGGGCGTCGAAGACCTTGTCCAGTTCCCAGATGATGCGCCCCGATTGAGGATCGACGGCGGTGAAGCCGTGCGCTTTGCTTGTGAAGATCAGCTCGGGCGGTCCGTTTTTGGGCTGAAATACACACGGCGTCGACGCGCAG
The DNA here is from genome assembly GCA_035483795.1 of Tepidisphaeraceae bacterium. Taxonomy (GTDB): domain Bacteria; phylum Planctomycetota; class Phycisphaerae; order Tepidisphaerales; family Tepidisphaeraceae; genus DASXMX01. The sequence continues at coordinate 5,383 of DATHPP010000015.1, read as the reverse complement.
AACTTGTCGCTGTGCCCGCGCGGGATTTTCCACAGAATGGCGCCGGTGTCGCGATTGAGCGCGAACAGGAAACTGTCGGGCCCTTCATTGTCGTCGGTGACGATGACGCGATCGCCGAGCACGATCGGCGACTGCCCGCCCCCGTGCTGGCTGACAAACTCGCCCAGGTCGCGCTTCCAGAGTTCATTGCCGTCGTGATCGAGGGCCAGGACCGAGAGCTCTTCGGGCGTGCTCCAGCAGACGTAGACGTGCTTCTCATCGGCGCAGCAGGAGTTGCTGGCGAAGCTGTTGTACTCGTGATGATGATAAGCGTGGGCCGCGTATGACTTGATCCAGCGGATCGAGCCGTCGGGGGCGTTGACGCAGACGACCATATGCTCGCCGGTCTGGTCGTTGGCGCAGAGCAGGAAGATGCGGTCTTTCCAGAGGATGGGCGAGGAGTGTCCGCCGCCCGGCAGCGTCGTCTTCCAATTGAAATCCTTGTCGGTCCATTGCGCCGGAATGTCGGCGTCGCTGAGTCCCGAACCATTGGGCCCGCGAAAACGACACCATGGCGAGTCCGCGCCGGAGGATGGGTTCGTCGGTGCAGCGGACAACGCCATCGCGCCTAGCAGCCCGGCGACGATGGACAACGTCGTCAGTTCACGTTTCGGTCCGGATGAATAGGATTTCACAAGCGGATACGATATCCGCCCGCTCATTGGCCCGGCAAGGCAAAAGCGCCCAGTGCCGAAGATGGAGCGCGCGCGATTTGACGCTGAACATCGGTCGATGACTCGACTATGATCCACCAGTGCAACTGGAAGTGCTTCCTTCGTCTGACCCCTGGTATGCCGATGGCCTGAGTTTCACCTGCACGCAGTGCGGGAACTGCTGTACCGGCGGGCCGGGGTTCGTCTGGATTTCCATGGAGGAAGTCGGCCGGCTGGCTGAGTTTCTGAAACTCACGTCGCAGGAGGTGCTCGCGAAGTACTGCCGAAAGATTGGCGGTCGCATCAGCCTCAAAGAACGCAGAATGCCCAACGGGAATTACGACTGCATTTTCCTCCGAGAGATGGAGACGCCGAGATCGAAACGGCCAAAGGAGCTGGCGCCGGGCGAAGCGATACCGACCAAGCGGCGCGGGTGTGCGATCTATCCGGTGCGGCCGCTCCAGTGCCGCACCTGGCCGTTCTGGGAGAGCAACCTGTCGGACAAACGGATGTGGGAGCTAGCGTCAAAGAAATGCCCCGGCATGGGTTGCGGGTCGCGAAAGTTTACCCGCCAGCAGATCGAGGCGCTGCGGGATGCGGAGGATTGGCCGGAAAACCCGCCGACCTCGGCGCGGAAATGATGCGTCATTCGAGGTCACCCCTCTTCGACCGCGCCCTTGCGTTGCAAGACACGCGCGACCATTAAGCAGAGGATGGCCCAGACCAGCCCGGCGGTCCAGCCGGCCAGCACGTCGGTGGGCCAATGCACCCGAAGATAGACCCGGCTCAGCCCCACGAGTAACGTCAGAATCAGTGCCAGCACAATGAAATACAGTTTGAGCAGGCGCCCCGGCATGACCTGGGCGAGCAAGGCGCCCAGCGTCAGATATGTAACCGCTGAGAGCATCGAATGGCCGCTGGGGAAGCTGTGAGTGAAAACGTAGGTCGTTTGAAATTCCCGCGGCGGGCGGTCGCGGTCGATCAGGTGCTTGAGCAGCCCGCCGATCAGCAGGCCTCCCGTCACCGCAATCACCACCAGCAGTGCTGCCCCGCGTTTGCGGGCGATCAGGAGGTATCCGACGACGGCGAGCGTGACCAGCGTCAGGACCGCCACGCCGCCCAGCGCCGTGACGTCGCGGGCCATGTCCGCCAGCCACGGCGGCCCGGGATGGTGCACGAACCAGAGGATCACCCGCATGTCGAACTTCTGCGTGTGGCCCTCCTGTACGGTGTCGGTGAGCGAGATCAATCCCCAGACGCCCAGCACGATCGCCAGCACCGCCAGCAGCGTGCGGCCGTGGCGCGTGGCGAGTGTGCGGAGGCTGTCGGAGAGCGGGTGGGACATGAGATAGTCAGCCGGGGGGCGGCAAGGGCGCTGAATGACGAAACTCGAATGACGAATGACGAATCAAATCCGAATAACAAATGATCGAATGACGAAACGAGTGCCTCGGCCCTGTTTCGTCATTCGATATTCGGTTCTTCGAATTCGATTCGTCATTCGAGATTCGTCATTTGCCCGATACATCATCCGCTACGGAGTTCGGTCATCATGGCGCTGATCTGTTGCGTCGCCGGGCCGATGTCGTGGAAGACTTCCACGTGCCCGGCCCGGGGATAGCTGGCCGGATTGTCCAGTTGCTCCTTGCTCGACAGCTTCCGGGCCTCGGCGTTGGGATTCGTGTAGGGGAATTTGTCGGAGATGATTTTGCTCACTTCGGGGCGGAGGATGTAGTTGATGAACTGCTCGGCTGCCTCCTTGTGGGCCGCGCCGCGCGGGATGCAAAGGCTGTCGACAAACTGATGCGCCCCCTCCTCCGGCAGGATGTAGCGGAACTTGTGGTTCTGCTCGTAGAGCTTGGCGGCGTCGCCGCTGTAGACGACGCCGATGTCGCAGTCGCCGCTCAAGAGCGGCGCCCTGGGGTTGTCCGAATCGAACACTTTCACCAGCGACAACCAACTTTTGATGAGCGGTCTGGCCTTCTGAAGATTGGCCGGCGTGACGTCGTTGATGGGAATTTTCAGCACGTCAAACGCCCAGGAGACGATTTCCCGGTCGTCGTTGACCGCCACAATGCGGCCCCGGTATTTCGGCTGGAATACATCGGCAAAGCCGCGAATCGGGTCTTTGACGATGTCCGAATTCACCACGATGCCGACCGTCCCCGCCATGTAGGGCCGGGAGTATTTCAGGCCGGGGTCGTAGGACGGATTGCGATAGGCTTCGTCGAGGTTCTTCGTATTGGGAATCTGCGACTCGCCGAGCGGCTCGAGCATGTTGCGGCGGATCAGGTTCTCCACCGCGTACTCCGACGGTTGAATCAGATCGTACCGGGTCGAGCCCTGCGAGAGCTTGGTGATCATCGCCTCGTTGGAGTCGTAGGTCTCGTAGTTGACTTTGACGCCGGTCTCTTTGGTGAAGCCCTCGATCACCTCCTGCGGGACGTATTCCGACCAGGCAAAGAGATTCAGCGAGGGCGTCTGCCGGCGGTCGCAACCTTGAGTCAGGACGGCCGCCGTCAAGAACAGGAGGAGGGGGATTCTGGTCATGGGAGAGGAATTCAAAGTTGTGCCGGAGCGCCGGACAAGCGCCGGACCGCATCGGCCGCCAGCACCAATACGACCGTGGCCGCGATCAGCAGCGTCGACAGCGCGTTGATCGATGGGTCCAATCCCGGCTTGATCATCCCGTAAATCTTCACTGGCAGGGTGATCGAGGCGGCGCTGTAGGTGAAGTAGGTGACGACGAATTCATCGATCGAGAGCGTGAAAGCCATCAGGGCCCCGGCGACGATCGCCGGCAGCAGGTAGGGCAGGATCACCTTCACGAACGCCCAGAGCGGCGTCGCGCCCAGATCCATCGCGGCTTCTTCCAGCGACGGATCCAGCCCCTGGAGCCGCGCTCCCACCGCGATCATCACGAACGGAAAACAGAATGTGACGTGAGCGATGATGACCGTCGTGAATCCCAGCTCGACGTGCAGCAGGCTGAAGAGCAGCAGCAGGCTCACCCCCATGATGATCTCGGGGACCACCATCGGGAAGAAAATCAGCCCTTGCACCAGCTTCGCCGCCGGAAACCGGTAACGGTAGAGCAGCCAGCCGGCGATCGTGCCGAGGACCGACGCGATCAACGTCGTTGCCGTAGCGATCACGACGCTGTTCCACAGCGCCGTCATGAGCGGCGCGTCGCGCCACACCTGCCCATACCACCGCCACGTGAAACCTTCCCAGACGACGTTTTGCGTGGATTGGTTGAAGGAGAAGACGACGATCAGGACGATCGGTAGATACAGAAAGGCCAGGACCATGACGGTCCAGATCGCCAGCAGACGTCGTGATAGAGTGGTTCGCGGCATAGGGCGAGACTAATTCTGATTCTGCTTCTGCGGCGCCATTTTCTGCGCTTCAGCGGCCATCACCTGAAACATCGTCTGCTGGATTGCCTGCTGGGCTTCGTCGGCGGTCGCATATTTTCCGTTGGAAACATCCGTCGTCGCCTGCACCAGGACTTTCTGAACGGCGTCGAGCATCGGAATGGTCTTGGAAAGTGTCTGTTTTTGGGGGAACTGGCTGAGATCGACTTTCCATTGGCCGTCGACCTTGCGCAATTTGAGCGCATTCTCCGGGTTGGCGCCGGGCTTGAGTATGGTGGCGGTGTCGCCCTCGACCTTCTCGGAACTTTCGCTGAGTTCCTTGGACGGGTCGGAATTCGAGACAGTGCTGGCCGCGATCTTCTTTCCTTCTTCAGGACCGAATCGCGCGACGGCCGCCTCGCGAAGCTTGTTGGCGGCGCCGACCATGCGGGCCATGGTGTTGATGAGCTGGTAATCGTCCGGGGCGCCGACGGTGCTGTTCTTGATCGCCGCCAGATCGCCCCGCTGGAGACCGGTCGCGAACGCCGCCGCCGCTTGCTTCGGAGTGGAAAGGTCCGGCTTGGCGTCCGCGCGCAGGTTCGAGGCGCCCAAGAACACGAACAGCGCGGGTAAAATGCATCGCACCGTTTTTCGACTCATGATTGGTCTCCTGCTGGCTAATGGATCGTGTGCGTTCCGCGAAGGTTTCATCTTAGACCCGCAATCCCTCGAGCGGAAACGAAACACCTCTTTTCCCGCCATGCCGCTCGGGTAACATGCGGGGCGACGGACGGTTTTAGAAAGAGCCTGAGAACTTCTTTGGGAGCATGATATGCGGATCTCGCAAATGTTCGGATTACTGGCCCTGGCGTCCACGGCGGTCGTAGCCTTCGGTCAGGCCGCGAGCAACGACAATGTGGCCAAGAGTTTGGAGAAAATGGAGCAGCAATGGGTCGACCCGGCCAAGAAAATGGATGCCAAGCCCCTGGAGCAGATGCTGGCCGATGACTACACGCTGACGATTTCGGTCGGCCGCGTGGTCGACAAAGATTCGTACGTTGGGAAGATCAAGGATGGGTCATTTAAGATCGAAGCGATCGAGTACAGCGACATGAAAACGCGGGTTTACGGCGAATGTGCCGTCGTTATTGGCCGGGCCAACGTCAAGGGCACTTGGGACGGCAACGACATCAGCGGCGATTACGCGTTCACCGATACCTTCGTGAAAACGGCGGGAGGCTGGCGGCAAGTCGCCAGTCAGATCACCCACATCGAGGGCTGAACGAGCGAGCCGTGGCCGGCGAAGGTCGTTGCCAAGAGACCCAGTTGGCTGTA
>DATHPP010000014.1:0-9548 GCA_035483795.1 Tepidisphaeraceae bacterium | reverse complement strand
CCTTCACGAACAAGTACTGGAACTTTTATCACATCACCACCACGGAAGGCTCAGGCTCAGCCACTTCCTGGTCCGACTATCCCGGCAACCCCGGCTACAACGCTGATGCCTTCGTCGAAACCTTCAACCTGGCTCAGGGGGGTGGTACCAACGGAAATGCCGAGATTGTTTCCATCAACGCGACCGATTTGGCCAACGGCGTCCCGCAACCTTCGCTGCACACTTTCCAGAACTTCATTACCGGCAGTAATAATTTTCGACCGGTCACCATGCAGGATGCCGCGCCCGGCGGCCCAATGTGGTTCGTCGAAAACCCAAATGACGGAACCCACATCAACGTGGTCAAGATGACCAACGTCTTGTCGAATTCCGCAAGCTTCACCACAACGTCCCTGGCCCTTCCAGGGGCCGACACCTTCGACCCGTCTGGCATTGGCAGCCCCCTCAATCCCGACAACATTTCGGCGGTCGACGGTGACGACGGTGGCGTCAGTGACGTCGAAAACCCGAACGGCAATCCGGCGTCTGATCCCGGCAACCGGATTTTGAAGGCCTCGGAAGACAATAACATCATCGTTGCATCGCACACGGTTGCGATCGGCACGTCCAGCGTCAGCTCGGCTACCGTCCAAATCAACAATGGAACCCCCGTCGGCGGCTCCGGCTATACGGTCGGCGATGTGCTGACCGTGAACTTCGGTACCTTTAGCACGGCGGGACAGTTGAAGGTGGCCACGCTCGGCCCTGGTGGCAGCGTCGCCACCGTCACCGTTGCCACTCCCGGTACCTACACCAGCCTGTCGGGAATTAACGGCACGGTGACCGGCGGCACGGGCAGCGGGGCCCAGTTCAATATCAATTTCAGCGGCCAACTCGTCGCTCAGTGGTACGCTTTCGACGTGAGCGGCGGAACGCCCGCTTTTCAAATGGTCGGCGGCTCACCCAACCTGGGCCGCATCGGCTTCGGAGTGAACACCTACGCCTTCGAGCCGGGCATCGACATCAACTCCAGCGGGGAAATCGGCCTGGGATTCATGGAATCCGACACGCTCGGAGGAGTCGTCAACGCAGCCACCGGCGGCTTTATCTCGACGTTCGTGACGGCACGGCTTCCAACCGATCCCGCGGGCACCATGGATCCGCTCGTCCTCGTTCCCGCCGGAACCGGCACCGGCAACATCAATGGCAGGATTGGCGATTTCAGCGGAATGAACGTGGATCCGGCGAACGGCACTTTCTGGCACACTAACGAGTTTGGCGGCGCCGGTGGGCCCACTGACATCGTCAATTTTACGCCCGAAGCCCCACCGATGGTCACACCGCCCAGCGACCAAATGGCGATGGAAGGCGCTCCAAAGTCGATTAACCTCGGTTCATTCACTGATCCCGACGGCTCTCCCTGGACAGTTAAAGTGGATTGGGGCGACGGATCGCAGGACTCCTTCTCCATCGCCACGGCTGGACCGCTAGGCTCATTGACGCACACGTACCTGGAAGAGGGAAACTACATTCCAAAGGTGACCGTTACCGATAGCACCCTCCTGTCGGGCTCGGCGACGTTCAAAATTGCTGTTTCCGATCCCGCCGTAATTCCCACTGGTGGCTTCCTCGTCACCGGGGTCGAGGGCGCGAACTCCGGCGCGCAGACGGTCGCCACCTTCACCGATCCCGGCGGGCCCGAGGTACTCGGCGACTATTCCGCCACCATTAAATGGGGCGATGGCAACATCACCAGCGGCACCATCACTTTCAGCGGAGGCGTCTTCACTGTCCAAGGCGCTGATACGTATGGCGAGGAAGGCATCTATGCGATCACCGTCACCCTCCACCACGAGACCGCGTCCGACGCCATGACCACCAGCATCGCGATCGTCTCCGACCCGGCCATCGTTGCCATGGGGACTACCGTCAAGGCCATCGCCTGCCTGCCCCTTATCGGCGTACCCGTCGCCACCTTCACCGACCCCGGCGGCGCTGAACCCAATCCCAGCGATCCCTCCGGCACCATCAACAATCATTATCAGGTTGTGAGCATCGACTGGGGCGATGCCACGCCGCTCGATACTTCCAGTGGCGTGCTCAGCTTCGGCGGCAGCGCAGGCTCAAAAACCGACCCCTTCACCGTCAGCGGCAGCCACAGCTACACGAACGCAGGCACCTACACCGTCACCGTCACCCTCAACCACGAAGGCGTCGGCACCGTCGTCCAGTCGACCGTCGTCGTTCGCGACAACATCGGGCTCCTGACCCTCGATCCTTCCGGCAGCGGCGCGTTGACGGTCACCGGCAATGGCGGGGTCGTCGTCAACAACTGCGGCGCGGTCGTGGTCGATTCCTCCAATCCCGCCGCCGCCATTCTCAGCGGCAACGGGACCGTCAGCGCCATGGATATCGACGTGACCGGCGGCACGGTCGTCACGGGCAACGGCGCGTTCCTCGGAGCGCCGGTCATGCACGAGCCGCCCACAGCCGACATCGTCGGCCTGCCTCTCCCCGCCGCCCCCGCGACAACTTTCCCCGCTGTCAACGACAGCAGCAGTACGCCGCTCATGCTTTCGCCGGGAACCTACGTCGGCGGCATCAGCCTCTCCGGTCAGGCGAATGTGACGCTCCTGCCAGGTGTTTACTATCTCCAGGGCGGAGGTCTCAAAGTTTCCGGACAGGCCTCGCTGACCGGCAACGGCGTTTTCATCATCAACGCACCTGCGACGCCCAATGACGGCATCAGTTTCACCGGACAGGGAAATATCACGTTGACCACAGCGGCTTCGCTCCCGGGCATCTACGCTCCATACGCGGGTGTGACCATCTTCCAGGATCCCACCTCCACCGCGCCGTTCATGATCTCGGGCGGCGGCGGCCTCACCATGGACGGCATCCTCTACGCCCCCAGCGCCGCGCTCGATATGACCGGCAACGGCGGGCTCACCGATAGCACCGATCACACCGCCCCGGTCGCCGCGGTCATCGTCTTTGACGCGATTCTCACCGGCAACGGCGTGCTCACCATCAACGCCGATGCCCTGGCCAGCAACCAGAGCATTACTCCGCTGCCGGGCGCTGCACAGGCGATCTTCACTTCGCTGGCCACCTCGGCCAACCCGTCCGTGCCCGGCCAGCCGATCACCATCACCGCGACCATGTCCGCGATTCCGGGCAGCGCCTCCCCGCCGGCCGGTATCGTCGATTTCTTCGACGAAACCACGCACCTCGATCTCGGGTTCGTCACGCTCGCGGGCGGAGTCGCCTCCGTGACCGGTTCGCTCAAGTCGCTGGGCGGACACGTCATCACCGCCAACTACTTCGCCTCCAGCCCCAACTACGCCGCCCCATCTCCCGACCCGCTGAATCAGCAGGTGCAGAGCGAAGCGATCGAGGGCACATCGCTGTTCGTTGGCGGAACCACCGGCAACGTGCAGGTGCAGTCCAAGAGCGGAAATGTCGTCGTCGATACTCACGACGGCTCGCCCAAATTCACCACCTCGCTGGCCGGCCTCACGGCGCTGGTCGTCTACGCCCAGGGCAGCGCGCAAATCCAGGTCGACAACGGTTTGACGCTGCCGGCGTTCCTGTTCGCCGGCGACGGCAACGGCGCCCGCATCCAGGCGGGCGGCGGCCCGACCGTCGAGGTCGGTGGCGCGGGCTCGGGCGACGTGCTGACCGGCGGCGCCGGCCGCACCATTCTCATCGGCGGCGCGGGCGCGGCGCGGTTGCAGGCCGGGGGCGGTGGCACCATCCTGATCGGTGGAACCACCGACTACGACAGCAACCTCTTCGTTCTCCAGACGGCCCTGACCCTCTGGAGTTCTGCCGGCAACTACGCCGCTCGAATGGCCGCAGTGGGCGGAATCTTCAGCGCCGCCACGGTCCATAGCAATGGCCTGGTCGATCAGCTTCGCGGAGGCGGCGGCACTTCGCCCCTCGACTGGTTCTTCGCCTCCGCTCTGGATCAGATCACCGGTAGCAACCCAAGTGATGTGATTACGCCGATTGCGTGATTTTCTTGCTCCCCTTTCGGAAAGGGAAGCAGGGGCGACCGCTGCGCGACTTTGGACGGATGTGATCAATTGAGAACGCGTCAGGGCAGAACCGCTGTGGGCTCTTGCAGTATTCACAGCGCCAGTTTGCTCGACGCGCCACGCGGGCGCGTTGCGCCGCCCGGCCTCCGCGCATCAGTCGCTCCGCCGCTCGTGCGGCTTGATCTGGAGAGCGTCCATGAGTGCTTCCAGCGTCGTGTCGCGCAGGCGCGCGAGCTCGACCAGCGCGTCGATTCGCCGGACGTTTTGCGTCTCGAGCTGTTCGGTCAGCGCCCTCAACTCATCGAGCTCCGGTGGCGTCAGCGTCAGGTTTTCACGTTTTGAGATCAAACTGTCGTAGCGGTCCCAAGTCTCGCTGGAAAAGCCGAGGTTGATTTGCTGTAAAAGATCCGCCTCTTTTCCAGAGAGGTGGGGGGGTTCGACGCGATCGCGGCGCAATTGTTCCCGGATTGCGGCAACGGCATAAGAATCCGGCTCAAGCCCGCGCCGCGCAGCATGCTCCCGCAGCCGCTGCTCAAGGGTCGGATCGATCTTAAGAGTAAGGGTCATGAAGCGTTCTCCGCATGCTGACGGAAACCGCTCAATTTTACCCGACCCGACCGACTACTCCAAACGCTAGGTCGGGGTGTATCGCCTATTAGCCTTCCGCCTCCGGCTCGCAGGTCGCCTGCGCGGGTCCGAATCAGGGCAAAGCAATTAATCGACTGATCACGATCCGCGGGTGGACGGCCCCTCGGCGGGTGATGCTGGCGAGTAGCGTTGCTCCACGCGTCATCAAGTCGTCGGCGATTGTGATGCTCTGGTGCCAGGAAAAAGGGGGGCTGCGTCGAGCCGACCTGAAGCGAATCAAAATGCGTCTCTGCATCGGGGCGCTGACCGGGGGCGGCGGTGGCGGATTTCGGAACCGCCTTGATGCGAGTCAGAAGCGGCAGCTTCACGTCGTCGGCCCCTCCTTGGGCGCCACCATCGCCAGAAAGGCGACGGGGTTGAGCACGCGGAGATGGGGATAGCGCTGGCGGAACTGCTTGCCGATCAGCGTGCGGTCCGTGGCCAGCGACAGCAGATCCCTGTCGCGGCTGACGAGGTAGTTGGCCTTGGCGGCGGCGGCCAGGTCGATGTACGGCTCGTCCTGTGTGGCGCGGGGATAATCGAAGACATGGCGAACTTCTCGGAGGAGCTTGGCTCGAAAAGTCAGCTTCTTGATGAACGTTTCAATTCGCTGGTCGTCCAGGTCCGGGAACTTCGCGCGGACGCTGGGATATTGAAATACCTTCCGGAGTTCCTTCAGGACGGCGCCGCTCACGTACACCTCGATGCGGTTCTGCTGGAGCAGGGCAAGGGCTTGTCCGGCCGGGCCGGCTTCACTGGAGATCGCCTGGACCAGGACGTTGCAGTCGAACACGACGCGCGGTCGGTCGGCGGCGGGATTCATTTGCGGGACTTCCGTCGAGATTGAGCGTGGATGGCCTTTCGCGCCTCGTTGACGGCCTCATCGAGTTCATCCTCCGTGGCTCCGCCCTTGGCGAAGCTCTCGCGCACCGGCGCCAAGATCTCGTCGAAGGTCAACGTGTCAGCGTCGATGAGGGACTCGATATACGTCTCAGGAGTCTTGCCGAGTTCGCGGGCTTTCTCCGTGGCGGCTTGAAAATGTCGTTTATCGAGCGTGACAGTCGTGCCCATGTCGATCACCTGAAAAGAATGCCTATAGTAATTTAGCCTGACCCTTCCCCTTCCGTCCAGATTGAATAGCAGAATGAAGAGGCCCGGCGCACTCCTCATAAAGTCCATGGGGCGCATGATCGCGTTACCGCACTCCTCATAAAGTCTGTTGAACTCAGCCGGCGATGCGGCCTGCTGGGTCTAAGGGGATTGAATCCTCACCCGTTTGAGGGATGAGTCGTCGTGATGGGGTTACCGACATGAATTCAAACTGACAGAACAGGATCAGGAATCTGCAACGTCTCCGCCGCCGCGATCCGACCTGAAAAATCACTGATTTCGCGTCAGAATACTTGATGGTGCCGCTCCTGAGCATCGTCGCTTAACCCCCATTCCCAACGTCAATCCCGGCCGGCTCGCGTGAGCCGGCCGATTCGTTTCTGTCACGCCTGCGCACGTCGCGGAGGCGGTCGTGTTTTCACACCACGACCGTCTCCGCCACCGGGGACGGTCCCTTTCCCGAAGGGAGAGTCCCGATGAGCTGCGTCCCTCTGCCCGAATTGACCACGTCCCCGCCATGGCAGGCGGGCTTTCTGGCGGTCCTTCCCGCCATTCATACCCACGCCAAAATCCGCTTCCGCTACCTCCGACCCGAGTCCCGTGAAGAAGCCGTGCAGGCGACGATCGCCTCGGCCTGCCTCTCGTATCAGCGTCTGGCCCGGCAGGGGAAGCTGCACGGCATCCGTCCCTCGTCCCTGGCCGACTATGCCGTGCGGCGGGTCCGCGGCGGCCGCACGATTGGCGGCCGCCAGAACAGCTTGGACGTGCACAGCCCCCTGGCCCACCGCAAGCACCCGATCCGCCTCCACAGCCTCACACTCTCGAGGCCGGGGGACGAATGGCAGGCGGCGCTGCTCGAATCCCGGCGGGTTGCCCCGGCAGATTTGGCCGCCTTCCACCTCGACTTTGCCCAGTGGCTGGGCGGCTTTGCCCAGCGCGACCGGCGGATCATCAGCGCCCTGGCCAGCGGGGAAAGGACCGCGGCGGTGGCCGGGCGGTTTGGTCTGACGGCGGGGCGGGTGTCGCAGTTGCGAAGACGCTACGAGCAGGACTGGCGGCTCTTCCAGGGGGAAGCGGTGGGGAGCAACTGAAAGACGTTTCCCCGTTTCAACCCCCAAACAAATAACCAGGAATTAAAAAGAAAGAAGGTGTTCTATGGCCACCGATCAGCAAGTGACGGCGCGGATGGTCCTGGAGGCACAGCTGGAGCTGGAGCGCCGAGGTGCGGGCGCGCTCATGCAGCATCTGGAGAAGACCGAGCCGGAGCTGGCGAACTTCGTTCTGGAATCGCTGAGCCTGATCTATCAGAAGCTCGCAAACCTGGGGGGACCGCCGCAGAAGACGAAACGGGCGTTCTGCTCCGTGCAGACGCTGCTGCTCGTCAGCCTCGAGGCGCTGCGGCGGGGCCACCTGGTGCTGTGGGAAAAACAGATGGGATCCGCTCTGCGGCAGCTTGATCCGGAGGCAGAAGTGGGCGCAGATCGACAGCCGGAAGCGTGACGGAGATCGCCTGGGTGGTGATGATCTCCTCGTGCGTGCCCCTGGTGGTCGTGCGCTTTGATTCGCTCGCCACCGGCCTGTTCGCGATCAGGGAAGGGCGCCGATCAGCGGAGCCCTTCTTTTTTTAGCCATCCTTCTCGGCCCGACGCATTTCATCAATTCGGTCGAGGACATCCACGAAGCCCTGGTCAGAGCCGCTCCCAGACTAATCCAGACGACGCGGACCATCGAAGAAATCGCCGGCTGCCGATGACACGGCGGCCAAAAGTGCGCGCCTGCTCAGCCTGGCCATCGGTACGTGACGGCGGAGAGCACAACACTCGCCCGTGCATGCCGACAGCGCCGCAGTCGCCACGCCCATCAGAAGCGAGTTCCCGGATAAAGTTGAAGTGTAGCGTCTACCGGCGGCACTTGCTTAAGCGACTTGACGAGTCGGAGGATAGAAGCATAATTGCTTCTGAACTGGTGACCATGAAGTTTAGCGACGTTGTGAGAAAAGCGCGGCTGGACAAGTCGACCGCCCATTACGTGTTGAAGAGCGGCAGGGTCCGCGGCACGCCGAACGCGGGAGCGAAGGGAAAGCACCGCGTATTTGACGCTGAGCAGGCTACCCGGTTCGCCCTCGTCACGCGGCTGGTGATGGCGGGCGTCCAACTGGACGATGCGGTTGGCGTCATCGCCTACGGCGAGCGCCAGGCCAAGGAACAGACGGGGTGGACGCCGGGAAAGCCGATTTATGGCGACCGCCTGCGACAATGGCAGTTACGTTTGCAGGACCATGATCTGCTTCAAGTAATCCCGATGAGCAACGCGTTCTTCGATGATTTGACTTACTACTCCATCAAGCAAAGGAAGAAGGTTCACAGATTGCCATTTGATCCGCCTTTGTCGCGCTTCACACTCTACCTGACCGATGTCGAGGCTCAGATTTTGGATTCTCGATAATTTTTTATAGCCCCATAGAAGCATTTATGCTTCTATTGCTTCGGGACAGCGGGACGACGGTGAAATGAAAGTCATCTTCACAATCTGGGTTCCATGGGGCAACGAGTTCGATTTTTCGCACAAAGCGGAGGCACGAAAATAGCATCGCGGGGACCGACGATGCCAGAAGCCGAAAAGGTGTTTCATGGGAAATAATAAGATTCAAACGACATCCGAAGATGCGCTCGCGCTCTACGAGCTCGAGCGACAGATGGGGGTGGTTCGCGATCGCACTCGCGACGTGGCCGCGCGCCGGCACACCAGCCTTTATCTTTACGGGCCACGCGGTACCTCCAAAACGCACATCGTGCGGACGACGCTAGCCGACATTGGCGTGACCTTCTTGTACGAGGCTGGACATCTGACCCCTCTGGGCTATTTCGATCTACTTCGCAAACACGCCGACGAAATCATTGTGATCGATGATGTGTCTAGCCTTTTTGCCAACAAGATCGGCCAGCAGATGTTGCTCGCCTCATTGGGCAGACAGGACGCCGGAGATTCGGCGCGGGTCATCACGTACCACCGTCGCAATCTCGAGGAGCGGGTCTATTTCTCGGGCGGGCTCATCGCCATAAGCAACAAGCAGCTGCATGCCGACGACGTAATGGACGCCATCAAATCCCGTACGAAGCCGCTGAAGTGGGACCCGACCCAAGTGCAGATGGCGGCCATGATGCGACAGGCAGTGAAAGACGGGTGGCGGCGGAGTGGCACGGCCCTGACGCCGGAGGAGTGCCGGCAGGTGGTTGATTTCGTGGTTTGCCAGAGCAAGCGCTTCAATGTCCCTCTCGACTTGCGACTCCTGTTTGACGGCGCGCTGCCGGACTTCGCGGCCTCCAAAGCCGGCGAACACGAAGCGGACTGGCGCGATCACACGACGATGGCCATCCGTGAGCAGGTCCGCCAGTTGGAGTTCAGCCCGCCGCCTAAGACTCGCGCTGAGCAGATCGCATTGGAGCAGAAAATTGCCGAGCGGATTCGCGCCGCGCACAACACGCGGCCCGAACAGGTGGAAGCCTGGAGAAAGCAGACCGGAAAGTCTGAGCGGGCATTTGACCGCCGGTCTGCCGCGCTGAAGATTGCAAAGTGATGTTGCCACCGACACAGACACTTTTTAGAAAGTGTCTGAGGGAAGAAAGTGTCTGTAGTTCGGTCGAGCTGGAAGAAGCCATCGAAGGCGACATGCCTCACCGCGTACGGCAGGGTGACCGGAGTGCTCGTCGTTGATGACGACCGCCAGCGGCACGATCTCCGCCGGGGAAACGTGGACGAGCCCAACCTTGCGGTCGGCGGGTCCGCTCACGG
>DATHPP010000013.1:0-2003 GCA_035483795.1 Tepidisphaeraceae bacterium | reverse complement strand
CGCCCCGATCGCCAGGTCGAAATTGCCGTTTTTGGCATCGTCGAACCATACCGAGTCGACGACCGTGCGCAGGTTGCACTCGATATTGAGCGACTCTTTCAGCATCGCTTGAATGGCTTGCGACCACAGCTTGAAGCTGGCAATCTCCCGGACCATGTAGTCCAGTCCCTTGATGCCGTCGCTATGGCCTGCCGCAGCCATCAGCGCCCGAGCCTCCTTGACGGCGGCCGCCGGATCCGGTTGGTAGCCGAGCCGTTTACTGAGTTCCTCCTTCGGTGTTGCGAACTCCGAGAACGGATAGATGAAGCCCCCGACCATCATTGGCGCCACATCCTTGACGACCTCCACCAGCACCGGCTTGTCCAGCACCAGGTGCATGGCTCGGCGCACCCGCGGATCGTCGAGCGGCTTTCGCCTGTTGTTTACCCAGGTCGCCTGGATCACGCTCTGATAGTAATCGGTCGTCGTCATCCCGGGGGTCACCTTGGCCTTCCTGGCCGTCACCGGATCTGTGATGCGGACATAGTCGACCCGGCCCGATAGTATCGCCGACGCCATTTCGGGAGAAAACGGCAGGACGTGGTAAAACTCGATGCCATCGAGATAAGGGAGGCCCTTGTTCCAATAGTTCGGGTTCCTCTCCATCACCCAGATTTCGTTCTCGACCCGTCTGAGGCTGCGGAACGGGCCGGTGCCCGGATAGACCTCGACCTTGCGCAAATTGTAGTTGTTGTCCTCCAGCGTCTTCTTGCGCACGATGACGTTCCAGCCGCTGGCGATCGCCGCCATGATGAAATTTGTCGGGCGCGCTTCCGACAATTTGAATTCGACAGTGTATTTGTCCGGCGCGTTGATCTCGCTGACCGCCTTGAACAGGATGCTGCGCGGAATGCTGATGCCTGACGGGGGCTTGGCGATGCGATCGAAGGTGGCTTTCACATCTTCGGCGGTCAGCTCCGCGCCGTCGTGGAATTGCACATCCTTGCGCAGGAGAAAGGTGTAGGTTTTGCTGTCCTTTGAGATCTCCCAGCTCTGGGCCAGGTCCGGAATGATCGTCTTGCCGCTGTCGCGGGGGTCGTGCCGAATCAAATTATCGAACATGCATCCCATGACGCCGAGATTGAAGATGGTGCCGGACTGATGCAGATCGAAATGCGGCGCACGGTTGGGCATGCCCACGCGCAGCACGCCCCCCGATTTGGCATTGGGCTCCGGCGCGGCTAGCTTGAACCCCGAGCCGTCGAATTTGTTGGGCACCTGCACGGCCTGAGCAAACCCGGGGAACAGGCCGTAGGCGCCTGCCACCGCCGCGCCGCCGCCCTTCAGGAAGTCGCGGCGGGTCCACCACGGGCGTTCAAGACGCGAGCCTGTCATGACATTTTCCTCCCTTGGCACTTTTCAGGACCGACCACGGCGTACTCTGATAATCGGCAGAGCGGCTGAGCGGTCGCTTGCGCTTCAGATATCATATCGAAATCTTGGGAGTCATTGTTTGAATCGCGAACGGGTGCCGCTCGACTGGGCGATGACAAGGATACGGTGAGCCTCGTGTGGCGCAAGGGGCTCCCGGCAGACCCCCGCCCCTAGGGAACCTCTGCAAAAGTCAGTTGCAGTGGCCGTGATATAATGCTGGGCGGGGTGGATTGGTGCGTAGGGTTGGGGGATGAAGCAGTTGACGCTGGCGGCAGTGGGGTTTGAACGCTACGCCAAGACAACGCGGCGGGCAGCGTTTCTTGCCGAGATGGAGCGGGTGGTGCCGTGGTCGGCGCTGTGTGCGCTGATCGAGCCGGCGGGTTCGGCCGAGCGGTGGAAGCGGATGCACAAAGCCGCCTCCTCCATGACCAGCAGCGTGGGCCAGCAGCGTGGGGTCGCAGCCGCCGACGGCCAGGAAATCGGCGCGGCGGAAGAACATGGCTTGGTCGCCGAATAGCAGCCGCACGCCGCGCAGGAAGAGTTGCGGCCGGAACAGCACGCCGACACCTTGCTGCCCGACGACGCGGTTG
>DATHPP010000012.1:0-2369 GCA_035483795.1 Tepidisphaeraceae bacterium | reverse complement strand
AAGCGGTACCGTCGAGTTTGGCGATGGATCGGGATTTGGCGGCGGTAGCGGGAGCGGGGCTGGCTCCGGAGATGGCTCGGGATCTGGCGGGCGAATGATCCCAGCAATAGTCGCGTTCAAGCTGCACGACACCTATGGCTTCCCCATCGACCTGACACGGATCATGGCCGAAGAGCGCGGGATGACGGTGGACATCGCCGGGTTCGAGAAGCTGATGGAGCAAGCCCGTCAGTTGGCTCGGGCTGGCGGGAAAGAGGGCGAGTCGCGGCTGTTCGAATTGCCGCCGGACGTGCTGGCGGAGTTGCACAACTCGGGTGTCCACCACACGGACGATTCCGCCAAGTTCAACGCCATGCCC
Source organism: Tepidisphaeraceae bacterium (assembly GCA_035483795.1). Taxonomy (GTDB): domain Bacteria; phylum Planctomycetota; class Phycisphaerae; order Tepidisphaerales; family Tepidisphaeraceae; genus DASXMX01. The sequence continues at coordinate 2,011 of DATHPP010000012.1, read as the reverse complement.
ATCGGCGCGACCGTCAAGGCGATCTGGGACGGGAGCCGGCTGATTGAGCACACGCACGGCGCCGAGGCGGCCGAGCGGGGCGTGGCGATCATCCTCGATCAGACCTGCTTCTACGCAGAGATGGGCGGCCAGGTGGGCGACACCGGCGAGCTGCGCAGCCGCGACGGCGCGGTGATGGCCGTGCAAACTACCCGCTCCTCCGGCGGGTACATCCTGCACGTTGGCAACATGGAGCAGGGCCACCTGCGCGTCGGCGACCACGTCACCGCCACCCTGGCCGGCGTCCGACCGCGCACCGAGAAGAACCACACCGCCACCCACCTGGCCAACTGGGCCCTGCGCGAAGTGCTCGGCGAAGGCGTCCAGCAGAAAGGCTCGCTGGTCGATCCCGACAAGCTGCGCTTCGACTTCTCGCACGCCAGGCCGATGAGCGAAGACGAGGTTGCAAAGGTTGAAGAACTGGTCGAGCAGCGCGTCGAGCAGGACCTCGCTGTGTATGCTGAAGAGGCCCCGCAGGAGCAGGCGCTGAAGATCAATGGATTGCGGGCGGTGTTCGGCGAGAAATATCCGCCGGTCGTCCGCGTCGTGTCGATCGGCGCGAAGGTGTCAGAGCTGCTGAAAAATCCATCGCACGCCCAATGGCGGCACTACTCGATCGAGTTCTGCGGCGGCACCCACCTCAAAACCACCGGCCAGGTCGGCGCGTTCGTCGTGACCGGCGAAGAACTGGTCAGCAAAGGCGTCCGCCGGATCGTTGCGCTGACCGGCGACGCCGCCCGCGAAGTGCAGGAGCGCGGACATGCGATCGAAACCATGGTCGCCGAAGCCCGGGCCGTGGACGACAGCGACCTGGCCCTGCGGATCGCATCGCTGCAAAAGTCGGTTTCGGCCGGCGATCTTTCGCTCCGCGCCCGCCGCCGCGTGCAGGCGGTCATCGCCGAGTTGCAGGACCGTTACAAAAAATGGGAGAAGGCCAGCCGCGCCCAATCCGCCGCGAAACTCGATGTTGGCGACATCGCCGGCAAGCTCCTCGCCAGCGCCACCCCGATCGGCCCCGGAAAACTGATCGTCGCCGACGTCCCCGGCGCGACGCAGGACCAGCTTCTCTCCGTCACCGATTCCCTCAAGAAGCAGGCCGGCAGCTACGGCATCCTCCTGGGCTCGGCCAGCGACGGCAAGGTGAGCTTCGTCGCCGCCGTCAGCGATGACCTGATCGCCAAGGGCCTCAAGGCCGGCGACTGGGTCCGCGAAGCCGCCAAAGCCACCGGCGGCGGTGGGGGCGGCCGCCCCCAACTCGCCCAGGCCGGCGGCAAAGACCCCGCCAAACTTCCCGATGCGCTGGCCGTCGCACGCGACTACGCCGCGCGCATAAAAGCGTGAAATGATAATGCGCGCAATTGGGCTTAACAGTGACACGGGTTTTTAACCCGTGCTGGCGACTTGCCGGGTGGAAAAATCTGCCGTTTGAAGGTTTTCGTGGCTGAACGCCGGTCGCACGGGTTGAAAACCGGTTGAAAACCCGTGTCACGCGCGAGTCACATGGGGGTCACGACTGGCGGTCAGGTGACCACGTCAACACGGGCTTCCTCGCCGCGGCGACTTCGTCCAGCCTCCGCACCGGCGCGTTCCGCGGGGCCTGCTTCAACTCTTCGACATTGCACTCGCTCTTTTTCGCGATGTCTAGCAGCGCATCGGCAAAGGCATCGAGCGTCGCCTTATCTTCCGTCTCGGTCGGCTCGATCATGAGGCAGTCGTGGACCGGCCAGTGGACGGTGGGGGGGTGGATGCCGCGGTCGATCAGGTTCTTGGCGATGTCCATGATGGTCACGCCGCGGTCGATGATCTCCCGCGGGACGGCGATGAACTCGTGGGCGCACGGGTTGGTCGCCATCGGCTGGCCCGCGGCGGGGCCGTACGGAAGGGGATATTCATCCTTTATCCGCTGGGCGACATAATTGGCCGCCAGGATCGCGGTCTCGGAAACGTTGCGCAATCCCTGCGGTCCGCAGGC
>DATHPP010000011.1:0-2210 GCA_035483795.1 Tepidisphaeraceae bacterium | reverse complement strand
TGCTCGAGCAGGAGGGCGATGCACTCGTCGTCCATGATGTAGCCATGCTCGATGCTATGAGCGCCCAGCCGGATTGCATTCTTTACCGCATCCGGGTTGGTGGCGTGCGCCATGACCCCCGTACTGCGGGCTATCGAATTGGTGCGGGGGACGACGGACAGCGGCTCCGATTTTACACTTCACTGGCATGGTGCTGAACGGCAGACTATCGTTCTCGCTCCAGCGTGAGTAAAGCGAGTGACCGCGAAAACAGCCCTTAACACGAAAAATCTCGAAGCCCTCGGCGCGGAGCGATTGGCCGAATTGCTGATAGAAATCAGTGCCGGCAACGCAGCCGCCAAACGACGTCTGAGGGTGGAATTGGCCGGAGCGCAGAGCCCAGCACAGCTTGTCAACGAGGTAAGAAAGCGGTTCACGATGATCGCTCGGTCGCGGTCGTTTGTGGACTGGCGGGGCGTGAGATCCCTGGCTGATGACCTCGATACCCATCGCTGTGCAATCGTCGAGACGATTGCCAAGGCGGATCCGACGGAAGCCCTCGATCTACTCTGGCGGTTTATGGCCTTGACCTCTCCAGTTTTGGAGCGATGCGACGATAGCAATGGAATGCTGATGGGCGTTTTCCGCAAGGCCTGTAGCGACATGGGCGATGTTGCGCTAAAGGCCAGGACCGACCCGACAAGCCTGGCCGATCAGGCATTCGCCGCCCTGATCGTGAATGGCTACGGCCAGTTCGATGAGCTCATCCGGGTGTTGGCGCCGGCGCTAGGGCAGGCTGGTCTGGAGCACCTGAAACAGCGGATGAGCGCTCTGTCGAACCGACCGGTGACGAAGCCTGCCGAGAAGGACCGCCTAAAAATCGGTTGGTCATCTTCCGGGCCGATATACGCGGACGAAATGGCAGAGCGCTCCCGGGTCAGCACGGTCCGCCTGGCGCTGACAGAAATCGCCGACGCCCTGGGCGATGTCGACGCCTTCATCGAGCAGTATGAGGAAGAGACCAGAAAGGTGCCAAAAATCGCCGCGGAAATCGCCCAGCGCCTCCTTTTCGCCGGACGGGCGCAGGAGGCCTGGCAGACGATCGAGGCGACCAAGCATCGGCGCGGCAACGGCAGCTGGGATTGGCCGGATTTCGAATGGGAAGACGCCCGGATCGACGTTCTCGAAGCGCTAGGGCGCGCCGATGATGCTCAAGCCGCACGCTGGGGGTGCTTTGAACGTTCACTGTCGTCCACTCATCTCCGGGCATACCTGAATCGGTTGCCTGATTTCGACGACGTGAAAGCCGAGGAAAAGGCGCTCGACTACGCCCAGCGGTCACGCAACCTGCTTCAGGCTCTGTCATTCCTCGTCTCGTGGCCGGCCTTGAACCGGGCGGCGAACCTTATGCTGCAACGCTCGGACGAGTTGGATGGCGACCATTACGAGATCCTCACGCCCGCCGCCGAAGCGCTGGCCGGCAACCATCCCCTCGCGGCGACGCTAGTGCTGCGGGCAATGATCGACTTCTCATTAAAGAACAACCGCTCCAGCCGATACCGGCACGCTGCGCGCCATCTGCTCGACTGCTCGAGCCTGGTATCGGCGATCGAGGATTTTGGGAGGTTCGAACCACACGAGGTCTACGAAGCCAGGCTTCGTCGCGAACATCGGAGGAAGAGCTCGTTTTGGAGTCTGGTTGATTGAAAATCGGTCGAATGGAGCAGCAACCAACGGCGGCGGAGTAGTGGCAGGTCTGCGTAGAGTCGAGATGTGACGCGGTGGCTGTAGGTCGAACATATCTGTAGCCGCCCCTTTCGTCAGGCGGTGCCTCACTGGTTCGGCCGTGGCTCCGTTTCCACATCCACCGGGTCACCGGAGGCGGTCGCCCGCCCCCGGTTCCCTCAGAACGTGGCGTGCGGATTTCCCGCACCAACGCTCTTCGGCAGTTGATTCACAGCCGCTTCCCGGCCGATCGCACCGTCTAGCTCTAGCGCGCTGCGCATCAGCCGCCATCGTCCTTCGAGGTCCGGTCGATGTCGCGACCTGAGTCAGGTTCGCATCAGACTCTCTGCTGGAGGAAAGCGGATTCGAACCGCTGGTCCCACTTCGACCGGGACGCTTTTCAGAACACCATTCTAGGGTCGTGACCGCACCAAGCAGCATCCGCAAGGCAGGATATGCCCAAGCCTGCGCCGCGAGAGATGGCCAAAGAACTTGCCGCGGTCCCG
>DATHPP010000010.1:0-2484 GCA_035483795.1 Tepidisphaeraceae bacterium | reverse complement strand
CGAGCGGATTGCCGCGCACATACACCATGCCGTTGATCGAACTCGATCCGCCGAGGGTCTTGCCTCGCGGGACCGGAAGCGAGCGGCCGTTGAGGTTTGGCTCAGGTTCGGTGTCGAACCGCCAACTGTACCGAGGGTTGTTGAGCAGCTTCATGAAGCCCACTGGAATATTGATCCACATCGAATCGTCGGGTGGGCCGGCTTCCAGCAGCAGGACCTGCGCGTGCGGGTCCTCCGAGAGCCGATTGGCCATTACGCAACCGGCAGAACCTCCGCCCACGATGATGTAGTCGTAATCGGGCATGGCGCTCCTCCTTAGCATGTCGACCAGTATGTTGGGACTTTTGCCCCTTGCGGCTTTATTAGCGCGAATTGCGATGGATCGCCTGATACATAAGAAACACCGACGGGGCCCGGTCGTCCACCTCCCGGCGTTGATATCCACAACTTGTCGGATGGCGTCGCGGCGATCGGCTGCGGCGGCTACGCGGCCGGGATGAATCGCTCGTCCGGCGCCGTTTCGCGGTAGGCGCCGCCGGTGCCCGCTTTTTTTCGATCTGGGCGAGCAGCCATGTTTTGGTCGCGGCAGCCGCCCGCTTTGGCTCCCCGAAGGGGAGGCACCAAACGATCAGGCGAATACGGGCTTGGACGCAAAGCGCCTCGACCATGGCGCCGCCGTTGTTGCGCTCCGCAACGATGCGATCGGCATGATGCGCCCGGTAGGCGGCGACCAGTTGCAATGAAAGGCGTCTTCCATGAACTCCGGCTCGCCGCTTGATTGACTGGAGTTTTCACGCACCCCTCAACGCTGTCATCTCGCGAGACGTTGGGCGGAGCGGTCGCATCGCACAGGGAGGTCATCGAATTGAGGCGATGCCGCGGGGCCAGCACCCGTCCGGCTCACCGCGACTCGTCTGACGGAACTCGATCTGGACTCGTTGGTAGCCGTGGTAGCACCGCACAATACGCTGCGGATGCCGCCACGGCTGGGAACGAAGCGGGCTTGGCTGTCGACCGCACCTTCACCGCGTGAGGGTAAGAGTTCGGGGTACGGTCAGAGCTGTTGCCGTCTGATTAGCCTCGACCATTCCGCAAGAACTTGCCAGGCAACGCTCCCGTAGGCTTGCCGTCTTCAAAGGTGATTTGACCGTTGACCAGGATCCAGTTGTATCCCTTGGACTTCTGGATACGCCGCCACTCGCCGCCGGGCAGGTCTTCGGCGACTTCCGAGGGCAAAACTTCCAGCTTGGCGAGGTCATACACGATGATGTCCGCTGGAGCCTGCTCTCGTATCGCGCCACGGTCTTTGAAGCCGCCCAAATGGGCCGGCAGATAGCTCAGTTTGTAATGCGCGTCCTCCAAGCTCACCGTCTTCTCGTCGCGCACGAGCCAAGTCAAAAGATCGGTCGGATAGATCCCGGCGGTGAGGAACTTGACATGGGCTCCGCCATCCGAGACCCCCGCCACCACGACGTTGGAATCGACGAGTTCGGTCGTGAATTGCGCCGTGTCCCGGCCCTGCGTCGGGGCAAAGAACTCCGTCTCCAGATCGTCCTCGACCACCATGTCGAGCAGCGCATCGATCACGTGCTTTCCTTGCACATCGGCGATCTGCTGGACAGTCTGCCCGGCCAGTGAGGAGTTAGTGGTCTTCGCGTCGGGCAATAACGCGATCAGCCGTCCCTCCTTAACGTTGACGACATAGGACTTCATTCGGAGCCCCTCGGCGGTGAGGCACTTCCCGCCGTCCTTGTCGTACTGGTAGCCGTGATTGTGACAGACGAATTGCGTGCCGCCCTCGTCCTCTACGGTGCCGCCCTGGTGCGGGCACACTCGTGACAATAGCTTGTAGCCATCGCGGGTCTTGATCAGGAAGTAGGAAGCCCCGCCCACTTCGACCGGCGCGGGTAGCGTCGGAAACGCCGACTGCGCACCGATGTCGATCTTAACATTCCTGGTTTGCACGATCAGGCTGCCGACCGAACGTGCAACGACGGTCGTCGGCCGGACTCCTGCGTCCCATTCCTCTTTGAGGCGGCGGCGCATCTCCGAGTCCTGCATCTTGGCCTTGCGTTCTTCCCTGGTACCCAGGGTCACTTCCCGCCACGCTTCGGTGTCGTCGAACAGGTTCCAGTCGACAAAGGTCATCTCGAACCCGCCGCGCCTGGTCACACCCTGGCCATAGACGCGCAGCCCTCGTTCCGCACAGCTTTCCAACCATTTAATCCGCTCGCGGTGCATTTCGGGATGCACTGCGTTCGGGGCGACGGCCTGGTACAGGATCGGCCGCTTCGCCACCGCGGCGACTTTTTCGAAGAACTGCTTGGTCGCTTCCGCCAGCGGACGGCCCTCTTCACCGGTCTCCTGATACGCCAGCTCGATAAAGCCTTCGTCACGGTCGGCCAGGACCTTGGCAAAGGTCAGGATTTCGTGCTCCGAGAGCAGATCGGTGACCATCGGGGTCCCGTCATAATCCCGCTGGAT
>DATHPP010000009.1:0-30082 GCA_035483795.1 Tepidisphaeraceae bacterium | reverse complement strand
ATCCAGCGCCGGCCGGGACACCTTGGAGAATTCGTTGAGACAGCCGAACGTTACGAAAGCGCGCGAAGCCGCCGGCGGCGCCGCCACCGGCGGCGCCTCGCCTCGCGGCTGATAGCACCAGTAGCAGCCGGACAGACGGACTGAGTTTTCCGTGTACCGTGAATCGTCTTCCTCAATTGAATCCAGGTATCGATCCGTCAGCCGGTAATCGATCGTCTTCACTCCCGTCGTGCCGCAATAACCCAAATACGACACCTGCACGGGCGCGGGTTTGCGGGCGAAGGTCCGCAGGCGGTGCCCGCGGGTGTGCAACGAAAGATCGACCAGAATATCGATTTTGTCGTCGCGAACCTGCTCGGCCAGTTTCTCATCCGACAGCTCCCACACATCCCGCCACAGCTCGGCGTGTGATCGAATTTCTTCGGTCAGGACATCGGGCGCACGGACGTCGCTGTAGCACACCAACTCAAACGCCCGGCGATCGTGGTTGGCCAGCAGCGGCAGGATAAACCGTCCCACCGGATGCTCCATGAAATCCGCCGAAACGAGTCCCACGCGGATGCGGCGATCCGGATCGCGGTCGTTCTGGTGCGGCGGCAAATCGCGCCGCAACGGCTCGGCGTGCATGCGGTCCCACAACTCGTGCTCGCGATAAGTCGCCTTCGCGTCGTAGTCCGGGTGAAACAGCAGCATGTACACGAGCTTGCTGTGGGTGCCGAACGCCGTGGGATCGAGATCGATCGCCCGCCGGCTGACGGCGATCGCCTCGTCCAGTTGCCCCATCACCCGCAGCGCGTTTCCCAGAAAGTTGTAAGCCAGCATGAAGTCGGGCTTCAACTCAATCGTGCGCCGGTACGCGGCGACCGCCTCGTCGAGCCGCCCGAGCTTCTGAAGGGCGTTGCCCAGGTTGTAATGGGCCGTGTCCATTTCCGGGCGGATGGCAATCGCCCGCCGGTAGTGTTCCACCGCCTCGGTGTACTTCTCGCGATCTCCCAGGAGATTTCCGAGATTGACATGGGCCTCAGGAAGGTCGGGCCGGATTTTCAGCGCGTCCTGGTAGGCTGCCACCGCTTCGTCGAACCGTCCCGCCTCCTGAAGCACCGATCCGAGGTTGTAGCACGCCTCGACAAAGTCGGGCTGCACAGCAAGCGCCTGCCGAAACGCCGCCACCGCCTCCTCAGGCCGCCCCAGTTCCGCCAGCGCATTGCCGAGGTTGTTCAGGACGTTGGGCTCGACGCGCGCGGCCAGGATCTGCCGGTAAAGCGCTTCCGCCTCGCGCAGCCTGCCCGCCTGGTGATGCCGCACGGCCAGTTCGTAAGCCTGCTCGATCGTCAACGTGATCCGATCATATCCGCGGGCGGTGTATTTTCAGACATGCTCGGTGCCATCGGGGTGAGAGCCCGGCGCCCGGCCTTGAAAAAGCCGGCAGCATCTGTCAGACTGCCTTCGGCTCGGGTCATTACCGGGCCTGAGATCGAGACGGATACAAAAGCCACGGGCCTCGGCCGATGAAGACGAAGACGAACGTGAAAACGCCGCAGACGAAGTGAAGGGCAAACCTTCGCGTCGTATGCGGTGTTCTCCGGGCGGTTTCGAGAATCGGATCGAGTTCTGTGGCTTGCTTGTTTTAACGGCGGAGCAGTGTCATGGCGGTAAACGTTGCGATCGTGGGCGCGACCGGCGCGGTGGGGCAGGAATTTCTCAGCGTGCTGGCGGAGCGCAAGTTCCCCATCCGGAGCCTGCGGCTGCTGGCCAGTGTCCGCAGTGCAGGTAAGCAGATGCAGTTTGGCGGGCAAACCTTTACGGTCGAAGAGCTGACGCCCGAGTCGTTCAAGGACGTGCAGATCGCATTCTTCTCGGCCGGCGGATCGGTCAGTAAGGAGTTCGCGCCCGCCGCGGTGAAGGCCGGCGCGGTGGTCGTCGACAACACCAGCGCTTTCCGGATGAAAGAAGGGATTCCTCTGGTCGTGCCGGAGGTGAACCCGGAGCAGATCCAGAAGCACGCCGGGCTGATCGCCAATCCGAATTGCTCGACGATCATCATGAACGTTCCGGTGTGGCCGCTGCACAAGGTCAACCGCGTGAAGCGGATCATCGTCAGCACCTACCAGGCCGTCAGCGGCGCCGGCGCCTGGGGCTTGTATGAGCTGGAGGCACAGACCAGGGCGTACGCCACCGGCGAGCCCATCAAGAAGGAAAAATTCCCGCACGTGATCGTCAACAACCTATTCAGCCACAACAGCAGGGTGGCCGCGAACGGCTACAACGAAGAGGAAAACAAGATGGTCAACGAGACGCGGAAGATCTTCGCCGATGCGAAGATCATGATCACCGCCACGTGTGTGCGCGTGCCTGTGCCGCGGGCGCACAGCGAATCGATCAACCTCGAATTTGAGCGGCCGATGACCGCGGCCCAGGTCCGCGAAATCCTCGCCCACGCGCCCGGCGTGAAAATCGTCGACAACCCCGAGGCAAACCACTTCCCCATGCCGCTCGAGGCCAGCGGCCAGGACGACGTGCTCGTCGGCCGGATCCGCCAAGACATCAGCCGCGAAGACGGCCGCGGCATTGACCTGTTCGTCAGCGGCGACCAGATCCGCAAAGGCGCCGCCACCAATGCGGTGCAGATTGCGGAGAGGTTGATCTAATCGTTAAAACCACCATGGCCACCCAAAGGTGGCCACGGCGTTCCCTACATCACCTGATCGTCAGTCCACACGCGGCGCATCGCGCGGTGCGGCTCATCTGTCGAACTGGGCGTCGAAGGCGATCGCTGAAGGCTTGAAATCGATCTTCCTGACGAACGCCGCGGCCTCGGCGGCGCCGTGCTCGCGGTCCATCCGGCTGTCCTCCCATTCCACCGACAAGGGTCCCTGATAGCCCACGTCGTTGAGGGCGACGATGATTTCCTCGAAGTTGACGTCGCCGTGGCCGGGGGAGCGGAAGTCCCAATAGCGGCGCGGGTCGGCGAAGCTGGTGTGCCCGCCGAACACGCCCGCGGTGCCGTCGCCGTGGCCCCACCAGGCGTCCTTCACGTGCACGTGAAAAATCCGGCTGCCGAACGTCCGGATGAACTTCACGTAGTCCACGTGCTGATAGCCAAAGTGCGAAGGATCGTAGTTGAAGCCGAAGCGCTTGTGGTTCTTCACCGCCTCCACCGCCCGCTGCGCCGAGGCGATGTCGAAGGCGATTTCCGTCGGGTGAACTTCCAGGCCGAAGTTAACGTTGAGCTTGTCGAACTCATTTAAGATGGGAGTCCATCGTTTGGCAAAATCGTCAAAGCCCTTCTGCCAGTAGTTCTGGTCGGTCGGGGGGAAGGCGTAGATCGAATGCCAGATGCTCGATCCGGTGAACCCGTTGACCACTGCGGGGAATCCGGTCTTCTCCGGGGCGGCGTCGATGAAAGCGCGGCAGGCTTTGGCGGTGTCGATCATCTTCGCGCCGGCGCGTTGGCGGACGCCCTCGGGATTGCCGTCGCCCCACACGTCGCCGGGCAGGATCGATTTGTGCCGCTCGTCGATCAGGTCGCAGACCGCCTGGCCAATCAGGTGGTTGGAGATGGCAAACGCCCGAAGGCCGTGGCTCCTGAGGATGTCCCAGCGGCTCTTGCAATACCCTTTGTCCTTCAGCGCCTTGTCCACCTCGAAATGGTCGCCCCAGCAGGGAAGCTCGATGCCGTCGTAGCCGAATTGTTTGGCCTTGGCACAGACAGTTTCAAAGGGCAGATCGGCCCACTGGCCGGTGAACAGCGTGACGGGGCGAGCCATTTGTCGTTTCTCCTTCGCAGGCGGCTTTGAAAGCGAAAGCTCTTGCGGCAAGATGAGAGCGGATCGGGGTTTTTCTGTCAACTTCGAGCGTGTTTGAATGGCCCAGACGCCGACGGCGCGGGAACTGATGGAAGGGGCGCTGCGGGCGCACCAGGCGGGAGACCTGCCGCGAGCGGCGGAACTGTACCGCCAGTTCCTGGTCCAGCGGCCGGGCCACCCGGACGCGCTCAATAACCTGGGTAATGCCTTGCTCCAGCTCGGCCGGTCGGAGGAGGCGATCGACGCCTGCCGCCAGGCGCTGGCTGCCCGTCCCGCATACGCCGAGGCACATCTGAACACCGGCATGGCGTTGCAGAAGCTGGGCCGATTGCCGGAGGCGATCGATGCCTACCGCCAGGCGCTGGCCGTGCGGCCCGATTTTGCCCCGGCCCTCAACAGCCTTGGAACCGCACTCCAGCAGTACGGCCAGCTTGCCGAGGCCGTCGCGACCTACCGCCGGGCCATCGCCCTGATTCCCGGCCACCGCGACGCCCTCAACAATCTCGGCAACACGCTGCGCGAATCCGGGAAGCTCGAAGGCTCGATTGAAGTCTTTCGCCAGGCGCTGTCGCATCACCCCGCCGATGCCGACGTGTTGAACAATCTCGGCATTGCCCTCGACACCGTCGGTCAACTTGAGGAAGCGGAGAAAACCTACAGGCAGGCGCTTGCGATCAGGCCCGACTTCTCTCAGGCGTTTTACAACCTCGGCAATGCTTTGCAGAAGCTGGACAAGCTCGACGACGCGATTGCCGCATTCGAGACGGCGCTGCGAATCGAACCCGAACTCGCCGAAGCCTGGATCAACCTGGGCAACGCGCTGTGCGGCGCCGGCCGCGCCCAGGAGGCGTTCCCACACTATCGCCGCGGCATCGCCCTCAAGCCCGATTCCCGGATGACCGGATCGCTGCTTTACGCCCTTCATCTCGACCCGACGATGAGCCCTCGGCAGCTCTACGAAGAGCACGCGCGGTGGAACCGCCAATATGCGCAGCCGCTGAGGCGCCTCATCAGGGCGCATCACAATGATCGCTCTCCGGACCGACGGCTCAGGATCGGGTACGTTTCTCCTGATCTGGGAAATCATCCGGTCGGGCGGTTCATGGCGCCGCTGCTCTCGCATCACGACCACGCCGGCTTCGAGGTCTTCTGCTACACCGGCGCTGTTCGATCCGATCCGATCAGCGCGAGCAATCGGTCGTCCGCGGACGTCTGGCGCGGCACGGTCGGGCTGCCGGATGAACAGATTGCCCAGCAGATTCGGCAGGACGGCATCGACATCCTGATCGACCTCACGATGCACGCCAGCGACAACCGCCTCCTGGTGTTCGCCCGTAAGCCGGCGCCGGTGCAGGTGACGTACCTGGCCTATCCCGGATCGACGGGTCTGGAGACGATCGACTACCGCCTGACTGACCCGTACATCGATCCTCCTTGGACCGAATTGCAACCCCCGACCGAGCCCGAGCCCTTCTTTCCCCCTCTCCCTCCGGGAGAGGGTCGGGGTGAGGGCAGGTCGGATGTGGCACAGCCGCCCTCGGCTGTGCTCGAGCACATGCCAAGTCGCTTCGACCTTCGGTTGAACACAGCCGAGGGCGGCTGTGCCACAAATTCCTCTCCCGGAGGGAGAGGGAGCGGGACGGCGGATCGCGCTGCTGACCTGTTTTACTCGGAAAAGTCATTCCGCTTGCCGCACACGTTCTGGTGCTACGCCGCGCCGCCCGAGGCGTGCGAGGTCGGCCCCTTGCCGGCGATCGCAAACGGGCACGTCACGTTCGGCTGCCTCAATTCCTTCAGCAAAGTGTCCGGCATGATTCTCGAGGCATGGATCCAACTTCTCCGCCAGACGCCCGGTTCCCGTCTGCTTCTGCACTCCCGTCAGGGCTCCCACCGCCAGCGAATACGGGAGCGCCTCAGCACCGCCGGCATCGATCCGCAACGGCTGGAGTTCGTCGGCTTCCTGCCGACCCCCGACTATTTTCGCCAATACCAGCGGATCGACATCGCCCTGGACACCTTCCCCTACGCCGGGGGCACAACCACCTGCGACGCGCTGTGGATGGGCGTGCCGGTCGTGACGCTCGCCGGGCAGACCGCCATCTCCCGCGGCGGAACGAGCATCCTCTCCAACATCGGCCTCCAGAGGCTGGTCGCGACCAGCGTCGATCAATACGTCAGCCTCGCCGGGCAATTGGCCGCCGACCTTCCGGGGCTGGCGGCGCTGCGATCGGGGATGCGGGCGCGCATGCTCGGCTCTCCGCTGATGGACGCGGCAACCTTCGCGCGGGACGTCGAAGCCGCCTACCGTCAGATGTGGCGGAAGTGGTGCGCCACGCCGAGCTGAAGATGGCCAAACACACCCTCTCCATCCAGCAGGCCCACGAGCTGGCGCAGCGGCACTACCAGGCCGGCCGTCTTGGCGAGGCCGAGTCCCTGTTTCGGCAGATTCTCACCTACGAACCGAGCCCGGAAGCTCATTTCAACCTGGGGAAAATTCTGAAGGACGCGGGCCGGCTCGATGAGGCCGCGGCGGCGTATCGTGCCGCCATCGCGATACGCCCTGACCTTGTCGAAGCACATAACAATCTGGGCACGGCCTCGAAGGAGGTGGGTGATCTCGACGGCGCGATGGCAGCGTATCGGCAGGCTTATGCACTTCGGCCCGACCCGCGCACCGCCAGCAACCTGCTCTATCTGCTCTGGTTTCATCCCGCTTACGATGCGGCGCAAATCCGGGACGAGCACCTGGCGTGGGGGCGGAGCATCATGGAATCGCTCTCCCGGACTTCGGGCGCGACGGTTGTTCCCCCTCTCCCACCGGGAGAGGGCTGGGGTGAGGGCCGTGGGAGAGGCACCTCTCATTTCCCCTCACGCCAATCCTCTCCCGGAGGGAGAGGGAGTGGGGCGCCAGCGAAGGAAGCTCGGCTGAAAATCGGCTACGTCTCGGCGGATTTTCGCCAGCACGTGGTCGGCTACAACCTGCTGCCGCTCTTTCGCGAGTATGACCGCGCCCGGTTCGAGATTCACTGCTATTCCAACGTCGCTCGGCCCGATTCCATGACCGCGCAATTCCAATCGCTCGCTAGCGCCTGGCGCGACATCAGCGCGCTGGGCGACGTCGACGCCGCCGGCCTGATCGCCAGCGATCGGATCGACATCCTGCTCGACCTGTCGCTGCACATGTCCGGAAACCGGTTGCCGGTCTTCGCCCGCAAGCCCGCACCCGTGCAGGCGACCTTCGCCGGCTATCCTGGCACCACGGGATTGCCGACCATCGATTACCGAATCACTGACCCGTACCTTGATCCGCCCGAATACCCAGACGAGTTTTATTCCGAGCGATCCATCCGGCTGCCGCACAGCTTCTGGTGCTATCAGCCGCTGTCCCCCGAGCCGAAGGTCAACCCGCTCCCGGCACTGACGAACAAATTCCTCACCTTCGGCTGCCTCAACAATCCGACGAAGTTGAACCCCAACGTCCTGAGCCTCTGGGCCGAGGTGATGCGGCAAACGCCGGGCTCCCGGCTGCTCATGATGGCCCGCCCCGGCTCGCACCGCGACCGCATCCTGGGCTTCCTCGACGCCTGCGGCGTCGGGCGCGACCGCGTCCGCTTCGTCGATTTCCAGCCCACCGACGCCTATCTCCGCACCTATCACCAGATCGACCTCGGATTAGATACATTCCCATATAACGGCCACACCACCAGCCTCGATTCGCTGTGGATGGGCGTGCCGGTGGTGACGCTGGTGGGCCGGACGGTGGTCGGCCGGGCGGGCCTCAGCCAACTCTCCAACCTCGGCCTGCCGGAACTGGCCGCGTCGGAGCCGGAGGATTTCGTCCGCATCGCCACTGCCCTGGCAGCGGATCTTCCGAAGCTGGCCAACCTGCGGACGACCCTGCGAACGCGCATGGCGCACTCCCCCCTCATGGACGCCAAATCCTTCGCCCGCGGAATCGAAGAGGCATATCAGCGGATGGCGCGGACCGGCGGTTGACGCAGGCTCCGCCCGGGGCGGGTACTGGCGGGGATTTCGTGCCGGCTGGGGCGGCGCGCGCGTTCGTGTGGAAAGGCAGTTATCTGGGTTGACTTTTTGTGGCTGCCTAACGATTTTACTGCTGACCCATCTAAACCGTAATTCGTGGGTGGAGCAGTATATGACACAACCCCAGCCGGAGCCGGAACGATCGGCCGGTGCCCAAAAGCCGCCGCCTCTTCCCGTGTCCGTCGTCAGCTACGCTTCGCCGACCCTGCCCGCACAAACCGCGCCTACGAACAAGCCGCAGAAGGTATTCGATACGGTTGTCGGTCCAAACCTGCGGCTCAAGGACAACCTTATTCAACTCGCCTGTGTCATCGCCGGCGGCGGAACTGGGGCAATTGTTGGCAAATTGATCGGCGGATCGGCCGGGGCGTTGATTGGTGCAGTGGCTGGCGCATTCGCGGCGCTGCTGCTTTCTGGAGTCGTGATCGGGATTCTGCGATTTATGGGGGCAATCAAGCGATAGGTCAGAGATGCAACAGTTAGTAATTCTTGAAAATCAGACCTCCAGACCGGCATCTGGCGGGCCGCGCCCGCGGCATGTGCTACCGTCCGTTTACGATGCGCCGAAAACGCCGGTCTGCCGTACTTTCATCGCAGCCGGCAGGACTCGAACCTGCGACCGGTGGATTAGAAATCCACTGCTCTGTCCGACTGAGCTACGGCTGCATCCGCAGCAACTATAGCAGGGCCGACGCCGATTACGACCGACCTCGCTCCGCAGCCGTGGAACGTTTGGAACGTTTTGGAACGTTTTTCGGCATTTTTATTTTTTGCGCTGCGAAAACGTTCCATTTCGTTCCAACGGTTCCATCGCCCGAACCTTTCTCGGCGTCCTCGGCGACTCCGCGGTGAATCGCTTTTGAAACTCGACCAAGGGTTCGGTTAAAGTGACGGCAGGCAAATTCGGGCAAATCCACACGGAGGCAAATGTGACACAGCCGCCGCCTTTTGGCGCGACACCGCCGCCGACGGTTTATGGCATTCCGCCGTCACCCAGGCGGAGCAACGGGCCGGCGATCGTCAGCCTGGTCCTGGGGCTTCTGGGCTGCGTGCCGTGGCTGACCGGGTTTCTCGCCGTGGTGCTGGGAATCCTGGGAATCCGCAAGGCCCGCGATCCGCAGGTCGGCGGAAAGGGGATGGCGATCGCCGGGCTGATCCTGGGCGCGCTCAGCTTCGTCTCCTGGTCGATCTTCGGCACGGCGATCTTCGGGGTGATTACGACCGCTATGCAGGCCAGCGCCCCCCAACGGGCCATGGCCAGGCAGTTTCTGGCCGATCTGGGCGACCAGGATGTCCCGGCGGCGCAGTCGATGGCGGCGCCGAGCCTCTCGCCCGAAGAAGTTCAGGCCCTGGCCGACAAGATCAAGCCGTGGGGCGCGCTGGAGGACGCCACCACCACGCATTTCAACTACTCCAACAGCAACGGCGTCAAGCAGTTGGCCATCGGCGGCGTCGCCCGCTTCGCCCAGGGTGCGCACCCCTACTCGATTACCTTCACCCAGGTAAGTAACGAATGGAAAATCGAGAAGGTCGAGTTTCCGTAAGACGTGCGCGGCGCGGCCGCAATCAAATGGGTTTCCATGGTGTCGGAATCAGATTCAGCACAGAGGCCACGGAGAACACAAAGACCACAGAGAAATGCAGTTGGCGTCGCTCCAAATCCGAGCAATTCCAATCCCAGACTTTGATGTTTTTCCTCTGAGCTCTCTGTGCTCTCTGTGCCCTCTGTGCCCTCTGTGTTGACTAAACCGCTCCGCACCGGACGACCAGATCACGCTTGAGGAGAAATCGATGCTCCCTTCACGAGCCTTGCTCATCGGTGCCTTGACGGTTGGTGTCCTTTCGACGTCGCTGCGAGCCCAGGACAGTTCGTTCAACGTGAAGGACTTCGGCGCCAAGGGCGACGGGACAACGGACGACACGGCGGCGTTTCAGAAGGCGCTCGACGCCGCGGCCAAGGGCGGCGGAATCGTCAACGCCGGCCGCGGAAACTTCTTCTTCGCCGGCCACTTGAGCGTGCCGTCGGGCGTCACGCTCGCCGGCATCTGGACCTCCGTTCCCGCTCACACCGGCCTGCGCGATCGCGGCCAGTCCAAACCCACCGACGACGGCACCACTTTCCTCATCACCGAGAGCGCCGGCAATGAAACCGGAGCACCGTTCATCACGCTTACCAACAACAGCACGCTTCGCGGCGTCGTTCTCTATTACCCCAATCAGAAGACCGACGACGCGCCGTCCCCCTACCCGTACTCTGTCGCCATGCGCGGCAAGAACCCGGCGGTGCTCGAGGTCGAGATGCTCAATCCCTACAACGGCATCGACGCCTCGCGTAACGAGCGCCATCTCATCCGCGACGTCCAGGGCCAGCCGCTCCGTCGCGGCGTCTTCGTCGACAGCATCTACGACATCGGACGGATCGAAAACGTCCACTTCAACCCCTGGTGGAGTCAGAAGCCCAAGCTCCGTCAGTGGCAGATGGACAACGGCGAAGCCTTCATCTTCGCCCGCACCGACTGGCAATACGTCTTCAACACCTTTTGCTTCGGATATCACATCGGCTACCGCTTCATCCAGAGCCGCTCGGGCGCCTGCAACGGCAACTTTCTGGGTATCGGCGCGGATGACTGCCAGACCTCGCTGGTCGTCGACCAGAGCGCCCCCATGGGACTCCAGATCACCAACGGCGAGTTCGTCTCCTTCCACGGCCCCGACCCGACCATGGTCCAGGTCAGCCCCAGCAACCGCGGCGTCGTGCGCTTCGTCAACTGCGCCTATTGGGGCCCATGCAATCAGATCGCCAGGGTCGCCGGCAACGGCACCGTCGGCTTCAGCGACTGCACCTTCATGCAATGGGACAGCAAACGCGAAGGCCGCCCCGCCCTCCAGATCGAGAGCGGCACCGTGCTCGTCCGCGCCTGCGACTTCCAACAGGACCGCCCGCAGATCCACCTGGGCGAGCAAGTGAAGCGCGCCGTCGTCACCGACAACCTCCTCAAGGGCGAGGTGAGAATCCAGAACGACAGCAAAGGCTCCGTCGTCATCGCCAACAATGTCGAGTCGCCGGTGCGGCGATAAACAAATCGCAGAGTGCAGGGTCAGGGGGCGTAACGAGTAAAAACAAGGTCGCGCTCCTTGTTGAGGTTGTGGCAGACAAAGCAGCTCTTGAGCATTGCCTCGTCGGTCAGGGGCTTGCCGTCGGTGAAGTGAGCGAACCCCCATCCACCCGTGGCGGCGTACTTTGTCGAGTCCTTCACCATGAACTGAACGTTCGTGGGAGGCCCGGCAACGAAGGATTGGGAACGGCCGAAAACTTTGTCGTTCTCCTCCGACGCGACGTGACGGTAGTGCAAAGCAGCGATGATGGTGCCGTCCGGAAAGGGAAGTTTGCCCTCACGGTAGGCCTTGATCGCCACATCATTGCCCAAAACGGCGCCCAGGCTGTGAAGGTCGCCTTCTTCGTGTGCCACGGAGATCCACCTCCAGTCGCGGTAGCCAGCGGGAAGCTTGCCGGTAGCGACCGGGTCGGCGCCTCCTTCGGCCTGTTCCAGTGAGGATGACGTGCCGGCGACCTTGCCGGCCAGCGCGACAACTCCAACCAGCAACAGTGCAATCCGTTTCATCACCGTGTAATTCCCGAGATGGCTGCGCATCTCGATTTGCTCATGGCCCATGGCAATCTCCTTTCTAAAGTCTTTCTGATGCGATTTGGCGGCGGCATCAGGTCGCGCGTTCACTCAATCTTTTCACATGATTCAATACGCGCAGATGAATGCGGTGAATGATGAAATCCGACCAGAGCCGCCAATACGCGGCGGGCCACAGGTTGTGGCGATACCACGTCGTGCCTTCCAGGCGCGTGCGGCCGCCGGGCAGGGTGACAAGCTTAAATTGACCGCCACTTGAGACCAGGAAACCGTTCAAATGGGGCGGATGGATGTTGCCGTACGGACTCCACTCGCTCATGGGCGGCGGGTTGGAAGTGACCGCGAACTTCAGCAGCCGCGGCTCGTCCCAGACGCGGATCGGCTCGACGAACGCGCCGGTGGAGAAAACGCACCGCCGCACCGCGCCGGCGCCACGACCGGAGATCTCAGCGCGAATCGGGAAGGCAATTCCAACGCGAAAGATCCAATCGGTCGGCTCACGGATTTCGCCAAAGCCAATCACGTTTTCCCAAACGCGGCTGGGCGGCGCATCGACATCAACTGACGTTGTGACCGCATAGGTGGGCGGCTGTGGCGCCGCCAGCTTCTCCGCCCCAATGAACATGGGCAGAAACAACAGCATCGCGGCCACCACATGGCCGGCATCCCGCAGCCGAGTCGGCCGCGAGCCCAGCGACGCGCCGACCGCGGCGCCAATCATCGCGATCGGGTATGCAATCGGCGCCGCCATGATGAGGCAGGCGGCGCCTTCAAACGCGATCAGCAGCAGCGCCACGCCGTACACGGTCAGCGAAAGGCATCCGACGCCGATGCAGTCGGCCACGCCACGCGGGCTGCGAGCGGCGTAGAGGACGGCGGCCATCAGCCCGATCGCGAACGGCACGCCTACAAAAACACCCCAGCCGTACTGATCCAGAAAAAGAATCGAGGCAAAGGTTGCGGCCAGCGCGATCGGCACGGGCACGAAGACCGCCACCGCCTTGGCCGCACTTGGGTTGACCGGCAGCACTCGGTCGAGCCACGTCGGTGGGGGTATTGCGGATTTGTCCGCATAAGCCAGGGGAGGTGCAACGCCCGGTTGCGGTGATGGTGCAACCGGCTCAGCAACGCGAACCTTCGTGTCTTCCCGCGCCGGAAGCGCTGCGAGCAACGCAAACAGCCCCAGGTTGACGCCCGGGACGAAGAACAGAACCGTCCATCCGGTTCTGAGTCCGGCCGAACGAAGCCGCATCGCCGTCAACCAGCTTCCGCACGCAATGAACGGCAGCGCGATCACCAGCATCGTCAAATAGAAGATCCGTTCATTTGGCGCGGTGAGCAGGAACCCGAGAGATGCTCCGGGGGCCACGTAGTCGGCCGGGGACCATGGCCGGTGAAAGACCAGATGCGCGACCGTCCAGTCAATTCCGAATTTCAGGCCGAAGAGGATCGCACCCGCCAGCAAATACGTGACTCTTCCGACCGGATTACCAGGATTCCCCAATTCGTGCATGGTTTACCCCATGTCTCTGAAATTACCAGACCCGGTGAAGACACAAGGTCGCCGCAAGGACTGTCCCTCACAACTTCTTCGCCACGATGTGAGTGAATGGGACGGTTCCGTCATACCGGCTGTCCTGAGCGAAATCGCGGTTGTCGCCGAGCACGAAGAATTGGTCCGGCGGCACCGTCAACGTGACGACTGGCTGTGAGGTGGCCGCGGTCACCGAGCTCGGATAAGCGACCTCGTACGCCGCGTCCCCATTGTGTTCGCGGTAGATCACCAACCCATTTTCAGTGCGAGCTTGTTCGCGAGGCAGTGGCTGCCCATTGACGCTGACCGAGTCGCCCGCAAGCTCGATCCGGTCTCCCGGCAGTCCCACGACGCGCCAGACAAACTGATATTTCTGGCCGTCAGGCAGTTGCCGCCAGAACGCAATGACGTCGCCGCGTCGGACTTGCGAAGGATCGCGGTATGGGTGCTTCCAGGCGAAGAAGCTCCCGCCGCTCGGAATCGTGGGAAACATCCCGGCCTGCGGAACCGTGTAGCGATCGATCACGAACGTTTTCAGCAGGAGCAGGACAGCGAGCACGGCCAGCAGCGCCCATCGAGCCCGCCGCCACACGCCCTTGGCCGCCTTTCTCTCTGTCGTGACGCCATCTCCCAAGTTGCTCACATTGAGCCAGCAAGTTCCGCAATTGTCAGACCCGCCGTTGGGCATCGGAAGAGTCCCCGCTCTCTGCTTATGCGGCGAGACAGTACATCAGGATGGGATGGCCATCGCAAGTTGCACAAGCCGTGCCCCGGCCGTCTCCAGGGGAACCTGCTGGGCACCGGTGCTTGCGCAACGGCTGCTCACCTGGATCGATGGCAACGCGCGCTCTCACAGTCTAAGCAATATTTCGATAAATAGCACAATTCCCAGTGCCATTTTTTGTTGCCAAAAGTGGCCAAAAAGTGCCGCGCCGTAAAGTGTGAGAGGAGCTGGGATTAAGTGGAATGATCAGCACCCCTACGCCGACAATCCAAACATTGGGGCACCTTGTGCCGCGCGCGGGCGAAGAACTGAGACATTTCGATACATTTCGAGACATTCGAGACGTCTGGGACATCGGGGATCGCTACGGACAGGACCGATAAAACATGACTGCCGCGGTTCGTCCCTAACCCATTGATTCACGATTACTTGTGGGCGCGTGGACGGGAACGAACTGCATTTGTCGCGGCCCCAAACGCGGGGTACGTTTCGGGTGAGGGGTCATGAGAAGTCATCAGGGAGGGCAATTGCGAGGGGGGTCAAGGTCTTGGCCGAAATACTCTGCCCGCAGCCGGATCGAGCCGCTGGAGCGCCGCGTGATGCTGGCGGCCCATATCGCCGGCAGCTCCACGGTTTATCCCAGCATCCAGGCGGCGGTGAACGCGGCTTCGCCCGGCGCGACAATCAACGTCGATGCCGGGATTTATCCCGAGCTGGTCGCGATCAACAAGCCGCTCACCATCCGCGGCGCTGAGGCCGGCATCGACGCCCGCAGCAACGTCCGCCAGAGTGCCGCCAACGAATCGATTGTGACCGGAATGTCCGTCGGCAGCGCCACCAGTTCCGCTTTCTACATCACCGCCAATGACGTCACCATCGACGGCTTCACTGTTCAGGGCAACACGAGCGCCGGCATGTACGGCGCCGGCATCGTCATCGGCCCCAATCAGTCCGGCACACACATTCTCAACAACATCATCCAGGACAACATCGCCGGGCTGTATCTATCGAACAACAGTCCGACCGACGCGGCGGTGATCCAGTACAACGTCTTTCAGAACAACAACAATGACGGAGCCAACGGCGGCCGTGGAATCTACACCGACCAGACGGTCAGCGGCGGCGACCTCACCAACGTCACCATCGATTCCAACTTCTTCTACAACAACTTCGGCGGGCTGGGCACAACCGGCCTCGAAGCCGCCATCGCCCTCGAAGCCCAGACCCAGAACGCCCAGTCCAACATCCGCATCACCAACAACGTGATGGAAGGCAACGGCAAGGGCCTGCTGGCCTTCAACGTCGCAAACCTGACGGTTACCAGCAACACCATCACCACCAGCCAGGACCAATACAGCGCCGCCTTGCGGTTTGAAGGCAACGCCAACAACGTCACCATCGAAAGCAACAACGTTTACAACAACCCCGGGCCTGCCGTCCGCATCGACGAAAAGGACGCGCCGTATCTCAGCTCGCAATTCGTCATCACCGGCAACGACTTCTACGGCAACAGCTACGCCTACGCCACTCCCGGCGACTCGCTGATCGTCAACACCGGCGCTTACTCCGGCACGCTCAACGCCACCAACAACTGGTGGGGCGGCGCCAGCGGCCCGTCCCACGACGGCCCCGGCACGGGCGACGGCGTCTACCTCAATGGCAACCAGGTAGCCTATTTCCCCTGGGCCACGACCGCGCCCGTGCCGCGCGACACGCCGTTCGAGGGCCTCCCTAATGCGATCACGGCGCCAATCCAGGCGGAAAATTTCAACCAGGGCGGGCAGACGTTCGCCTGGTACGCCAACGGCCGCACCACCAACCCGGCGGGCCTGTGGACCTATCGCAACAGCGGCGTCGGCGTTCAGTCCTGCTCCGACACGGGGGGCGGCTACGCCGTCGGCTACACCGCAGCCGGCCAATGGCTCGATTACACCGTCGATGTCGCCCAGGCCGGCAACTACCTCATCGATTTCCGCCTTGCCAGCAACCAGACGACCGGCGGGACCTTCCACGTCGAAATCGACGGCGTCAACGTCACCAACACCCTCACCGCTGCCAACACCGGCGACTGGCAAACCTATCAGACAATGTCCAGCGGCGCCGTTCACCTCACCGCCGGTCAGCACCTGGTGCGCCTGGTCTTGGACGGCATCGGAAGCAACGGCGCCGTCGCCAATTTCAATTGGTTCCAATTCGTTCCGACGACGCTTCCCGCGATGCCGACCAACCTCCAGGTTGCCGCCGCTTCGGGCACGGAGCTGGACCTGACCTGGACCGATACCGACTCGTCAATCACCGGTTTCAGCATCCTTCGCCAAACCGGAGCCTCCGGCGCGTTCACCCCCCTGGCGCAGATTTCCGGCAACTCGCTGGCGTATCACGATACGGGCCTGATTGCGGGCACGACCTATTCATACGAATTGGTCGCGATCAACTCCTTTGGCAATTCGGTCTTCGCGGGCCCCGTGACCGCGGTCGCGCCCACGCCTCCCGCCGCCCCGACGAAACTGAGCGCGACCGGCGTCACCGCCACCGGCCTCACCCTCACCTGGACCGCCCCCGCCAACGCCACCGGCTATCAGATCATCCGCCAGTCCGGCTCCGATTCGGGAGAAATCATCGCTACGCTGCCCACGGGTTCGACCAGCTTCACCGACAGCGGGCTTTCGCCGGCCACGCAATACCAATATGTTGTCAGCGGCTTCAACCCGGGCGGCCTGGGCGCCGGCGCCACGTTGAACGTTCAAACCCTCGCGGCTCCCCCGACCGGCCTGTCGGCCGTCTCATCCCAGAACCAAGTCACCCTCAGTTGGACTCCGGAGGCCGGCGCGACCGGCTACAACGTCTATCGCGGGACCGCATCAGGCGCCGAAGCGACCACGCCGATCGCCACGGGAATCGTCGGCCCCGGCTTCGTCGATCCCGGGCTCGTCCCCGGCACAACCTACTACTACGTGGTGACCGCGATCGCCCCGACCGGCGAAAGCGCCAGGAGCAGCGAAGCCTCGGCCGCGATCGCCCAAGTCGCCCCTCCGGCACCAAGTGGCCTGACGACCAGCGTTACCGGCCAGCAAATCACCCTCAACTGGACCGCCAGCCCACGCACCAGCACCTACGTCATTTACCGCGGCACATCCTCCGGCGCCGAGTCCAAGACACCCATCGCCAGTGGCCTGATAACCACAAGCTTCATCGATTCCGGCGCTGTCGCTGGCACGGCCTACTTCTACCTCGTCACCGCGCTGAACATTGCCGGTGAAAGCGGCGCCAGCAGCGAGGTCTCCGCGGCAGTGCCCCAGCTCTCGGCCATCGTCCCCACCGTCGACCCCAAACTGCCCGCCTCGGTCCTCGCCGGTCAGAAGCTGGCTGCCAACCTCGTGATTACGCTTGCCAATTCCGCCCTGTCGAATTTCACCGGCTCGGTGAAAGGAGTTTTCTACCTCTCCATCGATGGTACGGTCGATGCGGGCTCCATCGCGCTGCCCTTGAGTCTGACCAAATCGCTCAATCTTAAGCCGCACCAGAAACTCGCGCTTCACCTCAAGCTCGCGGCCATCCCCGCCTCCGTGCCGGCGGGCACATACCATCTTTTGTTCCAGATCACCGATCCGACGGGCGCGAAAAACACGGTCGACGTTGCAACGATCACCGTCGCGCCGCCGCAGATCGATCTGACCGGCGTCTTCTCCAAAGTGCCGCTGACCGAAACGATTGGAAAGAAGCAGACGCTGACGATCTCCGTCACCAATCAAGGCACGACCACCGCCACTGGAATGCTCCCCATCGTGATCGATGCCTCGCCCGACGGCGCCTTGGTCAGCGGAGCCGTGCAACTGCTCACCACGAGCAAGCCGATCAACCTCCGCCCCGGCAAGTCCACCAAAATCACCCTCAGCTTCGTCGCCAGCAGCGCGATCCCCACCAACAGTTATCTGATCGCGCAGCTCGACCCCGTCAACACGTTCGGCGACGTCGACACCGCCAACAACACATTCACCAGCTCGCAGCGGATAATCGTGAAGTGATTTTTGGGGGTAAGGCGAGGCTCCTGCCGAACTGAGCCTTCAGGCGAAGAGACGGAGTGCAGGCTGGAAACTGCACCACAGAATCACGCGCCAGACGCCAACTCAAATGGCTTTTGTGAAATGAAACCGGACACCCGCGGCGTCGGCGGCCGCCAATAGCGCCTCGGCGGCTTTCAGCTCGCGCAGGATCGGATTGGGTTGCTTGAAATCGTTCAGCTTCGTCGTGACGTATTCGCTCAGCCCGCGCACAGTCTTGAGTCCGTCGGTGGCGGCATACCAAATCTCCGGCGGAAGCCGCATCTTCGACGGGTCGAATCCTGATTCCCGCAGTTGGGCCGCAAGCGCCGCGTGACTCTCCGACAGCAGCGACGTGATCGCTGTCACGTCGCGGCATCTGGCGGCAAAATCAAGCTTGTCGATCTCGCGTCCCAGCGCCTTGCCCGAGGCCGCCTTGGCGTAGGCCGCCTGAGGCTCCGCAAGCTGCTTTTCCAGTGAAATGACGATTGCTTGCGCCATGGTTACCCCTGCGTCCCGCAACCAGATTGCAGATTACAGCTTCGGCAACGGCTGAAACTGCATGTGAATCGCCTCGGCGACCGCCTGGTTGGTCACGCGCCCGCGGACCATATTGATTCCTTCACCCAGGCCCGGATCTTCAGCCGCAGCTTTTTCGTATCCTTTGCTGGCGATTTTGATCGCATATGGCAGCGTCGCATTACACAGTGCGATCGTGCTGGTGCGCCCGACCGCGCCGGGCATGTTCGCCACGCAATAATGCACGACCCCTTCGACAAAGAACGTCGGGTTCTGGTGGGTCGTCGGCCGGCTGGTTTCGACGCTTCCCCCCTGGTCGATCGCGACGTCGACGATCACGCTGCCGTTCTTCATGGCGGTGAGGTCCTTGCGCGTCACCAGGCGCGGCGCCTTGGCGCCGGGGATCAGCACCGCCCCTACCACGAGGTCCGCGCTGATCAGGTGCTCGCGGACCGTGTGGGCGTCGCTGAAAATCGTCTTGACGTTCTTGGGCATCACGTCGTCGAGATAGCGCAGGCGTTCAAGGTTGATGTCCATGAGCACGACGTCGGCGCCCAACCCCGCCGCCACCTTGGCTGCGTTGGTGCCGACGATTCCCGCGCCCAGGATCACGACGTGCGCCGGCGCCACGCCCGGTACGCCGCCCAGCAGGATGCCGCGGCCCATCATCGGCCGCTCCAGGTACTTGGCCCCCTCCTGGATGCTCATTTTGCCGGCGATCTCGCTCATCGGCGTCAGGCACGGGAGCCGGCCCTGGCGGTCCCTGATCGTCTCGTAGGCGATCGCCACGATCTCGCTCTCGAGGCACGCCTGCGACATCTCCGGGCTGGCGGCAAAATGAAAATACGTGAAGACGATCTGCCCCGGCCGGAACATGCTGATCTCCGCCGGCTGTGGCTCCTTCACCTTCACCAGCATGTCCGTGCGATCGAAAACCTCCTTCGCTGTCGGAACGATCTTCGCCCCAACTTTGGTGTAGTCGTCGTCGGTAAACCCGCTACCGATGCCCGCCTGCGTTTCGACGAACACTTCGTGCCCGGACTTGGTGAGCGCCTCGGCCCCCACTGGCATCATCCCCACCCGGTATTCGTCGCTCTTGATTTCCTTGGGAACTCCAACTCGCACGGCCAATGCTCCTTTCCCGCATCCTGCGGCAGGGCAACGAGGTTAACGGCCAACACTGCGGAATTCACCTGATTCAGGTTGGAATTGTGTTGCGAACGCAAGCCGCGGAATCATCCAGAGGAGGATGCCCCCGACAAACAACCCCGCGCCGGCGGCCTGGAAAATCCGCGCCAGGTCCACATGAGCATCGAGCATCGCGCCCCCGGCGTAAACCATGATCCCACCCGCGGTCGTGCTGGCGAAGTTGAGCAGGCCATAACCCAGGGCAGAGTAGCGCTCGTCGATGACCTGGCGAAGGAGCGGCATCTGATTGGCGTCGATCGCCCCGCGGCCCAGGCCGAACGCCACCAGCCCCGCCACCGCAACCGGCAGCAGGTGGGCCGACGCGGCAGCCATGAGAAACGGGCCGCCGACCAGCAACCCGATCGCCGCGGTAAACGCCCGCGCGTGCCGGGCTCGTTGGCTCCATCGATCGGCGACAGCGCCCGCGAAAAGAACACCAACAAAGGACGCGGCTTGAATATATCCCGTCGCCGACAGCCCGGCGGCGCCCAGGCCGAGATGGAACCGTTCGCGCATAAACGTCGGCAGCCAGCCGTACACCGACCAATTCACCACCCCGACCAGAAGATTCACGACAAACAGAACAATGAATGCAGGAGTGAGAACGGCCCCTGTGGCGCTTCCGATGTCCATCGGCACACGATCGCTCTTCAAGGCGGTCTGCCCACGATGTGCATCGCGAAGGGTAAACAGCAGCAGCAGACTGTAGAGAATCCCAACCACGCCCAGCAATTTGAATCCGAATCGCCAACCGTAATGTTCCGCGATGACCGCCGCGACGCCGCCCAGCGCGGCGCCGGCGTAGATTCCGATCATGTGAATCCCCGTTGCCAGCGACCGCGTCCGATCGCGGTGATAATCGGTGATCATCGCCAGGGCCGCGGGCAGATAACATGCCTCGCTGATCCCCATGAGCAGGCGTGCAGAAAGGATCTGCCCGAAGCTTGTGGCAAAGCCCGTCAGAGCCGTCGCTCCCGACCAGAACAACAAGCTCGCGATGATCACGACGCGCCGGCCGAATCGATCGGCCAGCATCCCACCCAGCGGGCTGACCGCCGCGTATGACCAAAGGAACGCCGAGGTCAACAGCCCGAAGCGGGCATCCGACATCGAAATGTCCGAGCGAATCGGATCGCGCAGGGTCGTGATCGCCAGGCGGTCGAGGTAGTTGAGCAGCGCCACGAAAAACAGCAGCGCCACGACGGCCCAGGCATACGCTCTCGGTTCCTCGCGCCGCTTGAAACTCGGGTCGATGTGCATCGGTGTGGCGGGATTGTAACTTGATCGCGTCGGCAGAGAATTGAACGAATGCCCAGGCGATTTGCTTTTCAGATGTTGATTCCGCTGCTGTTCGTCTCGGCTGCGATGGCAACCGACCCGGCATTGCGGCCGATCACGCTCTTTCGCGAGGGTGAAGGCGGCTACCACAACTATCGCATTCCCGCCGTCATTCGCACGTCCCGCAACACGATCCTGGCGTTCTGCGAAGGCCGGCAGAACGCGCACGGCCCGTCCAACGATTCGGGGGAAATCAATCTACTGGTTCGGCGCTCGACGGACGGCGGCAATACCTTCGATCCGCCCCGCGTCGTCTGGGCCGACGGCCAAAACACCTGCGGAAATCCGTGTCCTGTCGTTGACCGCTCCACCGGCAAGATATGGCTGCTGGCAACGCACAACCTGGGAGAGGATACCGAGCGCCAAATCACACTCGGCACCGCGCACGGCACGCGAACGGTCTGGGTTTCCTCCAGCAGCGATGACGGCGTCACCTGGATGCCGTTCCGCGAAATCACGGGCGACGTGAAGAAGCCGGATTGGGCCTCCGGCGGACGATTGCTTCTCAATATGAGAAACATGACGCCGCCACGAGGCGAAACGGGCCATCTGAATCGCGGCATCGCCCTCAGCGACGACGGGGGCGCAACCTTCGGCCCCGCGCGATTCGATCCCACACTCATCGAGCCGCGATGTCAGGGGAGCATCCTGCGCTACTGTTGGCCCGAGCAGGGAAAGAGCCGCATTTTTTTCTGCAACCCCGCCTCGACGCGCCGGCGCGAAGCGCTGACCGTGCGGCTGAGCTACGACGAAGCCGCCACCTGGCCAGTCTCGAAAGTCATCGTCGCCGGCCCGGCGGGTTACAGCTCGCTGGTCGCGCTCGGCGACGGGTCAATCGGGCTGCTCTACGAAGCCGGAGTGAAGAACCCGTACGAGCGGATCGATTTTGTTCGCTTCGGTCTCGATTGGCTCAAGGACGGAAAACACCAGGGGAAGTAACGATGGCTGCACGTGACACGGGTTTTCAACGTTTGCAACCCGTGCAAGCGGCGCTCAGAACAAAAGTGCGCAAAACGCTGGTTTAATTAGCTCAGCACGCCACCAGCACGGCTTGAAAAGCCGTGTCACATGTAAGCCTCGATCCATCGCTTTCAGGGCAAACTCCCGATTTTGCCGATAACCTCTGACGATGCGCCGCGTCATCTCTGGGCCGACTGAGATATCGATCATCGTTCCGACGCTGAACGAGGCGGCGAACCTGCCGGTGCTGGTCGCGCGGATCGCGGCCACGCTCAAGGGACGCGCGTACGAGATCCTCGTCGTTGACGATGCCAGTTCCGACCAGACCGTCGAAATATGCGAACGGCTCAGCCAGCGGTATCCGCTGTTCCTTCACGTTCGCCCGCGTGCGGTCGATGGATTGGGTGGGGCGGTTGTTTGCGGGCTCGCGCGGGCGCAGGGCGAATACCTGGTGGTGATGGATGCCGATTTGCAGCACGCGCCCGAATCGATCCCCGATCTGCTTGCGCCGCTCCAGCGGGAGGAGGCGCAGTTCGTCATCGGCTCGCGGTACGTCGATGGCGCCGGGGCGGATCAACGCTGGGGACCGCTCCGCCGAGTGAATTCCGCCATCGCAACGCTGCTGACCCGGCCGCTGGCCGGTGGGACGCGCGACCCCATGTCCGGGTTCTTCGCGCTTCGCGCTGAGACGTTTCAGCGGGCCGGCCCGCTGCGGCCGATCGGATACAAGATCGCGCTGGAACTCCTGTGCAAGTGCCGTGTGCGCCAGGTCCGCGAGGTCCCGATCCATTTCGGACTGAGGCAACATGGCGTGTCCAAGCTCACTTTGACCCAGCGGCTTCGATTTCTCGATCACCTCAGCCAACTTTACGACTTCTGCTTCCCGCGCGGCTCGGCATGGGCAAAGTTTGCGATCGTCAATGGGTGCGGTTGGCTGATCGCCTTCGCGCTTTACGTGCGGCTGATCGCGCACGACGTCGATGTGGTACTGGCGCCGGCGATCGCATTTGCCGCGGTGGTGCTGACGTCGGCGGTCTTTCACATGCGCGCCATCCGCCTGAGCGGGAACCCGGGTCGCAGCCGGGCGTGGGCGGATTTCGCGCTGGTGGCGATCGGGCAGTGGTCGGTATGCACGCTGGCGGCGCGATGGGTTGCTCAGCATGTCATTGCCGCCAGCGCGGTGGAGATCTTCGCCATCACTTTTGGCGCGGCGGCGGTTGCAGGTTACGCAGAGCGCAAGCAACTTCCGCGGCAAACCGCACGACCGATGTCCGCCACCGGCACACAACTGCGTCACCCGCCACGATTGCGGTTTCGCGATGCCGCCTGACGGCTGGACCGCATGCCGGGCAGCGGCATAATCTGCCGAATGTTGACCGCCGCGGCAGCGCCGCTGGTTCTCCCGTCGCAAGCCTTCCGCTACCGCCGGTTTGTCATGGCCGCGATCGTAGGGTTTGCCGGGCTCGCCCTCGTCTGCGCGGTTTTGTCCGATGGATTTGTGGCGGCGGACGCCTGTGCACATTACCTCTACGCCAAATACGCTTTTGCCGATCCGGTGAACCTGGTCGACGTGTGGGGACGGCCTTTTTGCACTCTGCTGTACGCGGTGCCGGCCCAGTTGGGCGGGCGGCTTGGCGTGCGAATCACGAGCATAGCGATCGCGATCGGCTGTGCCCTGATCGCCGGCAAGCTCGCCAGAGGCCAAAGATGCCGGCACCCCGAGCTGGCGGTGCTGTTCACGTTCGGAGCGCCGCTGTTTTTTCTCTATTCGTTTGCCGAGATGACGGAGCTGCCGTTCGCGCTGCTCCTGGGCGCGGCGTTGCTCGCTTACCAGCAACGCCGGTTTTTATGGCTGGCGCTAATGGCCGGGCTGCTGCCGACGGCAAGGCCGGAAGGCTTCGGATTTGTCCTGCTGGCGGCCGGAGCGCTGGTGCTGCATCGGCGATGGCTCGCGCTGCTCGTCCTTTCGCTGCCGCTGCTGGCCTGGGACCTGGCCGGGTGGATGCTGACCGCCCGGGCAGGGCATTGGTGGATGTGGCTGGCGCACGCCTGGCCCTGGTCGCAGCACAACGCGTACGGGCGGGGAAACATTCTGACCTTCGTGGCGGCGATGCCGCTGGTTGTGCCGCCCCTGGTGCTTCCGGCGACGATCGCCGGCATCGGCGAGTATTTGTCCAAACCCTTTGTCCGCAACCGAAGCGAGACGTTCCATTTGCGCGTCTGCGAATTTCTAACAGCGGCCATTCCGCTATCCGTCCTGGTTTTCCACAGCCTGCTCCGGTGGACGGGAAAATTTGGCACGCTCGGCGAGCCGCGGTATCTCCTGATCGCCGCCCCGATGTGGGGCGTGCTTTCGGCGCGCGGGTGGGAATGGGCATTCCAGAAGCTTCGGTGGCGGCATGCGATCGGTTGGGCGGTGGCGGTGGTCTGCCTGCCAGGATTGGTGAACGTCTTTTATCCGCTGGTTCCGGTTCACCTGATGGACGATTGGCAACGGGCACGGAGATTCGCCGAGCTTTACCGCGGTACATCGCTTCACGAGCAATACCCGCACGTGATCGCATCGCACGTGGGGATCTACTATTTTCTGAACATCGATCCCACTTCGGACGGAAGGCAGGACGGCTTCACGCGATCGACGATCGAGCATCCCCCCGCCGGGGCAATTCTCGTATGGGACCCGATTTTCAGTGCGTCCAACGCCAACACCGAGGACACGTCGACCCTCGATGCCATCAAGGCCGCGGGCTGGTTGGAGGACCTTCGGCTCTCCGCTGAAGTGGGAGGCGGGTGGCATGTCTTTGAACGAAAAACCCCGGCACCCAACGTACCGGGGCTTTGAGGTCGAAAGCGTTGGGGACGAGCACTACCCCTTGTTCTGACTGACCACCGGCTGCGCCTGCCCGGTCCCGACGGGGCGCGTGGCGGGCGCGTTTCCGAAGAACTCAGGATTGTATTGGGTCTTATTTTTTTCGCCCAACTCGCTCACCAGGGCGCTCCAGCGCGCCTGTCCGACTTCACCCTTGGCCTGATCGTAAGATTTGGGCGTGTCATCCAGAAGCTGGATGATGTGATAGCCGAACTGGGTTTTGACCGGCTCGCTGATCTGATTTTTCTGGAGTCCGAGCGTCGCCTTGGAGAAGGTCGGGTCCATTTTCCAGGGGGAGAAGGTGCCCAGATCGCCGCCCTTGACGCCGGAGCTGACGTCGTCGGATTCCGCCTTGGCGATCGCGGCAAAGTCGCCGCCCTTTTTCAGCTGGGCCTCGATCTGCTCGGCCTTGGCCTTGGCGTCTGCGTCGCTGAGCGGCTTTTTGCCGGCACCGACGGGAACCGGCGATTCCGGGGTGCGGATTAGAATGTGCCGGGCCTTCACGTCGTCGAAGCTGGATTTATTGGCGTCGAAATAAGCATGGTCCGTTGCATCGCTCGACCCCTGGAGGTCCTGGGCGAGGGCGTTGGTGAGAGTCTGTTCGCGCTGCATCTCGAGCTGCCGTCTGACATCGGGCTTCTGGTCGATCTTTCGTCGCTCGGCTTCCTCGGCCAGCAGCTTGACGCGGATGATCTGGTCGAGGAGGCCCTTGCGGACGGTGGGGTCGTTCAGGCGGGCGGAATACTGGGGCGGGACGTTGGCGATGACCGCCTCGAAGTCGGCGCCGGTGACCCTCACATCGCCGGCAGTGGCGAGCACCTTGTCCGGGTCCATCGGGGCGGGCCGGGTGGCGGGCGGCAGGTCCGCCTGAGGAAGGGATGACTGTTGCGGCGCAGGGGCCGGAGCCGCAGACTGAGCGCTGCGGGCCTGCCAGATCAGCGGAGCGCTTACGACCGCAGCCGCCGTTGCCGCCAAGACGTATCGAATGGTTCTCTTATTCAATTGAACTCCTGAAGGAATAACGGATTCGGAGAATTCAGCAAGTAGCTGCATCCTATGCGCCCGGCAGAAGAAAGTCTGCGCCGCCGGGCCGCGATGCAGCGTTGGAATTCTCTACGTTTTCCCACCAATTCGGTTTGCCCACGCGGCATGAATCTCGGCGAATATGTCCGGCAGTGAACGCGTGATTTCCCACCCTGGGAAATGCCCTTTTGTCTTGGATAGGTCGCTGATGTAGCAGATGTGATCGCCCTGGCGATTCTGCTCCACGTAATCGTAGACCATTTTTTTCCCCGACACCTGCTCGGCCAGCTCGAACGCTTCGAGGATCGAGCAACTGTTCCGGCGACCGCCGCCCAGGTTATACACTTCGCCCTGTCGCGGTTCTGAGATGAACGCTTCAATGAGCCGGACGACGTCGACGGCATGAATGTTGTCGCGCACCTGTTTGCCCTTGTAGCCAAAGACGGTGTATTTGCGGCCTTCGAGGTTGCATTTGATGAGATAGCTGAGGAATCCGTGCAATTCGACTCCGCTGTGGTTGGGGCCGGTGAGGCACCCGCCGCGGAGGCAGCAGGTGGGCATGTTGAAATAGCGGCCGTACTCCTGGACCAAGATGTCCGCCGCGGCTTTCGACGCGCCCATCAGCGAATGCCGCGACTGGTCGATCCGCATCCGCTCGTTGATTCCGGCAAAGTCCTCTTTCCGCGCATAATCCCACCGGGTCGGGAGTTCCTTGAGCGGCAGCTCATTGGGGGCTTCCCCGTAGAGCTTGTTGCTGGAAAGGTGGACGAAGGGGGCGTCGGGTGCGAAGCGGCGGGCGGCCTCGAGCAGGTTCATCGTGCCGACGGCATTGGTGTCGAAGTCTTCGAAGGGCATTTTCGCCGCCAGATCGTGGGAGGGCTGGGCGGCGGCGTGGACGATGACGCGGGGGCGGAGCTCCTGTATCAGATTCAAAACCCCTGAACGGTCGCGAATATCCAACTCGTGATGGGTAAAACCGCTCAGTTCGCTTTCAAGACGCCGCTGGTTCCAGCGCGTGTCGCCCTGCGGGCCGAAGAAGACAGCCCGCATGTTGCTGTCACACCCGTCCACGGTCCAGCCCGCCGCCGAGAAATAGGCACACACTTCTGACCCGATCAGGCCCGACGAGCCCGTAACCAGCAGTCGTTTGGTTGGCATCGTTTGCGCTCGGGTCAAAGGCCGCTCAGGCGGGACTCCCAGCCTTCCAGGTCGGTGCGGTCGGCCTCGACCGCTTCATGGACGCAGTAGTCGAAAAGGCCGGCCCATTCCGCCTTCTGGAGCCGCACCGCGATCGCGTGCCGCGGATCGTCGGGTTTGTCGTGGACGGCAGCCACCAGATCGACAAAACCATCGGGGTTCCATCCATCCGACAGCGCCCGGGCGACGGTGCGGTCTCGGGCGCTGTCTCCCGCCAGCGAGCCGGCCACCGCGCCCAGGAGCCGCAGCACGTGATGGTTGGCACAGCGGTTATACCAGTATTTGGAATTCGAGAAGTCGCCCTCGCGGCGGTGCATGATCGCGTGCCAGAAGCTGCCGGTCGAGGAGACGATCTCCTGGCTGAGGCGATGGCTTTCGTCCAGCGCGTCCAGGAAAAGCCACAGCCCCGAGAGGACGGCCCGGGCGTCATCGGCGTGCTTGATGGGTCGCGAGATCAATTCCTGTGGCGCAACGCCACCCAGCAGGGTCGCGGCGCCGTCCGGCGGGCCGGGAACGACCAGCCGGCAATAGCCGTTTTCGCCGGCCTGGCGCAGAATCGACAGTGCCAGCGGCGTCAAAAAACCCTCGACAGCCTGGGAAATCGGTAAATCGGGCATCAATGTCCTTCTCACTCCGGCACGGAATTTACATATTTTCCCGCAGTTGAGCTAGTCACGAGCCAGGAGTCACCATGTCACGAACGTTACTCTGCTTGCTCGCAGCCATCGCGGTCGCTGGCTGCGAAAGTCAGAACGATTCGGCCAGAACCGCCAACGGCGCGGCAACCGGCCCGGAACTGGCGGCATATGCCGGCGCCCACCAGTATCCGACCACGATGCCGGTAACCGACCACTCCCCCATCGCGGCGGTCGTCAATCATGGGAGCGGAACGATCAAGATTTACAACTTTGATACGCGGCCGCTCAACGATGCCAAGATCTGGGTCAATCAATCATTCGTCCAGCACATCAACGGCATCGCGCCCCGCTCCAGTGTCATCATTCGCACCGCAGACCTCTACAACGGCCTCGGGCAAAGCTTCGCGAGCCTCAACGCCCCAGTCAGCCTGGTCCAGGTCGAAGCCAACGACAAACTTCTGACTGCGCTGGGACCCGCGGCGGAATAAGCAACGGGCGGGATAACGAACTGGTTGGCCCGGGTGGGGGCAGTGCTGAACGTGCTGCCCCACCCGACGCTTTTCTGCGGACCAAAACTTCTCATCCTCGGCTTGGGCCACGTCCGATAAACCGAACGGGCCCGTCGACGTCTGGCGGGCGGACGTTTTGACCGAGGATGCGACAAATGAGAACTCAAATTCTGGTGATTGCCCTGGCTGGCTGCGGATTGATCGTCGGCTGCGAAGGCCGGCCGACCCTCTTTCCCAACTCCGATCCGGCGCTGCAAAAGACTTCCACGCAATTTGCCGCCGACGCGGCCAAGCGATTCCCCTATCCCGGCGCGGATGCCCGAAACGGCGAAGCGCCTGGACGCGCCGAAATCGACCTCATGATGGCCCAACTCCAAATCCTCAACTCCGGCGACGACGACTGGAAAGAGGTCGATGTCTGGGTCAACCAGTCGTATGTCTGCCACGTGCCGCTCATTCCCAGGGGAAAGCTGACGGTCAAGACCGTCGCCTTCGGGATGCTCTTCGACGCCAAAGGTGACTCGTTTTCGACGCAGGGCGGCAAGAACCCGGTGAACCGCATCGAAGTCGCCCGCGACGGAAAGCTCTATACCATCCCCATGCGGCTGGCGGATTAACCTGTCGGCGTCGTGTCGCCTCCTGAGCGCACGGATGAACAGCAAAGTGACTAGCCGCATATAACGGCGCCCGCACTTGCCGCGTGGCGGCGTAGAGCTATTCTTCTGTCCCCCATGATATCCGACCTGAGTCTCGCTCCGACGCGCGTGCGGCTATTGAGCACGCGTGCGCTGTCGCGGCTGGGGTTCAGGGAGGATACGTTTCTGATCGTTCTGGCGGTCGTGATCGGGATGATCACCGCCGCCGCGGCGGTCGCGTTCCACGAGCTGATCGATTTGACGCGAAACCTCCTGTACGAGCGCTTCGGAATGGAGCGGCTATACGGGAGCTGGATGGCGATGCTGATCGTCTGGCCGGCCCTGGGCGGACTGGTGGTCGGGATCATCAGCCGGTATCTGTTCCACACCCGCGAGGGGCACGGCATCGTCGACGTGATGGAATCGGTGATCCGCTCCAGTGGGTTCATCCGGCCGCGGGTTGCGATCGAAAAAATCATCACCAGCGCTATTACCATTGGCACGGGCGGTTCAGCCGGGGCAGAAGGGCCGATCGTCCAGATCGGCGCGGCGATCGCCTCGGGAACGGGACAAACGTTTCGTGTCTCGCGGCGGCAGATGACCATCCTCATCGGCGCCGGTGCGGCGGCGGGAATCAGCGCGATCTTCAACGCCCCGATGGGCGGACTGCTTTTCGCCCTCGAGGTGATCCTGCAGGATTTCTCCCTGGCCAACATGACGCCGGTCGTCGTCGCCAGCGTCATCGCCAACGTCACCACGAAGCGAATTTTTCAGTTCCTCTTCGAGCACCCAATCTTCGGCCACCCGATCCTGCACAATCCGCCCACCACCATATTCGAGCTTCAATACAGTTCCTCGTTTCAGCTCGACTGGCTCCAGGTGCAGAACTTTTTTCTGCTGGGGCTGGTCTGCGGCATCATTGGGGTCGCTACGACGCGGCTGATGTATCTGACCGAGAACCGCTTCCGCCGCCTCCGCGGGCCGGACTGGATCCGGCCGGCACTGGGCGGCGCGCTGCTGGGTGCGATCGGAATCATCTACATCGTCCTCTTTGGCTATCTGCGCGGACAGCACAAGCCGATTTCGTTCGAGGTGTATCCGGAACCGGTTTTCTATGGCGACGGCTACGGCTTTATTCAGCAGCTGTTGGCGCCGGCGTTCTACGCCACCCACCCGATCGTCTTCCTCTTTGTCTTTCTCGCTTTCCTGACCGTCGCCAAAATCATCGGGACCTGCCTGACGCTGGGCAGCGGAGGGAGCGGCGGGGTCATCGCCCCGTCATTGTTCCTCGGAGCCGTCGCCGGGGGCGGAATGGGATTGGCGATGAAAATCGTCGGCCTGTTCGATGTAACCCGCGTCTATCCGGAAGCCTACGCGATCGTCGGCATGGGCGCGGTGCTGTCGGCGATCG
>DATHPP010000008.1:0-2766 GCA_035483795.1 Tepidisphaeraceae bacterium | reverse complement strand
GGCCGAACCTTCGGAACGCGCCCGCCGAGAGAGGTATCGGTAGAGCGCGTCCATCGTGATTTGCTCGTCGTCTGGAGCAGCCTCGCCCTTTTCCAAGCCTTCAACGAGCCACGAAGTAAATTGGGAGAAACCGGCGGCGGCCTCGTTGCCGGCCCGCAACTCTGTGCCGTCCCAGGCGAACTGCAGCGTATCGGCAGCAGTCAGAACGTAAGTCCCGGCATCACTGCTTGAAAACGTAGCCCGCGTAACCGCCGGTGGCGGGACGGCAGCCTTGGCGTGCTCGGCAAACGCGCCGCTATGGCAGCAATCCAGCACAACGATCTGGCGTTGGGCGCGGCTATACTCAATAAAGTCGCGAATTTCTTGGGCCGAAATACTACGGGTAAACGGCGTGTCCAAATTGGAGCCACCGGTCGCTAGGAACAGCCGGTTGCCGCGGCCCAGAATTCCATGGCCCGAATAGTAGATCAGCAGAACGTCGTCCGGGGCGCGATCATTAAAAAAGTTTGAGAGATGATCGCGTACCGCCAAAAAATCTTCGTTCAGGCTCAGCTCGACCCCGTCGAAACTACCGCGAGAGCTATCCTGTAGGATGCCGCGCAATGCCATTACGTCGTTGGTCGGCGCATTGAGCCGTGCCAAACGCTCGTCGGCGAACTCCGACACCCCGATCAGAAGGGCGTGCCTCGCCATAACGGCCCAATCAGGCTGGCGGCCCGACCGCCCGCAAGCGTTCGGCCGCGCTTACCAGCTCCTGCAGGCTGATCCTTTTGGGATCGAACTCGAAACTGACTTGTCCGCCCTCGGTCTGTATCAGAACCTTTGTCGCCGTCGGCTGGCGGGAGAGGACGGTCTGCAGCGCCTGCAACACGGCCTTCAGCACAGCGGGGGCGACGGAGAGCGCAAGGCCGCCGAGCAGGTCGACCAGCCCTCCTTTCGTTTGATCCGGGGCCGGAACCCGTTGAGGCTCAATCCGCTCCACACCGGGAAGGCGTTCGAGGACATCGCGCACTTCCTGGGATGCCGCAGAAACTTCGCGCGCCGTCGTGTCGCCAACCGGGCTGATCTGCAACGAGACGTCCACTTTTATCCTCCCCATCGATGCTCTTGGTTCAGGTCAGCGCAGGGCAACCATTTGGAGAAGGAGCCTACATTAACGATATATCGTGGAGCAAAAGATTCGTGTGAGCTAAATCACACGTGCCCAATAAAGTCCGGCGGAAAAGGGTGGGACGCCCGGTCGCGTCGTGCTGGTGCCGCTCACCGGCGTGAGGACAAGTCGGCACATCCATGATGCACGCGGTCCGACCACGCTGGCCCACTGCTACGGCTCGAAATTGCTGGATATACATCGTTTTATTGACAAATTCAGCAGCTTATGGCATAAGCATGCGGCCGAGTGAAGACAGAGGAGAGGCCCGCTGGCTGTTGTTTCGCTGCAAAAACAGCCAGGCGTCGTTTCGGACACGCTTTTACTTTTAGTTGCGGTTTGTCCGTTGCGCCCGTCCTGGATCTTCGGCGACGAGGAAATCGCCGCCACCGGGGCCGATTATCTGGCGCTCGGTCACTGCGACCGTCCGATGCGCGTCGGCAACGGCGTCGTGCCGGCCTTTTATTCGGGCTCGCCGGAGCTTTGCCCGGACCGTCAATCTGGTTCGCTTGACCGCCGGCGGGGTCGTCGTCACTCGCGAGCCTCTGATTTGGCAGGGTTGAGCAGATCCGTGATCTGGGAGGGCTTGTAACCAATCTCGGCCAGCAACTCTTCGGTGTTTTCGCCAAGCGCTGCGACATGAGCCGAGGCTGCGGCCGGCGTGTCGGACATTCGGAAAGGCGGATTGAGCGCCCGAAACGTGCCGCCCGCATCCTGAATTTCAGCGAAGGCGCGGCGATGCGCGAGCTGCGGGTCCGCCATGGCTTCCTTGACCGTGCGGTAGGGCGAGGACGGAACGCCGTGCTGGTCGAACACCGCCTGAACTTCCGTCGTTGAGCGCTCCCGAGACCACTCTTCGAGCTCGTCGATTAATTCACCCCAATTGGCGCGGCGATGATGATATTGAGCAAAGCGCGGGTCGGTGATCCAGTGCGGATGGCCGGACGCCACGGCGAGGTTCTGAAATGTCCGCTCGCTGGCGATGGACAGATTGATGTAGCCGTCCTTGGTCGCGACCGGGCCAAAGATCGGCCGCCCCAGCGGCGGCAGTGAAAACTGCGCCGCCTGAATTTCGCTCAGTGTCAGGCTCAGCATGCTTTCGAGCATCGAGATGTCGACCATCTGTCCCCGGCCGGTGAGCTGACGATGGTAAAGCGCCGTCGTGATCGCGCCGAAGGCATAGGTGCCGGTCAGCACGTCGGCGATGTAGATGCCGCAGTAATCCGGCCGGCGTTCTTCCCCCTGATAGGCCATATGCGCCAGGTCATAGCCCGAAGCGGCGTGGATGACTGGCGCATAGGCGGGCAGCTGGGAGGACGGGCCGGTCTGGCCGTAGCCGGAAATCGCGCAGTAGATCAGCTCGGGCTTGATCGGCGCGAGGACTTCGTAATCGAGGCCGAAGCGGCGCATGACCCTCGGCCGAAAATTCTCGACAACGACATCCGCAGTGGCGACGAGCCGGCGGACCGCCTCGATCGCCGGCGGTGTCTTGAGATCGAGCACGATGCTCTTCTTCCCGGCATTGAGCTGTCCGAAGCTGGTGCTGGCGCCGTTGCGCAGCGGCGGGCGCGTACGCATCATGTCACCCTCCGGCGCTTCGATCTTGATGACCTCGG
>DATHPP010000007.1:0-6581 GCA_035483795.1 Tepidisphaeraceae bacterium | reverse complement strand
GCCGAAGGAACTGCAAAAGCTCAAGGGAATCGTCGACCGCGGGCTTGCCCAAACGGCCACGTTGTGGCCGCCGGTGAATCGGGGCTTCGACCTCGTGCATCGCGCCGCGGGCATCCTCAAGAACCAAAATGCCCTGGCCGGTTCTGTTCGACTCTTACGTCGCCCAGACGCCCTCTCGCTCGTTGACCACCAGCACCGTCAGGCCTTTCTCCGCCATTTTCTTGTCATTGGCCAGTTGCTGGATGTGGGGCAATGAGGCCCGGCAAGGCGGGCACCACGTCGCCCAGAAGTCGACGACCACCACGCTCCCCTTCAGTTCCGAGGGCCTCGCGTCCGTGCCCCCCGGAGTCCTGAGCGAGAAGTCCGCCGCGGGCTTGCCGTTAAGTGAGTGGGGCCCACCGCCCGCCGCCGGCGCCGAGCGAGGCATGGCCAACAAGCTGAGCGAGAGGAACAGTCCGGCGAACACGTTTGAGCAGTGGCGACGAGCCATAACGATCTCCTTCCACGGTTGTGCGTCCCCTCAGTGGCAGGACGCACCCTCGGCACGAGACGCGCACCCGATCACCATGCGCGCACGGACGGCCAAGGCAGCCAACTTCAGAATATTTACATCGCGGTTGTTCGTCGGACCTTCCGAAGGCGTCGCTGTCCCGTGCCTCCAGCTTGTTCTAGCTTTGACCGCGCTGCCAGCCCCCGAGCAACACTGTCTGTCTCTGGCGGAGCCCGAGCCGCTGGCGGTACTGGCGAATCTTGGCGGCACTGAGAAGCGTCCTGGCCATCCGCGCAGTAGCATAGTCGAAAGACGCTCCGATCCTTCATCCCAGGCTTTGGTGGGCACTGGCCGGGTCCGGGGGAATGGTCCACAGTGGCTGCCCGGTGTCGTTGACGGCTGAAGGCCCGGAAATATACGGAAACACAATCCCCGGCAGTACCTGAACGTCGAAGATTTCCTCCACGCCGGTGGAGAACTCCAGATGGGCGGCGATTGCCCCGATCCGCAGATCGATCAACCACAATCCGCATCGCAACGGGTCGCGTCGAGCAACGATGGGGACTCCCTCCAGCGTAGGCCGGGCTTTGGAGAGGCCGACGAGGGCGTACCCACCGTAGAGGGCCAGACCGCGGGCAACGCCTGGCACCGGGGCGACCGTCGTCACCTGGCCGGTTTGAGAATC
The DNA here is from genome assembly GCA_035483795.1 of Tepidisphaeraceae bacterium. GTDB lineage: Bacteria > Planctomycetota > Phycisphaerae > Tepidisphaerales > Tepidisphaeraceae > DASXMX01. The sequence continues at coordinate 5,406 of DATHPP010000007.1, read as the reverse complement.
CGCGACATCCAGAGAACCGTGGCCGGAATGGAGAAAGAAAATCTGATTTCCAGCTAATCTTGGCGAATGAGGAAGGGACAGTCCGCGGACCAGCAGACGGCCGCTGGGGATTTCGATCAGACAGCCGCCGTTCTGTTTGACCGCGCGCCAGCCTGCCGGGGAGTCCGTTTCTGCCAGGGCCGTGACGTAGCGCGGTCGGCCATCGGCGACGGCCAGACCATTCAGATGGCAGCGGTCCTCGGGACGCAAAACCGACACAAACGACGGCCGCCAACGCGGCGCGAAGCTGTAATGCGGGTGCAGGGCCGAAAGGCACGAGAAAAGCGTGTTCACGACCCAGAACTCACCGCCGATCCAGGCCGACTCGTGGGCCTCAATGTCGTCCGTGAAGTGACTGGTGCGAGCCAGGAAGCAGGCATCATGCTGTCCGGAGGGCTGGAGCTTGGCGGCAATGTCGGATGAATCCCGCAGGAACCACACTTCCTTCCGAGTGCACACGGCGATCGTTCCTGGCTTGACCGCAATGCCCATGGCGCGCTGGAATTGATGGAACGTCATGACGAGCCGGCCTTGCCGGCACGCGACGACAACCAGATGGCCGGTCTGATAAGTGGAGATTAGAATCGACAGACGCAGTTGCGCCAGCAGTGCTGGAAGGCTCTCCGAATGCGAGCAGCAAATGTCGCGAAATTCCAGTTCGATTCCTCGCTCGGCCATTGTGACTCTCCAGGTCGCTTGGTTGAGGTGAACTGTACTCGCTTCTCGCCCGCCGCGACCAGCACTCTATTTTCATGAATCACCGAATTCCGGCGTGTTGCCTTCGATCAGCGCCCTGTAACATCGCCTGCGCATGATGCCACGCAGGTTCGAGATTTGGTCCTTCTTGCGCGAAGGAGTTTGTCCAATGTCTGGTCATCGTAACCAGGGGCGGGGCCCGTTGCGTCCGGTCCGGCACGATCGCCGAAGCAACATGATGGAAATCGAGAAGCTGGAGCGCCGAGTCATGCTGACCCTGCTCGGCCAGCAGGTTTTTCCCCTCGATAACGCCTGGAATCAGAACATCAGCAACGCGCCGGTGGCTGCCAACTCGGGGGCCATCATCGCCCATATCGGCGCCTCAATCCGTCTCCACCCCGACTGGGGCGCGGACAATTCCGCCAACGGCACGAGCCCCTTGTATGGCATTCCTTACAACGTGGTGCACGGCAACAGCACCGCCAAGGTGAACGTCATCATCGACAACTACCCTGATCAGAGCGACCTCGAACCGGTGCCCATTCCCGCCAATGCCGTCATCGAGGGCGATTACCAGAACGGGCCGAATTCCAACGGCCCCGGCTATAACGCTAATCAACGTGGCGACTCTCACCTGATCGTCTGGGACGAGGACAACAACACCGCGTATGAGCTTTTCGGAGTGAGCCGGCCCACCGATCCGAATTTGTTCCCCAATACGAACGGCGTTGAGCTTCCTCATACTGACGGCATGTGGCATGCCGCCCAGGAAACCGTCTGGAACATGAACACCGACGAGTTCCGCACGCTGGGGGCCACGTCGGCGGACGCCGCGGGATTGTCGATCTTGGCCGGCCTGGCCCGGCCCGACGAGGGATTGCCGGTTTCGCAGGGAGGCCAGGGGGTCATCGACCATGCCTTGCGATTTACCCTGCCGGCCGGCGATATCAACCCGCAATACATTTACCCGGCCTCGCACATGGTCGGCACGTCGCAGGGCGCCGACAATCTCCCTATGGGCGGCCGATTGCGCCTGCAGAACACGCCGGCCATCGACACCCTGATCAACAACATGCCTCCGGAGTCCCAGATCGTCGCACGAGCCATGCAGCAGTACGGGCTGATCCTTGCCGATGCCGGCAGTGCGATGTTCGTCACTGGCGTCTCAGCATCGGTGGACGCCGGCAATAACATCAGCCTGACTTGGACTCTGAACGACATCTTCGCCTCAAATGGACTGCTGGCGCTCAACGCGGGCGATTTTCAGGTCGTCAACCTCACCCCGGTCGTTAGCAGCCTGAGTGCAGCGAGCGCCTCGCCCGGCAGCACCATCACCGTCAACGGCCAGAACTTCTCCGGCGCCGCGGGGCAGTTGAAAGTGCTCTTCGGCACCACTCCCGCCAATTCGGTTACCGCATTGAGCGACACTCAACTTTCCGTCGTCGTCCCCGGCGGCTCGGGAACGGTGGATGTAACAGTCCAATCGGGGCAGAACGAAACCGACAACATCAGCGACAACCCCAACGCCAACGTTAACGCCCCGATCTTCGGCTACGGGACGTCGGCCAAGACGTCGGCAGACCTGTTCACGTTCCCCTCCACGTTGTACATCACCGGAACCTCCGGCAACGACACCATCTCACTGAGCGGTACTGGCGGCGCGATGCTCCAGGCGGACGTGAACGGCGCCATCACCAGCTACAACCCGTCCGATTATTCGAACGTCGTCATCGAGGGTATCGGTGGAAGTGACACGATTGCCGTTCAGTCGACGGAATTGCCCACGACGGTCATCGGTGCGGGGATCGACGCAGTGAACGTAGGCGACTCGAGCGGTTTGCAGGACATCAACTCGCCGCTCACCATCACCGATCCCGCTTCCACCTATACCCTCACTCTCGACGATTCATCCGACCCAACGCCCAGGACAGTCGTCGTGAATGCCGTCTCCGTGACCGGCCTGGCGCCGGCCGCCATCAACTACGCCAGCGATTCGGTGAGCGCTATTACGCTGAATGGCGGCAGCGGAGGCAGCACTTTCAACATTGACAGTACCGCGTCCGCCGCGACGCTGACCATCAACGGGCAGGGCAGCAGCGATTCGATCGCGCTGGATTACACCTCGGGCAATCCGCTGCCGCGCCTGGTCAACCTGAATGGGGTTTTCACCCTTAATGGCCTGAGTGGAACCAACAATCTCAACGGCACCACACTCAACCTGAACCGCAGCACCGTCTACATCAACTACGTCAATCCCATGTCCGATCCGCTGGCGCTCATCGAGAGCTATCTGAAGACCGGCTATAACAACGGCGCCTGGAACGGCACGCCCACTGCAACCATCGGCGTCATCACTTCCGCCGCCGCCCAGGCCAACCCGAACCACAACACCGCCATCGGCTTCGCTGACTCCGCTGATGGCCAGGGCGTGAACACCACGCCGAACACGATCGAGTTGAAATACACTTTGAGCGGCGATGCGAATCTGGACGGGCAGGTCAACAGCGCCGACCTCCAGCTCCTGCTGGCGAGCCTGAATCGCGCCGGCGCCTGGGACAATGGCGATTTCAACTACGATGGCCAGGTCAACAGCGCCGATCTTCAGGCATTGCTCTTCACCTTGAACACGGCGTTGGGCAGCCAGACGCCGCCGCTGGCGGTCTCCGCGACCGCGACAATCGCCATGCCGCCAAGTACGAGTAGCTCGGACGGCGATCCGTCGCCGCGCTTGGTCCCGGCAATCCACGCGACGGGAACGGCGGGGCCGGCAGTTCATCACCCGCATCCGTCAAAGCTGTCGGCCAGGAAGCGGCGGTAAGAACCTCATCCGCTTCGGTTCTGGAAGATCGTGATGCTCCGCTGAGGCCCGCTGGTCCGCATCGACAGTTCGAGACGCCGCCGTATTGCGGGCAAGGGTGCAACATTTTGAATGAACTTCCGTCTGGAGCTTACTGAAAGGCCGGCGGTATCAAAGAGCCCCGGTGAGGAGGGAGCATGCTGAAGAATCGCGATAACTTTGCTGCGCTGGCGGCGACGGTATTGAGTCGCCAACGGCCCGAGCGACGATACAGTCAACATCTCGACGACGAGTCCCTCGTCTACGGGGGCTTACCGACGACATGAACTTTACTGCCCGAATACCTGGACTTCCGTTGCGCGGACGAACCACGAATTGGTGCCCGTGTTGCTGGTATGCACCTGGCCTACTACACGGACACCCAGCACGGTGAGAGCTGGACCGGAGAACGTGTAGGTGACGTTGGCGGCTGACGAGGAGTTGTAGGCGTAATTCGGAGTAACGGTCCAGCCAGTGGCAGGAAGCCACGTAGTGCCGTCGGTCGTGTATTGCAGACCGAAGTTGGCATCGAAGACTCCGTCATAACTCGAACTGAACGAACCGTTGGTGAACGTCACTTGGACAATGCTGTGCGCGGTGCTCCACAGAATGCCCGCTGCTTCGTAGGCGTTCTTGTAGTCGTCGCCTTGGCCGTTTCTGCCACTGCCACTCAGCACGACGTTGTTCGTCAGGTTGCCGTCGTTGAGCCCTGGGGCCGCGACCCGGTTCGCATTGGAGGTGGGGCTGGTCAGATCCCACCATCTGTAAGCGGTGCCAATGAGGGCGATGTTGGTCGGCAGCGCCTGCGGAGTTGCCGACACCTCCGCTGACAGAGGGCTTTCACCTCCCGAGTTCACGGCCGTCACTTCGTAGTAATAGGTCGTCCCGTTGGCGGCTGCACTATCGACGTACGTGGTGCCCGTTCCCGCGGGACTGGCGAACAAGGTCTCGCTGCCCGTGGCCGTGCCGCGGTAAATCCGGTAGCCCGTCGCCCCGCTCGATGCCGACCACGACAGGGAGACCTGATTGTCACCGGGGGCGGCGGTAAGACCATTGGGGGCGGCCGGGGCCGGAGTGTTGACCGTGAGCGTCGCCGGGTTGCTGGTAACGCTGCCACCAGTGTTGGCGACAATTACCCAGTAACTGCCGGCGTCGGTGGTCGCGGCCGCGTTAATGGTGAAGGTGCCCGAAGTAGCGCCGTTGATATTGGTCCAGGTCCCGTTAACCAACTTCTGCCATTGGTAGGTCAAAGTCCCAGTGCCGGCCGCAGAGACGCTGAAGGACGCTGAGTGGCCGACATTGACCGTCAGACTGGCCGGCTGAGCGGTAATGCTGGGCGCGGCGACATAGGTGAACCGATCGGCACTCGAAGTTGCCGAGGTCCCGCCGGCTGTGGTAACGGTCACGTCAACGCTGCCGGCGGCCAAGGCCGCCGGGGCGACGGCGGTGATCTGCGTGGCGGAATTGACCGTGAACGAACTGGCGGCCACGCCCCCGAACCAAACTGCTTCGGTGCCGGTGAAGTTGCTGCCGGTGATGCTCACGTTTGTACCACCAGTCAAGCCACCAATGGTCGGATTGAGACCCGTCACCCCAGGCACCGGCGCCTGCGGGCTTGCGGACACCTCCGTCGACCGGGGGCTTTCGCCTCCCGCATTTACGGCCGTCACCTCATAGTAATAGGTCGTCCCGTTGCTGGCAGCGGTATCGAGATACGTGGTAGCGGTTCCTGTGGGGCTGGCGAGCAAGGTCTCACCACCCTTGGTTGTGCCACGGTAAATGTTGTAGCCGGTGGCCCCGGTCGATGCCGACCAGGATAGGGCGACCTGATTGTT
>DATHPP010000006.1:0-26785 GCA_035483795.1 Tepidisphaeraceae bacterium | reverse complement strand
CACCACGTCGCGAAGCATCATGCCGCCAAGCCGACAGAAGCGCAATTCATATTCTTGCTATTTAACTGAAATGCATAGTATTGCTAATTGCGCTGAACCGTGTGCCGAACGGGATTAGCAGAATGTCGCACTTTTTTGGGTTGCGACAAGTGCGACATTTGTGATTTCGACGTTGGCGGGAAGCGGCGTGCTTAGTTGATTTTGATTTCGCCGCTGTAGGGGCCGACGGTGATGGTTTTCTTGTTGGTGCCGGCCTGGAAGACGATGGAGCCGGCGGTCAGGGCGACGGTGCCGGCGCCGGACGACCAGGAATAGGGAACGCCCATCGGGTCGAAGGCCACGGTTGTGTTCCCGTCGAAGCTGGCCGTGCTGATGCCCACGTGGACCAGGTATCCCGTGCCCACGGTCACCGTGTAGGGCGACTGCGTGACCGGGTTGTTGATGACGTTGTTGGGGTTGACGGCGTCGAGAACCTGGTACGTATTGGTCGTGGTGTTGAACTGGACGTATTGCATCTTGCCCAGGGCGATCGAGCGGCTCTGGGCGTAGAGCAGGTCGCCCATCAGGGCGCGGGCGGCGGCGGCGCAACGCAGGTCGTCCCGCGAGGACAACTGCGGAACGATGATCGCCGAGGCGATCCCCAGGATCACCACCACGCTGAGGATTTCGATCAGCGTGAAGCCGCGCCGCAACCGCGACGCGGAACGCGAGAACGCGGGGAAAGGACATTGCGCGCAGCTCATGCTTCTACCCTCCAATATGTCCGCCGCGGCGTCCAGTGGGCAGGGTTATTTCTTGGGGTCGGCCTTGGGGACGCGGACATCGATGCCGCCCTGGAGCACGCTGATCAGGTGATCGACCTTGCCGTTGAGGGTGCGAAGCTGGTCGATCATCTCCATCTGCCGCTCGCTGGGGTTGGGGACCTGGGCCTGGGCGGTGCTGGCCGGGGGATTGACCCACTGGCCGATGAGCAGCATCACCTGGAGGGCGATCACAATTCCCAGAAGCTTGGGGGTCGACGATTTCATGAGGGTTCTCCTAATAGCTCGAGTAGGCAACACCCTTAGCATCGGCACCACAGAGGTTCGGCATGATTTGCCGGGTGCGGGGGCTATAAAACCAGCCGTAGGGTTGCGATGGATCGGGTGGGGGCATTTCGTCGCTGTTCACGATCAGGACGCCGGTGCGCAGGGTAACTGGATTGGCCGGCATGAATTCCAGGTAGGGCCCGAGATACAGTCTGAGGGCGCCTGCGGGCGCTGCGGCTCGGCCCTCTGCGCCGAGCGTTTGGCCCTGCGCGTCGGTGGGTTGCGTGAGCTGGGCGATGAAGGTCGGATAATCGGGAGGTTGCGTCGGATCGCCGTGGGCGAATCCGGGGGCGACGTCGCGGTGCTCGGTCGCATAAACCGCGATCTGGGTCCGCAGATAGCGCAGGCAGTCGGCCAGGGTGGCGTCCTTCGAAGCCTGTGAGGCGTGGCTGATCCGCGGCCCGAAAAATGTCGGGGCAACACCCAGAACCAGCAGGCCCAGACCGAGGGCGGCGCCCGAGCGGATCATACGTTGAGCGAAACCGAAGCTGGCTTGTTTCATCGCGGCGTCCCGCGGGGATTTCATAAAGCCGGCCGGCGGGGATGAACCCGCCGGCCGGTCGAGAAGATTCACACGCTGGTGCAGTTAGGGGCCAACCAGGGTGAGGGTGTCGGTGCCGGTGCCGAAGAGGCGGCCGGTGCCGGCGCCGCTGTTGTAGTCATAGGCCCAGCCGCAGGCGGCGGACGCCGAGCCGGGGCTCTGCGCCGTGCCGTACTGCACGCCCGGGGTATCAACCACGGTCGTGAGCTGGTTCAGCGCATTGTGCGGAACCGACTGCATGTAGGGGCCGAAAGGACCAGCCGACGCCGCGGTCGTATAGGCAGCGCCGTTGGCGTCGGTCGCAGTCGTCATCAGCGTCCAGAACGTGGCCGGACCCGGCAACACGTCGTTGTGCTGGAGCTTGTACAGCGCGATCTGGCTCCGCAGCGACTGGGCAGTCGTGGTCACGCTGCTGGTCTTGGCCGCGGTGCTGGCGTTGCTGAACTGCGGGATGACGATCGCAGCCAGAATGCCCAGGATGATCACGACGATCAGAATTTCGATGAGCGTAAAGCCCTTGTTTCTACGAATCGCAGACATTGTGAATGCCTCCATAAAGGATGTTCTGTCTTGTCAGTTCCTTCGCGAGCGGCCATCGGGCCGATCGCGTCACGAATTCCAACTCGGTCATGCGTTGCTCGGCGCGTTGTGACTGACGCATCTTCCAGGCGATTCGGGCACATCTGATGATGCCCGTCGTCGGCGCCGGTCGCGGCGTTCCGCGTTCCGGACGATGCGCAATGACTCCGCCTCCTTTCGACTCGGACGCCGCAGCGCCACCCATGCCTCATGCATCGACGGACCGCGGCACCGACTTAAAGCGGGGCCCTGACCCCGGGCGGCGCCGCACGCAACACTGCGCGACGGCGCCGCCCCCCGAGCCATCCCCAAGCGCCAAGGAAGGAGGACCGATAAGACAGGTCGTGACGCCCGCGGGGTTTCCACCCCGCCGCGAAGCGCAAAGCGCCCCGCCGGCGTGCATTCACGAAGCATCCTTTCGGCAACGCCCTCGATCACATGGAAAACCATGGACCGGGCGTTTTGCGCATCACCGATCGCGTTGCTAGAAGCCCGCGACCGGTGAGCCGGCCATTCCCGGCCGGCGCCGCCTCTCGACGGCTTAGCCCTTGTCAGGGATCCTCACTTCATCTGCCCGCCACCCGGCGGGCCGGACGCAAGTGATCTACGATTCAATTTTCTAAGCGTCAAAAAATTCCGGCCAGACCGGTCGCACGACATCGCACGGTCAGTCGAGTTGTCCGGGAACGGAGGGGCCCGGACGCCCCCGGCCACCAGAACACCACCCAGGCCGTGCCCGAGCCCCGGTTTCGAATGTGCCGACCCCCCGGATCGAAATGTCCCACATGTCCCAGAATGTCCCACTTTTCGGGCAAAATGGGACATTTATCAGTTTTTTGCGTTAGATAACCTTGGCCGACCCGCCCCCGACCCCGCCAAGGCCGCCGCCCCCGCACCCGCCGAGCCGGCGAGCCCTGATGCGGAGCGAACGGATTCGCAGAATGTGGCAGCCCCCACTCCCGGCGGGGCCAGCCCGACGCCGGAGACTGCGTGAGCCGCGTCGCCCAACCCGAGACAACTATCGCGGATGACAAAACACCGGATCCTCATGCACGTCGGGACCCTTTAACGTGACACGGGTTTTCAACCCGTGCTGGCGGTGCGCATGAGAAGGAACCGCCGGTGGTGCGCACTCATTGACCACACGCGGCAAGCGTGGCAACTGTTCTCCGAACGCCGCAGGCGTGCCGGAACCTGGTATGCGGTGACCGATCAGCGCATCCTATTCGTGCTCACGCGCCGCCGGCCTGAAAGTGTCATCGGGATAGAGTTCAGTGAGCTGAGCCGGATCTCGCTCAACAACGCGATGGAGGTGATGGGGCCGCTCGACGGCGTCATCCTCAAGCTGAATGATATTGACCCCTACATGGCCGCGAGCGGCGTACTCGGATACCAGGTCTCCGCCAAAATGATTTTCCTGGAGGATCTGGAAGACCCCGAGGAGTTCGTGAAGCAGATCGTCGCCAGCAAAATGGCGGCGGCTGCCAGAAGTGGGACGTCGTGAATGTTGCATCGCGACAGGGTTTCAACCCGTGCAAGCGGCGCGAATCGGAAGGAGCCACGGGAGGCGAAGACGGCACGCAATAGGCGCACGGAGGCAGCTTTTCACCAATTTGCCTCTTTCAGCTTCTTTCCGATCCGGCTCATGGCTTCGTCCACCTGCTTCGCGATCCCCGGGTCATCGATAGTTCGGGTTAGGGCGATGAATCTCTGCCCATTCTCCTCGACGATTTTGAGCGAGTCCAGAGGGCCAAGCCCGGTTTCCAGGTAATCGACGATCTCCTCCGGGTTTTCGAGATCTGCCGGAATGGGAAACTTGAATCCAATCTCTGCCATCTTCCCGCGAGGCGTTTCTACGATGGCCGTACTCCGCACGGCGCTGCCCTTGAGCCCAAAGAAGAGCCGGTCGACCAATAGGACAGGATCGGCCTTGTGCGCGATTTCGTCGATCAGCTCAGCAATCTGAAATGTCTCGTCCATGCGCTGATTCTAGGCGCGGCCCCGCGCTGAGGGACTACCCTGCTTAGGGGGCGAAGGGGGACACTGCTGCATACGGTGTAATCCGTAATGAGTAGCGTCCGTCACTGCCTTCCCCTTAGTGCGTTGGTGAAGCACCGGGCTCAAACTTCCGTCGGCGCCGCGTACGGCTCCCGGTAACTTGTGCGTGAGCAGGGTGTTGGCTTCGGCGTCGGCCTGGAAGGTTTCCGTGGCAGGGTCGAAGGAGAGGGTTCGGCCGGTGGCGCAGGCGATGTTCGCAAGTTGCGGCAGGCAGGCGCTGAGGTGGCCTTGCTCGATCCCGGCGTTCAACTGGCCGGCGTCGCGGCTGCGCGCGGCGGCGATCCAGTTTCGGAAGTGTCTCTTCGGGTCTGACTTCGACGAGCTCAGTCGAGTCGAGCCTGAGGGTCGAAGACAGTCGAGTCACGTAATCTGCGAAAAGACAATGCTGAACTGTGCGTGGGCGCCCGTGACTGAAAGTTGAGTCACTGGGACGATTTGGGTATATACATATAGTGCATCAGTTCAGATGGAACCAGTGGAACGAAAGGCATATCGGTGAGCATGGAATTGAGCCGAACGAGGCGGAGTATGTTGTCAAACATCCGGCCCGCGGCTATCCGCGGCTGATCGGCGACGAGAAGACGCTCGTTCTGGGACAGACAGACGTCGGACGGTATTTGGAAGTCATATTTGTCTTTGATCCGCCGGGCGTAAAATATGTCATTCATGCTCGAGAACTCACCGACGCGGAAAAACGCCGGCTCAGGCGAGGGAAACGACGATGAGAAATACAAGAAAATCAAGTTGGCGAAGGCCCGTGGATCCGAAGAGCGGGAAGCCCTATACCGAGATGAATACAGAGGAACTGCGCAAGGCGACCAGGGAGTTTGATCAGCCGTTCGTCGCCCAGCGGATGTCCCGGCCGCTCACGAAAGCCCAGAGGGCGGAATACGAGCGCGCGGCGCGGCGCGGGCGGCCGCCGGTCGGGCAGGGAGCCAAGCGTGTGTTGATCACGGTGGAGCGCGGACTGCTCAAACGGGCCGATGCGTTCGCCAAGTCCCGACACCTCACCCGCTCAGAACTCATTGCGCGAGGCATAGAGTCCTACATCAGTTCCGCCGCGTAATCAGCCGTTCACATCTGCGTTTCCGTCGGCACAACATACGGCTCTCGATGCTTGCGCGTCAGCAGGGCGTTGGCTTCGGCGTCGGCCTGGAACTTTTCCGTGGCCGGGTCGAAGGTGAGGGCGCGGCCGGTGGCGCAGGCGATGTTCGCGAGGCGCAGCAGGCTGGCGCTGAGGTGGCCCTGCTCGATCCCGGCGTTCAACTGGCCGGCATCCCGGCTGCGGACGGCGGCGATCCAGGTCTGGAAATGTTCCAGGTCGCGAACCATTGTTTTCTGGACCCGCTGACCCGCTCCGTCGCTGTCCAGGCGTACCGTGAAGGTGTACTGGGCGATCTTCTTCCACCAAGAGTGCGCCCCGCAGTCGCTGGATCGCCGCACTATCAAATACTTGCGTGGCCGTTGTCGAGACAAGACCATGTCAACGCTAACCGGCAGCACCTTCGTTTCCATCACGTCATGACTTATAGTTGGCGCAGAGTCGTTTTAATGGACCCGCAAACGGAATACGTGAAGACCGACCAGCACGGCGTGATGCGCGTCGGTGATACGCACGTCATGCTGGATTCGGTCGTCGCCGCCTTCGACCAAGGGCACTCCCCGGAGACGATCCGATCGCAGTACCCCTCATTGACCCTCGAGCAGGTTTACGGCGCCATCACGTATTATCTTTCGCACCGCGATCAGGTCGAACAATACCTCCGTCGTCAGGAAGGTGAGTGGGCCAAATGGCGGGCCCAGAGCGAGCGGCAGCCCAGCGCCGTCGTTGACCGCCTGCGCGGCATGAAGGCCGCCGGCGCGGGGAAGACGCTTCCGTAAGGTCGAGACCTCTCATGATCGCTAAAGCACGAGCCGTCGGCCCAGAGTCCGTGGCAGAAGACGATGCTCGGTTTGGCTTGCGTGGACATGGTCTGCTCTATTTAGGAGAAGGGATCGAGTCGGCGATTACTCGGTTTCCTGCAAAGCCTGATTGACGGCGTTGTCCACCGCTTTGCCGCCGTCGGCGGGGTTGTAGCCGACGAACACGGCCCTCACGGCGCCATTCCGTCCGATGACCACCGTTGTCGGAATCCCCGACACGCGATACGCGCCCAGTGTCGCTCCATCGCTGTCCAGCGGCACCGTGAAGGTGTAGTGGTTCTGGTTCATGAACGGCACGATCTTGTCGGTGCCTTCGCGGGCGTTGACGACCAGCACCTTCAGGCCCTTCTCGGCCAATTTCCGGTCACTGGCCAGCTTCTGGATGTGCGGCAGCGAGGCCCGGCAAGGCGGGCACCACGTCGCCCAGAAATCCACCACGACCACGCTCCCCTTCAGTTCCGAGAGCTTCACGTCGGTGCGGTCCAGCGTCTTGAGCGAGAAATCGGGAGCGGGCTTGCCCTTGAGCGACTCGGGGCCAGGGCCGGCCGCCGAGGCAGAGCCAGGTGCAAGCAGCAAGCCGAGCGAGAGGAGTGATCCGATCAATCCGCTTGAGCGGCGACGACGAGTCATAATGATCTCCTTCCACCAAGAGTGCGCCCCCACGTCGCTGGATAAAACTGCCGCGACTATAGAATATTTGCCTGGAGGTTGTCGAGACAAAACCGTAGCGAATTGGACCGCACGGAGAGACGGTAAAGCGCTGTTCGGAACGAGAGGAATACGTGGCTCACGCGGAGCCGCAGGGGCGCGGAGAATTCCGGTGACGAAAGAACTCACATCGGCCCGCCCGGCGCAGTTTTTCTCTCTGCGTCTTGGCGTCTCTGCGTGAGATCCGGTTTGGGAAGCTGGAGCTTCGAATCGAATTTTCGAAGCACGCGATCCGCGGCATCGCGGCTGTCGCAGGCGATGTAATGCCAGATCTCGCGGTAGTCCTGCTCCGCCAGTTTCGAGCGGCGAACCCGCGGCATTAGCCCTGGTTCCCTTCCAAACGAGCACGTTCCTCGGCAATGATCTTCTCGGCGTCAAAGTCGCTGAATTCGCCGCGATCCAACTGCTCGATCCCTTTGGCCAATTCCCGGCGCAGGTACGCTTCGTGCTCCGGCGTCAACTGTTCCTGCTCCTGCAAGACCTCCAGGGCGGCGTTCACCACATCGTTGGCGTCCGCATACTGCCCGTCCTCCACCTTCTTCGCCACAAATCGTGCCACTTCGGGCTTGAGGGTTATTTGCATCGGACTGCCTCGGGTCGAGTAAGTCTCCGTTAAATACGCCTTCGCTTCCGCAACGGCGAGGGATGATTATACCGCAGAAGCGGGGGGAATACGTGGCTCACGCGGAGCCGCAGAGGCGCGGAGAAATCCGCTGACAAAAGAACTCACATCGGCCGGCCCGGCGCAGTTTTTCTCTTTGCGTCTTGGCGTCTCTGCGTGAGGTCCGGTTTGGGAGGCGCTATTTCCCGATGAATTACCGCTTCGCTCCGGGGCGCGACGGGGTACAAGAAGGGGATGGAACGCCGGAATCGAATCGCCGTCAGGGACCAGATCATTCCGGTGGGGGCGGGGCAGTCGCTGTTCGATGCGCTGCAAATTCTCGGGGTGAACGCCATCGAGGTGCTGGTGGACATCAACTGCTTTGTCCCCTACCTCCGCACCGCGGACGCGGCGGCGATGTCGGTGGCGGATGATGGCTCGATTGCCGAAACCAAACGCCGGCTTGACGACGCGCAGGTTCGCGTGGCGGCGCTGCTGGTGGCGAGCGACCTGGCGGGGGACAACGCCGCGGCCCACGTCGCCTGGGCGATACAGGTTGCCCGCGCCGCGGGGGCGCTGGGCGCGCCGGTCGTTCGCATCGATACATGGACGGCCAAGCAATCGCTCAGCGCCGAGCAAGTCTGCCAGAACCTGATCGAGCGGCTCACGGAGCTGCTGGAGCGGACCGCGGACACGGGGGTCGAACTGGGGATCGAGAACCACGGGCCGTTCTCGAATGATGAGCAGTTCCTCGACCGGATCCTGGAGGCGATCCCCGATCCGCGGCTGGGTTTGACGCTCGATACCGGGAATTTCTACTGGTGGGGACACCCGCTTGCGGACGTCTACCGGCTGATCGAAAAGTACGCGCCGCGCACGAAGCACACTCACGTCAAGAACATCAACTACCCGCCGGGGTTGGCGAAGCAGAAGCGTCCGATCGGGCACGAGTACAAGGAGTTTTGCAGTCCGCTGGGGGAGGGGAACATTGATCTCCGCCGGGTCGTTCAGCTTCTGGAGAGCGGCGGATACCTTCGCGATTACTGCATCGAAGATGAGTCGCTGTTCAGGTTTCCCGAGGAAGGCCGGCTTGGCGTTCTGCGAAGGGACGTGCAGGCGATGAGCCGGGCCTTGGAGGCTCCGGGCGGATGAAAGGGGACAGGGCGGATGAAAGGGGACAGGCGGATGAAAGGGGGGCGGATGAAAGGGGGGCGGATGAAAGGGGACATTCCTAATATCTCGATAATTAGGAATGTCCCCTTTCTGCGAAGGGACGTGCAGGCGATGAGCCGGGCTTTGGCGGATCGGGCCTGAGCGCGGGTTCGGGCTGGGTTGTTCCCTGCTGGCGGTTGCGGCGGCGGAGCCAGGCCCAGATTCCGAAACCCGCCGCCAGCACCAGCGCGGCGACGAGGGTCCATCGTTTGCCTTCCTCGACGCGATGGCGGAGCTGGTTCATGTTCTTGCCGAAGACGTAGCCCAGCCACAGGAACAAGCCCCCGCTGACGACCGCCGCGAGCCCATCGGCGATCAGGAATTTCCAGAAGGCAAAGCGCGTGGCCCCGGCGACCACGACCATGGCGCCGCGGATGCCGGCGAACATCCGCCCCACCGCCACCACCCACACGCCCCATCGGGCAAAAAGTTTCTGCACCTGTTCGAGGCGCTTTTCCGTGAGGTGCCGGCCGATCAGCCTGAGGCGGCGGACCTCCAGCCCGAAACCCCGGCCCAGGAAATAGAGGACGACGTCTCCGCCGATGATTCCGCACCACGCCGAGAGCGCCGCCAGTGCCAGCTTCATTTTCCCGGTCGCGACCAGTGCGCCCGCCAGCAGGAGCCAGATGTCCTCCGGAAGCGGGAGCCCCAGCCCGCAGCAGAACAGCACGCCGAACAGGGCGAAATAGCTCCCTGTCTCGAGGCGCGCGCTGATCCAGTGAAGAAGCTGATCCAGTCGCGAGTGAAGCCACTGGAACATCTGGTGCGTCCAAGGGTGACTGAGGATCGACAGCATCAGCGCGAGCGGCATCGGGCTCCAATTGGCCTGGTCATCCCGGTGGATGACGAGAAGGACACACTCTCTTGAGCGGGGCAGACAGAGTCAAGCGACGCCCGGCACTGGGCGCCGGGTCAGGGTATAGCGCTCAAATGTGGCGGGTCGCGATCCATGTTGTGGCACAGCCGCCCTCGGCTGTGTTCGACCGAAGGTCGAAGAAACACCTTCCGCCTTCGGCGGAACACGGCCGAGGGCGGCTGTGCCACATTGGAGCAAATCTCGTTATCTTCAGTCGGCGATCGCGTGCGCGGTCACGAAATCGACGATCGGGCTCACGTCGCGCTGGTCGGAGAGGAAGTGGCCTTCGCCTTCGCGGATGATGACTTTCGCTTCGCCGTTGGATTGTTTGTAGCGCTCTTCGAGGACGCGGGTTTGGGATTGGAGCCAGGGGTCGTTCTGGCCGCACTCGCAAAGCAGCGGAACATGGGCGCTGGACAGGACGTCCAGGTGCTCCAAAGGCTGGGCCTTGGTCATCAGACTTCGCAGGGCGGGATTTTCGGCGACGATGCAGCACACGCTGGCGGGATTGGCGATGGCCCAGGCGCAGGCCTCCCCGGCGGCGGCGCCGTCGCCTTCGAGGACGGGGGTTTTGGAAAAGCCGTGTTCCGTCATCACCTTGTAGATGGCGTCCCATTGTTCGCGCAGCGGGCCGGCCTGGGCGGTGATGGGGGCAAGGACAATGTGGAAGCCTTTGGCGAGCAGCGCCTGGTCCACCAGCGAATCGCGTTTGATGTTGTCGGCGCGGAAGACCCACGGTTTACCCGGAGCGGGCGCGTGCGGCACGATGATGGCCATGCCACCGATGCCCCAGGTACTGGGGGTACGGGCGTCGTAGCGTTCGTAGCATTCGTGAAAGCCGGGCCCGCGGGCGGTCGCCCAGGTGTGCTCATCGGCAAGCGGAATGTAGGAATTGGCCAGGCTGTAGTAATAGGTTTTGGCGAAGTTGTCGTCGACGAACGACGGCCGGGGGCCGGCGGGCGCTTCGGGCTTGAGATGCGCGACAATCCAATCGGCGATCAGCTTGGGGTTCTTGATGCTATGGGGATGATGCGCCGTTCCTTCCTTGATGATGACCGTGATCCGGCCGCCCAGCGCGTGATAGCTTTGCTCGATGGGCAGGGTGTGGCGCTGGAGCAGGAAATCCTCTGTGCCGCACACGTTGAGCAGGGGCACGTCGCGGCTGGCCAGCTCAGCCAAGTTGGCGAAGGCTTCGGGGCGGATGGCGGGGTTGTCGGCGTAGATGCAGGAGACGCTGTCGGGGTGGGCGGTGGACCAGTCGTACTCATTGACGCCGCCCTTGCTCATGCCGATGAAGACCGGCTTGGTTGAGAGCCCATGTTTTTGCGTGAGCCAGGCGTACCAGGCATCCCAGGTCTTGTCCGGGTCGGGGCTGATGAAGCAGACATGAAAGCCGCGGCGGAGCAGCTCGACTTCGGTCTGCGGCTCGTGGTCCCAGTAGCACGCCTGCCAGCTCCAGGGATTGCCGGGCGCGGGATTCTTTGGCACAACGACGATGCAGCGGCGAGTCCCGGGCGCCGGAGCGCCGACGGCGTAACGCTCATTCGGGCTGCGCTCGAACGGCTTTATCGCGAACGTATTCGCATCCATCACATAGTCGTAACGGTCGAAGCCATCGTGCCAGGTGGATTTGTTCCCTTGGAACGGCACATAGGCGGCGGGGTCGCCGGATCTCGCAGGGCGGACATCGGTCGAAGCGGTGGCGGAATCGGAGCGAAGGCCGACGCTGTTGATGGTGACGACCTCGTAAGTGTGCTTCTCGCCCGGTTGGGCGGCGCGGTCGAGATACTTCATCTGCGGCATGGGCTGGGCCGGCGTGTCGTGATAAGTCATCGACTGGAAGAGCGGCCGGCCGAATTTTCCGATCGGCGTCTGGGGGACCGAGCCCAGCTCCTTGCCGTCGCGAACGATGATGAAATTGCGGATGCCGCTCTCAAAATCGGCGTCGGCGCTCCAGCGGATTTCCGTGCCGCGATCGGTATCGGCGGTTTTGATGTCATACGGCGCGGGCGGAGGCGTGGTGTCGTTGACGGCGCCGGTTTTGGTGTATTCGAGCCACGCCTTGGCGATCGCTTCGTTGGGAAGCCAGACGGCAACGTTGGGGTTGCCCTGAAAGCGGTCGGCGGGGGCTGCGGTAATGTCCATCAGGCCGGCGAGCCACGCGCTTTTCATGTCAATTGGGCGGAGGGTTTGATCGGAGCTGCCTTTCTCGGGGAGCCTCATGTCCAGGCAGGCGTCGAAGAAGGGGATTGCCAGATACCGGCTGTCGCCGCACTCGTGCCCGGTGCGCGGATCGGGGGCGAAGCCGATCGGGGCGCCGTGGGCGCGGTATTCCTGAAACGTGGCGAGGGTGCCGTGGAAAGGTCCGCGGCCCATTTCCTTGGCTCCAGGATTGCACATCATCGGGATGCCGTAGATCGCATCGGGCACCTGCGGCTGGGGGAATTCGAGTTTGCTGCGGAACATCGCCGCCGATCCGGAGCGGAGCCACGCGACGGCGACGCGATCGGGATGGAGGCAGCACATGACGTCGGCCCAGATGCCTCCGCCCGAATGGCCCCAGAGCGCCCAGGGCACGGTGTTGAGCTCGGGGTGTCCGGTTTTGTTGGCGAATTCGGAGATGGCTTTGAGGAAGGTTCTCTCGGAGCCGTGCCGCGGATCGAACCAGAGTTCAGAGCCGCCGGGGCTGAGGTCGATTTTCTCGTTGAGGACGTGATAGGACGGGCCGAGCAGGGCGCAGTCCCATTTTTTGGCCAGCGCCTGCCAGTGCAGGTCGTACGCCGCGGTCGAGCCTTCGATCGAGGCGGTGGTGCCGGCGCCGTGCTGGTGAACCATGATGCCGCGGAAAGTCTTGACGTCGTCGGGAAGCCAAAGCGTGTAAGTGACGGCGATCTGGAGCTCGTCGGGATTGGTCGAGGCGGAGTAATCGATTTTGAGGTACTGGCCGCCGGAGCCGTGGGCGGGGGAAGTCAGTGCGGCCACAATGAGCGTAACGAATAGCGACGTGGTCCATTGGAGTTGCTTTTTCATGTCTGGCGCTCCGGACGGAAGGGTTAGGCTTCGACATTCATACCTCGAAAACTCCCTTTTGTGTTGCAGACAAAGCGGCTCGTTCGTGACACGGGTTTTCAACCCGTGCGAGCAGCGATCGAATGAAAAAAACGCGGGATTGGGCAGTTCCACGTCATCGCACGCCGCCAGCACGGGTTGAAAACCCGTGTCACGTGTTGGCCCACTGTCCTCGTCATTCAATACTTGATCGCGCCCGGTGTTCCACTATTATCGCGCCGAGGTCGATTTTTCTCGAAGGAAACACACCATGGCAGCAAAAGGCAACGCGGTGATCGGTCAGTCCGGCGGGCCGACTTCGGTTATCAATCAGTCGCTCGTCGGGGTCGTTCAGGAGATGAGAAAGGCCGGGCTGGTCGATCAGCTCCTGGGCGCGCGGCACGGCGTGCGCGGGATCGTCAACGATGATTTCATCGCGCTGAATGACGTGAAGGATGAGCTGCTCGAGCGGATCGCGCAGACGCCCGCGGCGGCGCTGGGGTCGACCCGCGACAAGCCGGACCAGGCGTATTGCCAGAACATCTTCAAGTCGTTTGCCAAGCACGATGTCCGCTATTTCTACTACATCGGCGGCAACGATTCTGCCGACACGGCGCGCATCGTCGGCGAGCTGGCCGCCAGGGAAGGCCACGCGCTGAAGGTCTTCCACATCCCCAAGACGATCGACAACGACCTGCGGGTTCACGACCACACGCCGGGCTACGGGTCGGCGGCAAGGTTCGTGGCCGCGGGTGTCATGGGGGACAATTTCGACAACAAATCCCTCCCCGGCATCAAGGTGGACGTGATCATGGGGCGGCACGCCGGGTTCCTCACCGCGGCTTCCGTCCTGGCACGACAGCATGAGAACGACGGACCGCATTTGATCTACGTGCCTGAGGCCCCGCTCACGGAGGAGAAGTTCCTCGCCGACGTCGATCGCGTTTACAGCAAGCAGGGGCGCTGTCTGATTACGGCGAGCGAAGGGATCGGGCGACCGGATGGAAAGACCTGGGCCGAGGCGATGGCCTCGAACATCGACCGCGACGCCCATGGGAACATTCAGCTTTCGGGTTCGGGCGCGCTGGGCGATTTTCTGGCGGCGCTGATCACCAAAAAGCTTCAACCGCCCGGCGGCAAGAAGCTCCGCGTCCGCGCCGACACCTTCGGCTATCTCCAGCGCTCGTTTCCCGGCTTCGTGAGCGAAACCGACGCCCGCGAGGCGCGACTGGTCGGGCAGATGGCGGTAAAGTACAGCGCTCAGGGCGAGGCCGGCGGTTCGGTGGCGATGAAACGCGTGCCCGGCGCCGACTACAAGATCGAAACCTTCCTGACGCCGCTCAGCACCGTCGCCCGCGAGACCAAGCACCTCGATCCCTCCTACATCGCCGATGGCAACAACATCACCGAAGCCTTCAAGCAATACGTACGGCCACTGGTGGGCAAACTGCCGGTGGTGGGATCCTTCGACGAAATCGCGGCGCGCTGAAGGCGGCCGAATGATGAAACTCGAATGACGAATCAAATTCGAAATCGAAATGACTGAATGACGAAACGAAGGCCTTCCCGGTCGACGGTTTCGGATTTTGGTCATTCTTATTTCGGATTTGATTCGTCATTCGTCATTCGAGTTTCGAGTTTCTCGGTTCGTCATTCGAGTTTCGTCATTTGCTCAAGTCCAATCGGCATCATGGTCCGATATATCGGACAGGACCGTGCGGTGTCGTGCGGCAGAGCAAGTGCGTTGGTAGGCGGGCGTGCGGCCCGTCGTAAGGAGTTGTCAGATGATCCTGAGCCGTCTCGTGAAGTGGGCCGCCGCCGGCGCGCTGGCCCTGGGGACCGTGCCCGCCGTGGGTTTGGCGCGTTCGCACACGGCCAGCGTTCCCGGCGGCGTGAGCGTCACGCCCGTCCGTGCCGTGTCGAGCAACAGGCATGTGACGAAGAAAACCTCGTCGCATCGCAAGACCACCGCCAAGCGCCACACTACGACCAAGCGCCATGCCACGGCCAAGCGTCAAACCACCGCCAAGCACAGCCGGGTTCATGCCAAGAAGCAGACGGCCCATTCCAGGAGCCGCGCCCGCGTGGCATCGCGGTCGCACCACTCGACGAGCCACAAGAAAACCCATCGGGCTTGAAACCTGGACGATGCGAATGAGAAGCCAAGCCCCGGCGAGGATCGCCGGGGTTTTTGTTTTGGGAAAATGGCTTATAGTGTGGGGGGAACGGAATTGCGTTTTGCGTGCAAGGAAGCACATTCTCAGGAAGCTGCCGGTCCGCGGGTGGATGGTGCCGGTCATCCTGCTTCCGATCGCGGTGCTGGGATTGTGGCTGGGATGCCGGTTGCACCAGGCCGCGCCGGTTCCATCGGGCGTCGAATCGGCCTGGATGCCGGAGCACCCGTCCAATCGCTGGGAATGCATCGTGATCCACCACAGCGCCTCGGATTTCGGCGGCGCGGAACGGATCGACCAGTGGCACCGGGCCAGGGGGTGGGACGAATTGGGCTATCACTTCGTGATCGGCAACGGCACCGACACCGCCGACGGGCAGGTCGAGGTCGGGCCGCGCTGGCGCGAGCAGAAGCATGGGGCGCATTGCAAGACGCCGGACGAGTTTTACAACCAGCACGGCATCGGCATCTGCCTAGTCGGCAACTTCGACGAGTACGATCCCTCCCCGGCCCAGCTCCAGAGCCTCGCTCGGTTGTGCAGGTTCCTGTGCAGGAACTTCAACATACCCATCACCCACATCTACACGCACGGCGGGGTCACCGGGAAAACCGACTGCCCGGGCCGCAACTTCGACCTGGCGGCGCTGCGGCAGCAGGTGGGGCCGGCGTCGGTCGATGAGCTGGCCAAGCGATAATGCTTCCTGTGGCACGTGTGGCACGGGCCTCCCCTTCGGGTTCTCGCGATGGCCAGTCGGCCTACACGGGCTGGAAGCCCGTGCCACGAGACTGTTGACCTGCCGCAATGTTGCGCCTATCGACAGTCATGGCCACGAACCAAAAACGGATCCTGATTCTCGGCGGTGGATTTGGAGGGGTCTACACGGCGCTGCACCTGGAGAAATTGGCGCGGGCGTCGGATGAGCTCGAGATTACGCTGGTAAGCCGCGACAACTATTTCCTGATGACGCCGCTTTTGTTCGAAGCGGGCTCGGGGGTTCTGGAGCCGCGGCACGCGGTGAATCCGATCCGGCCGCTATTGAAGGCAACGCGGTTCGTCGAAGCCCAGGTGGCATGGGTTGACGTGGAGAAGAAGACCGCCGCCATCCAGCTCGCGGGCGGCCGGGAAACGCAGGCGCTGCCGTACGACCATCTCGTGCTCGCCCTGGGAGGGGTGACCAATCTTTCGCTGGTGCCGGGATCCGAATATGGGATCACATTCAAAACGCTGGGCGATGCGATCTACCTGCGAAACCAGGTGATCAGGCTTTTCGAGTGGGCCGACGTGGAGCTGGATCCGAAGCGAAAACAGGCGCAGCTCACGTTCGTTGTCGTCGGAGCCGGGCTGGTGGGTCTCGAGCTGATGGGTGAATTGACCAGTTTCATCCCCAACGTGGCGGAGCTGTACAAACACGTGGATGTTTCCCAGGTGCGGTACGAGATGATCGAAGCCGGGCCGCGGATCGCCCCCGAGTTCGACGAGAAACTGGCGGACTACTCAGCCGAGGTTCTGAGGAAACGCGGCGTTTCGATCCGGACCAGCACCCGCGTGACGGCAATCCACCCCGATCGGCTGGAGCTTCATGACGGCCAGGTGATCGAGGCGCAGACGATCGTGGTCGCGACCGGCGTGACGCCCAGCCCGCTCCTGGCGGGCATCGCCGTTCCAAAGGACCGCAAAGGCCGGGCGCAGACGGACGCAACAATGCGGGTTGAAGGGAAGCCGGACGTATGGGCGTTGGGCGATTGTGCGGCGATTCCCGATCCGCAGGGCAAGCCTTACCCGCCGCTGGCGCAGCATGCGTTGCGGGAGGCGCGGCAACTGGCCAAAAACATTCTGGCGGTGGTCCGAGGCGCTGCGCCGCAGCCGTTTGTCTACTCGAGCAAGGGAACGCTGGCGGCGCTGGGGCATTACAAGGGGGCTGGGCGCGTCTACCGGTTCAACATCCACGGGTTTCTGGCCTGGTGGGTGTGGCGGACCTATTACGTCTCGCGCATGCCGCGCTGGAGCCGGCGGATGCGCATCATCATCGACTGGACGGTGGCGCTGTTTTTCAAGAACGACGTGGTGCAACTGGATCAGGTTCGCGGCAACGCCGTGGCAGGACCGGTTGACCGGCCCGCCGAAGCGATTCCGGCGCGAGAGGAGCGCGAACCGGCCCGGCAAACTGCGTGAGGCGTCGTGCGGGCCGCCCGCGGATCAGGTGGTGCAACGTTTGGAACGATTTGGAACATTTTTCGCGATTTTCGCACGGGGAAAACGTTCGATTCTGTTCCAAACGTAGCAGGGATCGCGTTCTCAGACTGGCAGCGGCTGGGACGGCTCGGCTGCGGGGGCGGGGCGGAACGAACGCGAGGTGTTCAGATCGTACAGGTCGGAGCAGACCACGCGATGCTTTCCGCTGAGGGTCTGCTGGACGGCGGGAACGACGCGGAGGGCGACCGGGAAGCCGCCGAGCCGGGCCTCGAAAAATCGGCGGAAGGCTTCGAGGTCCGGCGCCGCCTGTGCGGCGCCGGCGGGATCGTGAAGCTCGGCGTCGATTCGCACCGAACCGTCCGCCGCCTGGTAGATGCTGAAGCGGCGGAGCACCCGCGCCGCGGTGGCCGCAACGGCGTGTTCGATGTGGACCCAGTGCAGGTAATCCCCCGTCTTGCTCCGGAGCAGGTCGTTGTTGCGTCCTCCAACATCTGCCAGTGACTCAAAACCCTGGGCCGGTTTGACCAGTTCGGCGGAGGTGACGTCGCCGATCGCATAACGGATCAGCGGGAACGATGGGTTGTTGAGTACCGTTACGACGATGTCGAACTGCCCGTCCTGGCGCCCCAGCGTCTCGAGCAGGACGTGGTCCTCACGGACGCGCATCACCCGCTGGGGGCCGTCGCAGGCGATGACCCCACATTCGGTAGCGCCGTATTCGCGCGCGACCGGCGCTCCCAGGGCTTCCTCGATGGTCTGGACCATGTGGGGCCAGGCGGGCTCGGAAGTGGCGACAATGACTTTGAGGGAGGGAAAGCGCCAGTGACCCGACTGCCGGGCCTCCATCGCCAGCAGATAAAGCGCCCGGCTGTAGCCGTAGATCATCACCGGATCGAACTTCTGGAGCTGGTGGAGGTAACGCCGCAGGCTGTCGCGGCTGACGTCGTAGGCCGAAAGACGCAGGCGATTGCGCAGACGATCCATGTAAGGCTGACGGAACCTGGACCAGCGGCCGCGCCAGCCCGGCGCCACCGAAGAGCCGTGCGACCAGAGGAACGCCGTGCGGTCGAAAATGTCGACACCCCACTGCGCTTGGAAGCGGTATTTGGCCCGCAACGACTCGAGGTGCGCCTGATGCGACCAGAAGATGGGAGTGGGAGTGCCCGTCGAGCCGCCGGTGTATTTCCAACTGCCCCGATCGGCTCGGCTGGAAAGAAAAGACTTCGAATCCTGCTTGATGCAGGCCTTGAGAAGAACCGGCACCGAGTGGGAAAACTCGTCCAGGGACGAGAAGCGCGCCGGCAGAGTTCTTTGGTCTGCCAACTGCCGGTAGTGCGGCACGTAAGCCGTCGCGTGTTGCCAGAGATGATTGAGCCGCTCGAGCTGAAAAGCTTCGATGCGAGGTCGGGACCACCGCTCGCGTTGGGCGAGGACCTGGATCGCGCGGGTGGCGTTTTGAAACCGCGGGAGCCAGCGAACAGGCGTCATGAGGTAATCACTCCAACGGGTTCGCGCATCTCGTTATCGAGGTCCTGACGACATCGCGCCCGCTGGTAAATGGACAGGAGCATCTGGTAATTGCGATCGGCAGTGTAATGCCGAAGGTATTCCGCCCGAGCCGCCTTCCGCATCTTGTATGCATCCGTGGCCATTTGAGCGACGCGTGCCGCCAACGAAGAGGCATCACCTGTAGCGAAGTGATACCCGTTGATTGCGATTTCGACCAATTCCGCCGATGCACCTTTGTCAGAAGTAATGACTGGCGTGCCCCTGGCGAAGGATTCGATGATGCTTCGCCCGAACGTCTCATAGGCAAGGGACGGGAAGACCAGCACCGACGCCTCTCCGATCAGGTGGAGTGTTTGATCGATGGGGAGTCGGCCGAGCCATTCGATCTTGGGGCATTTTTGAATGGCATCGCGGACGTCGCCGGCCATCGGCCCGTCACCGAGAATTTTGAGCGGCATTGGGGGATTGTGCCGCAGCCACGCCTCGAGCAAGGTCGAGACACCTTTTTCCTGGGAGAGGCGGCCGGCAAAGATCGCGTAACCCCCCTTCCCGCTTCCCTCGCCAGGATCGGGATGAACAAAGTTCGGTTTCACCGCGATCCGGTCGGCGGGAAAACCGCCGGCGATGTACTTGCGACGGGCAAATTCGCTTGGCGTGTAGAACAGATTCACCTTCCGCTGCCAGGTTCCCAGCCCGCGATGCGTAGCCAGCATTCCGGCAACGACGGCGGTGGCAGCGCGGCTGTCGCGATAGCACTTATGGACGATCGCGGGTATCGCAACGCGGCGCCCGAGACACAGTTCGCAAGGCTGCCCATCCCGGAGCAACAACGCATTGGGGCACAACAGCCGGTAATTCCGTAGCGCCTGGATCACCGGGATCCTCTCGGCGGCGGCGGCGTAATAAGCCGCTGGCGAAATCAGCGGAAACGTGTTGGTAAAGTGGACCAGCTCCGGCGCCTCCGATCGCATCAATTGCCGTAACTCACTGTGAATACGCTGGTTCCACACCGTGCGGACCGCAACGCCCACCCGCCCCATATCTGCGATGGCGTCGTTGTGAAGCGTGTAGCGAACGACCTGATGGCCGTGTAATTCCAGAAGCCGGGCTTCATCCTCGAAGGAATGATCTTCCCCCCCGGGCTGCTGATAATGGTTATGGCACAACAGAACTTTCATGTCCCCTGCCTGCAATGGTTCGATCCGTCTGTGGCCCACGACAACCCACTGATCGGTCAAATCTGCTCGGGGGGCGACTGCGGACGGATGTCAAAAATGACAGTAACTCAAAATCGGAGGGCAGGTGCTTCCAAAGCTGAACTTTTACGCATATTTAACTCGTTGCGAACACAAGGGTCGGTCCGGAAGGAACTAATTGGGAATTGGGCCGAACGAACCGAAGGGGTTTTTGTTAGATTATCCGCCTGAATAGATTGGCTGTTGGCGAATGCCAACGACCCTTTGTGCCGAAGATTTTCGGTCGTGCGTATGTCCACCGACCCCGCCACCGTCGATCGTTCCACGTCCGCTAAACCCGGTTTTAGCCGGTATTTGAAGGATGCATGGGCGGTCGGCGACCAGGCGCTGATGTCGGCCAGCAATTTTGCGACAATGATTCTGGTTGCGCATGGCATGGGGGATCCGGCGGAGTTCGGACGATTTACCCTGGTCTATTCCGCGCTGCTTTTTGCCAACATTCTCCAAGTCGCGTTGATCACTCAGCCGCATAACGTTCTGGGAGCAACGCGCTACGGGGAGAGCTACCGCATCTACACGAGCTCGACGCTGCTGGCACAACTGCTTCTGATCGCTGCCGAGTTCATTCCCGCGGGTGCTGCCGTCTGGCTGGCGTATATCAATCACTGGCCTGTTCTTGCTCTGCTTTTCACGCTGATTCCTTCGATCGCCAGTTGGCAGTTGCAGGAATTTGTGCGGCGAGTACTGTATACTGAAGCACGGCATTTTGATGTCTTTCTGAACGATCTGATCAGCTACGGCGGGCAGACCGTCGTTATTGCGGCATTGAACCTGTTGGCCCGGTTTCACTTCCACGGCATCCAGGACTGGCTGACAGGCGTGACCGCGATGTACGCATTGGCCGGCACCTCGGCGCTTGCCGCCGCCATCGGTTTCTGGCAGATTCGCAAAAGCCTCACACGTCACGTCGACCTGTCCGCGCTGCCGTTGAACTGGAAATACGGGAAATGGTTGGCCGGCTCAGAGATTCTGACCTGGTGCTCGTCGATCCACATGTACCTTTACGTGGCGGCGGCATGGCTTGGCCCGTTCGCGACCGGGGAACTCAAAGCCGCCCAGGTCCTGTTCGGGCCAACACGGGTTATCGCCTATTACCTGGACACGGTGCTGCCGATCCGCTTTGCCCGCAGCCTTATGGGTGGGGGGAAATCGGGGATCAACGCGCAGCTCGGTCAGGTGCTTCTGAAAGTCGCGATTCCGCTGGCGGGTTTTTGCGGCCTGATCGCCCTTCTGGCCAAGCCGCTGCTTCAGCTCGCCTTCGGACGAAAGTACGGCGGCGCCAGCGTCATTCTCGTGCTTTACTCCGCCTATGCACTGTTGACCTATCTGCAACTGATGATCACGGCGGCACTGCGGGCCCGCCACCTGACGCACATCATCTTTCTTGCCGCGGTCTGCGGGCTTCTGGTGGCGATGCCGACGAGTTTTTTGCTGATGCCGATGCTGCGAACGCAGGGGATCATGGTCGCCATGATCGCGGGAGTGGTGACGTCGGCGGCGATCTCGGCTACGGCGTGCCTGCGCCAAAGACCGGCACAGGGGAGTCGTCCGATTGACCAGGATGCCGCCGCGGTGCGGGCGGGCGCCGCACCCGCCATCGCCGCCGTCCTGGTCGCCGATAAGGAGGAGACTTGCCCGAACTGAGCCATGAAAATTTGACCCGGGAGAATTTGACCCGGGAGAATTTGACGCGGAAGAATCCGGCGGTGGTGCCCGCGACTTCGTCGGGCGATCCGCGCGGCGCCATGCTGCTGCGGGTGTTCGACGTGCTTGAACGAGCCGCGGTTCCGTGGTGCGCGCTGCACGGGTATCAGTCATGGCCGGCGGACATCGGGACGGATGTCGACCTGCTGATGGGCCCGCGACTGCTTCCCGGCCAGTTGGCAAAGCTGCTTCACGAAAATCGCCAGTACATCGGCGCCGAGGCGGTGCTGTGGCTCAATGACGGCGCGCAATACATCGTGCTCGCCGCGCCTGCCGCCGCCGGACAAAGGCCTTGCATTCTTCAACTCCACGTCAGCCCGGACTACTCGCTTGCGGGTCGGACATTTTACAAGGCGGACGAAATCCTGGCATCGCGCGTCCGTAAAGATAAATTCTGGGTTCCCGCGCCGCATCACGAGTTCGGGTGCATGCTGGTGAATCGGGTCCTGAAACAGAGTCTGCGCCCCGAGCACGAGCGTCGATTGTCGGAGTTGGCGGCGCAGCACCCTGCCAACTGCGAGCGCGAGGCACGGCGATTTTTCCAGCCGGGAGACGTGCGCCTGATCCTCCAGGCGGCCCGCACCGCCGACTGGTCGCGCATCCGTCACTACAGCCGGGACCTGCGCCGCGGCCTGCTGGCCGGCCCGGGCGCCCGCCCGAGCGGTGGAAACACCGCCCGCTGGGGGCGAAGGCTGCGGCGGTGGGCCCGGCCGCCCTGCGGCCTGCACTTGGTCTTCCTCGGGCCCGACGGCGTGGGAAAGTCGACCGTCATTCAAGCCGTTCGCGAGCAGCTTTCACCGATCTTCCTGCGCGAAAAATATCTGACCTTTGCCCCAAGCCTGCTGCCAGCGCGCTTCGAGGTCCCCAAGCCCGATGGTCCGCACTCGCTGCCGCCGCGGTCTTATTCGGCGTCGCTGATCAAGGCGGCGTGGTGGACGCTGTGCTACACGGTTGGATATCTGCTCAGTATTCGTCCCACTCTGGCCCGCGCGGGGCTGGTGATCAACCACCGTTACCTGCCGGACGCCATCGTCGATCCGAAGCGATATCGTTACTCCGGACCGCACTGGCCGCTGCGGGCGCTGTGGCGAGTGGCGCCCAAACCGCACCTTTTGTTTTTGCTGGACGCGCCGCCCGAGGTCATCCTGGGGCGGAAGCAGGAGGTGGCGATGGAAGAGATCGTTCGCCAGCGGGAGGCGTACCGCGCGCTGGCCCAGCCGCTGCCGTTCGCTCGCATCATCGATAATTCTCAGCCGCTCGAGCAAGTCGTGGCCCAGGTCGGGCAGATGATCCTGGACTACCTGTCATCGCGCTCCGCACGGCAACTGAAAGTGGGGGCCGGCCGGTGACGCGCCAGGGCAATCGAAAACCCAATTGGGAGGGCGAGGCTCCTGCCGAGCCGAGGCTTGAGGACGCGGAAAAATGCGGCTCGGCAGGAGCCTCGCCCTCCCGAAATGGCCCGCCCGCGAGTTTGCGATCGCCCTGGGTGGCACGCCCGCGCACCCATACCTGGATGCATCTGCTGCCGGCAGACGCGGCGTTCGATTGCCGCGGCGGGCCGGAATGGCTGCGCGCGCCGCTGGCGGGAGCCCAAACTCAGGCGAATCGCCGGGTTGTGGTCGAATACAACGGAACGCTTTCCGATCCCGCCGCAGCCGCGTTCGTCGGCATCAATTGCTCGGGCGTGAAAGATGCGTCGCTTCAAGCGGCGGGGTTCGCGAATGTCTGCCGGTTCGCTGTGCTGCCAGGTTGGGAAAATCCCCGCTGGTTTATCCCGCTGGCCAGCCCGGCAGTCTGTTCGGCCGGGTTCGATCTTTATACGCCGGCGCGGGCAACTGCGCGGTTGAAGCGATTGGCGGCGCGGGCTGCCGTCTATACGCGGCTGCCGTTCTGGTATCGCGACCAGGTCGTGATCGCACAGCGCGAGCCTTCTTCGCTACAGCGTGCGATGTCAGAGTTGTTTCCCGGGCACGGGCTAGCGCTGGCGTTCTCTTCGGGCGCTCCTGAAGGCGCCAGGAATCGCAAGGCTTCGGCCGCGGTGATCGATTCCGATGGGACGATCCTGGCGTTTCTCAAAATCGCGGTCACGCCCCTGGCCCGCGCACTGCTGGAGCGTGAGACAGAAAACCTGCGCCGTCTGTCAAGCATGGACGGCGTTCGCGGGTTCGTGCCCAGCCTGCTGTCGGCCGGCGAAATCGACGGCATCTACACCACGGCCCAGGCACCGCTTGCCGGCGGCGCGGCGCCCACGCCAATCGGTCCGATGCACCACGAGTTTCTTTCGCGATTGGCGCGACAGACCGCCGAGCCTGCCGCGACTCGACTCGTTGCCGAGCTGCCCCGCCGCATCGCCAGCCTCGCCGAACCGCATCCCGAATTATCGGCCGCCCTGGAGCAGGCGCTGGCCGGCCTGGAAAACCAGCGAATGGCAACAGGTTTGGTCCACGGCGATTTCGCCCCCTGGAACCTCCGCCGGGCCGGAAATGTCATCCGCGCTTTCGATTGGGAGTACGGACATCTCGACGGCCCCGCCGGGCTCGATGAAATCCACTACCGGCTCCAAGTCGGGTATCTGCTGGATAATTGGACGGTGGAAAAGGCCGTCGCCGACCTGACTCGCACCGACATACTGAGCCGATATTGTTCACAGAGCCGTCAGTCTTCTCGCCATGCCCTGCTCATGCTGTACCTGGTCGACACTCTGGCGCGACTCTACGGAGAGGGATATGATCGAGCCAATGACATGGTCAAATGGCATGCCCGGCTTCTCGATCGGTTGCGGGAGTCCTCGCCCCGGGAGGCGGTGCTCACGTGAGCTGCGCGCCCGCCCAAACCGTCCTGCCCCGCGGGCCTGACGCCGCCCCGGCGGACACTTCCACGGTCCTGATCGCAACCATCGAGCCACTGGTTGGGCCGACCGGAGTTCAGACTCATTCGCGCGCCCTGGAAGCGGGGCTGAGATCCGCCGGGCGTCCGTGCATGATCCAATCCGCCCTGATGGGCAACCGCCGCTGGGCGCCGGTCTTTGCCATCCGGCCACTTCTGCTCCGTCGACTGAACTCCACCTGGTCCACGTGGTGGCTGCGTCACTGGCACGAAGCGGCGCTTCGCGGCGGGCTCAATCGCACGCTCAAGCACCACGACGTCGACGCTGTCATCGCTCAATGCCCCGTCAGTGCCCGGGCGGCCATGGCGGCGCGCGACCGGTCCGGCGGCCAATTCCCGGTGATTCTCGTCTGCCATTTCAACTACAGCGAAGCCACGGAGTACCGCGAAAAAGGCGAGCTGGCCGGCCAGTCCTATTTCGATGAGATCATCCGGACAGAGAAGCAGGTTATCGAGGGTGTCGATCACGTCGTCTTCGTTTCCAACTGGGCCCGGGACATCGTGCAGCGCGATCGCGGAATCCACCCGCGAGCCTCCTCGGTCATCTGGAATGGAATCCCTGGCGCCACTCTCACTCCCCGGATCAAACGCCCGGAGCTCGGTCTGAATGACGAGGATCTGGTCCTGATCAATGTCGGCACGCTGGAGCCGAGAAAGAATCAGCTCGCGCTGATCGATCTGATGGGCAAAATTGCTCCTGAGCATCCGAATCTGCGACTGGTATTGATCGGCGACGGTCCCAGCCGCGGACAGATCGAATCGCGGATCGCCCAACTCGGGCTTGAGGCCAGGGTGCGTCTGCTGGGATTTCGCAGAGATGTTCCCGAGCTTTTGCCGCTTGCCGATATTTACGCGCACGCGTCTTTGCTGGAGAATTGCCCGATAGTGTTGTTGGAGGCGGCGCGAGCGGGGCTTGCGATGGCCGCGGTGCCGGCGGGAGGCGTGCCGGAGCTGCTGGAGGCGCTGGGCGGAACGCCTTTGGACCTGAACCGTCCGGCTTCGCTGACGCCCCTGCTTACCTCAGCAAACCGCCGCGCCGAGGCAGGCGCTTTCGCTCGCTCAGCGTTCGAGCGCTGCTTCACGCAGCAAGCGATGGTAGCGCGGTACAGGCAAGTTCTGGAATCCGCCGCCCAACGCGGAGGAGCGGCACCGTGACCACGGCGCGCATAACATCCCGCCCGGTTGGTGAGACTCTCTCCGTCACCCGTCCCTCGATCGCAGACCGGTATCTGACGGGCTTGTGCCTCATGCTTCTGGGCTATGCGGTGCTGGGGAGGGGGTTCGCTTACCTGTTCGTTGGGGAGTTGGCCCTGGGGGTCGGATTCCTGGTCATCATCTGCACTCCGGGATGGACTCGCATATTCCAGGTGCCGCAATTGCTGTTGCTGCTGCCGTTCTGGGCATGGGGCCTGGCGCGGACGATCCCCTATTTGCGACTGTACCGTGCCGACGCCGTTCGCGACGCGATGCTCTGGGGGTATAGCGGATTTGCGGTCATCATAGCCGCATTGATCCTCACGGACCCGGGGCGTCTGCTGACGCTGCTGCGGCGTTACCGCACCTTCGCGTACTTCTTTTTGGCGCTGATTCCTTTGGTGATGGCCGTTTTTCGCGGCGCCCGGCAGTTACTTCCCGTCTGGCCATGGGCCGGGGTCCCGGTTATTCACGAAAAAGAAGGCGACATCATGGTGCACCTGGCGTGCATCTTCGCCTTCTGGATTTCGGGTCTTCCGGGTAAGATCAAACCGCTCTGGCTGATCCTGTTGACAGTCAACGTCGCGGCGGCAGGGATGATCGATCGCGCCGGGCTGCTGGCGTTCCTGATGGTCGTGGCGCTGTGCGCCGCCTGCAAACCCAGGCATTCGATCATCTGGAAGACGTGCGTTGTCGCCGTGCTGGCGGTTTTTGTCCTCTGGGCCACCAACGTGCATATCCCGGTGCCCGGTGGAAAAGGCCGCGACATCTCCTTCGAGCAGATCGTCACCAACATGCAGAGCATGACCGGCGATACCGGCGCGGATGGCCTGGACAGCACCAAGGAGTGGCGCGTCGAATGGTGGCACGCCATCGAGAAATACACCTTCTTTGGTCCGTATCGCTGGACCGGCAAAGGGTTCGGCGTCAACCTCGCCGACGACGACGGAGATTTTCAGGTCCTTCGCGACAACTCGCTGCGCGCGCCGCACAGCGCCCATATGGATTTTCTGGCCCGCGAAGGCGTACCCGGGTTGGCACTCTGGATCGTTTTACAGCTCGCGTGGGTTGGCACGATGGCCAGCGGGTATTACAGCGCCCGCGTCAACGGTGACAGTCGCTGGGAGGCGGTTTTCCTGTTCCTGATCTCCTGCTGGGCGGCGTTTATCATCAACTCCTCGTTCGACGTGTTCTTCGAGGGCCCGATGGGCGGCATCTGGTTCTGGACAGTTTTCGGCGTGGGAGCGGCGGCACA
>DATHPP010000005.1:0-8963 GCA_035483795.1 Tepidisphaeraceae bacterium | reverse complement strand
CCAGCAGCCGGCCCAGCGCCTCGTCGATCCGCTTCACCATCCCCCAATATCCCGCCAGATGCTGCGGGGGCGAGCCCTGGTGCGCCTGCAAATCGGGCGGCGTCCACTTGCCGCCGTACCGCTCGCGATACCCCTCCGGCGGCGGAAAGTCGTCCAGGTCGTTCTGATGATGCGGCTCCAGAAACGACAGGAACAAAAAGAACGGCTCGTCGCGATGTTCTGTCACGAACCGGATCGCGGCGTCCGTCAGCGCATCGACGCGATAGCCGGGCAAAAAAATTTCCTTGCCGTCGTTGTCGTAGACGATCGTGTTGTACGGATGACTGCTGAATTCCAGCGTATTGGCGGCCAGCCAGTAATCGTATCCGCCCTGCTCGCTCCTGGGCGTCGGGTCGCGGCTGGCCAGGTGCCATTTGCCGATGTATCCCGTCTTATATCCCGCCTCCTTGAAGAAATGGGCCAGCGTTTTCGTGCCCGAAGGAAGCGTGATCCCGTTGCGGAAGACGCCGCTCGTCGTTGCATACAAACCTGTCTGGAGCACCGACCGCGAAGGCCCGCACAGCGGCTGCGGCGTGAACGAGTGATAAACGTGCGTCCCCCGGTGCGCCATCCGGTCGAAGTTGGGCGTCAACTCCAATGGATTCCCATGAATCCCCGTCGAATCGTGCCGCTGCTGGTCGGTGAAGAAGACAATGACGCTGGGGTGATTTTCGCGGAAGAACATGGGCGGACTGATCCTCAGCCGCCTATGTTACCCATCCCGTCGGTCGGGCACCACGGCGGCGCCGCGACGCGGGTCCCCCGTCCCGAGAATCGATTCGATGCTCTTGCCGTGATCCAGTTCGTCGCGGAGGAACGGCGCCGGGCCGAGTTCGCGGAGGTCGTTGCTTTGGAGACTGGCCCGGTAGAAAATCCTCCGCGGCTGGTGCTCGGCGTAATAGCGGATGATCTCGGCGTCGCGCGGGCCAAGGTCGTGGGCGCGGATGATCGCCTCGTCGTCGGGCCAGGGCTGCTCGATGTTGTAGACCGGCTCCTGAAAGAAATCGCCCGGCGGAGAGAACAGCACCACCGCCGGCAGCTTCAACCGCTTGAGCGTCTTCTGGTTCATTGAAGCCAGCGCGCTCTCCTCCAACCATCCGTCATGCGCGAGCTGGCCCGGCGCCGGCATGAATTGCCTGATCTCCCACAGCGCCGTCGTCGCCACTCCCAGCACACCAATCGTCAACGGAATCTGGATGTACCGCGACCACCGCGGCACCAGGCCGCCCGCGACCGTGCAGCCCAGCAGCACCACCAACATCACCGCAGGCAGCACGACAATCGGATAATGCTGAAGAAAAAACGGGTTGAACAGGTAGACAACACAGAAGGCCGGCAGCGTCGCCGCCAGCACCCAGCGCCGTCGATCCATTAATCCGAGCACACCCAGCGGCAACAGGATCAGGAGCACCCGGCCCGGCAGCGTCGCATCCGCCAGCACGCGCAGATACGGGTCGTGTAGCCCGCCCTGGTTGTCGCGCCTGACGAACCAGCGACGCAGGAAGTTGTTCCACTGGTGCTCGGCCAGGAACGGACGACACCACGCGTAATAGTCCCTCTTCTCCGGCAGCGATGAGCCAGACTGCGTCGCCGGGTCGTAGGCATGGATTCCAAACTCGGCGCCGGGCTCGTCGATTCCCAGGGAACGCGTGTAGGGCGTCTGAAGCAGGTGGCCTGTGGCGTGCAGGTCCAAGTCGAGCTGCATCGCCAGGAACGGGGCGGCGCCGGCGACCAGCAGCGCGCCCGTCGCGATCCATCGTTGCATCGGCTGGCCGCGAAGGGCGAGCACGACGGCGACGCCGATCGGCAACGCATAAGCCACCGCGTCCGCGGGTCTCGTAATGGCAGCCCAGCCACCGAAGACGCCCAGCAGGGCCGCCCAACCGAATCGCTGCTTTTTCCGCCAGCACAACCATGCCCAGATCATCAGCAGCCCCAGCAGCAGCATCGGCAGATGCGACATCTCCATCACCGACAGCGTGCGGAACTGTGCCAGCGACACCAGCCACACGACCGCGACGATCCCCGCAACACCGTCGATCAGCTCCGCAATGATCCGGTAAAGCAGCGCCGCGACGGAGCCGGACAGAATCAATGGCATGACATAACTTTGCCAACCCAGCCACACGCCCGGCACAAACGTCAGCGCCGCCCCCGGAAAATAGATCGAGCAGTAAACCGGCCTGACGAGGATGAAGAACGACTCGAAGAAATCGGCCAGAGGATGCATTGGCATCCACAAATGCCCGTGGGCCAGCATCAGCGTGCCCAGCACATAGCTGCACTCGTCTTCCGTACGGGGAGACAGATCGCGGCCCTGGAGGGTGGCATTCGCCACCAGGTAAAACGCCGCCAGCGCCCCGAGCGCCACCGCGATTTTTCTGACCGTCGCTGCCGACGGCGCCTCTAACTTTTTGAAAACGGTTGCCAGCCCCCAATTGACCGGCGGCAGTGCCGCTGCGCCAATCGCGCAAAGCACAATCAGCCCCCGCAGCTCCGGCATATCGTGGCCGGCAAAAAACCAGAGGGCGAGCCCG
This sequence comes from Tepidisphaeraceae bacterium, assembly GCA_035483795.1. Lineage (GTDB taxonomy): Bacteria > Planctomycetota > Phycisphaerae > Tepidisphaerales > Tepidisphaeraceae > DASXMX01. The sequence continues at coordinate 6,387 of DATHPP010000005.1, read as the reverse complement.
ACGATCGCGAGAAAACGAATCCAGAAACGCGAAGAGCGGGCCTCCCCCTTCAGGTTGATATCGGCTTTGTCCTGCGATGTTTGGGCTTGCAATGGACGTGATTCGAGGGTCATCGCCTCCCCCTGTGCCAGGCGCCGATCGGGCTCACTTTCGCGCGGCCTTGGTCGAAATTACGCCGGCACTCCGATATAATAACACCTCTCCCGGATGCTACGCCCCGGCGGCGGATTGAGCAATTTGTCGGCCCTGTCGTCACGGGAGGACGCGAGCGCCACACGGGCTTGAGGATGGGCCGTCTCTCCTGCACGGGGAGCGATTTTCGACAACGAGGCACGGACAGCGAGACACGGACAGCGAGGCACGAAGAAAACTCATGGCTGAAACGACCCCGCCTGCCGATCGGATCGAAGACCTTCAGATCGAGCAGGAACTTCAGGACAGTTATCTAACCTATGCGATGAGCACGATCATGGACCGGGCGCTGCCCGATGTCCGCGACGGGCTCAAGCCCAGCCAGCGGCGGATTCTGGTCGCGATGAACGACCTCAACCTGCTGCCGGGTCGCAAGCACATCAAGTGCGCCAAAGTGGTGGGCGACACCAGCGGCAACTACCACCCGCACGGCGATGCTGTGATTTACCCCACGCTCGTTCGCCTGGCGCAGGAATGGAACCTGCGATACCCGTTGATTGACGGCCAGGGAAACTTCGGGTCAACCGATGGCGATCCTCCCGCTGCCATGCGATACACCGAATGCCGCATGGCCCCGCCGATGGTCGACTTACTGGAAGACCTGAATCTGGACACGGTCGATTTCCAACCCAATTATGACGAGCGCCCCGGCATGGACGAACCGACCGTTCTGCCAAGCAAATTCCCCAACCTGCTGGTGAACGGCTCGACCGGCATCGCCGTCGGGATGGCCTGCAACTTGCTCCCGCACAACGTTCGCGAGATCTGCGATGCCATCGTCAAGGTCATCGATAAGCCCGACATCTCCCTCCAGGAGTTGCTCGACATCGTGCCCGGCCCCGACTTCCCAACTGGCGGAACCATCTGCGGCCGGGACGGCATCATCGAAGGATACAAGTCCGGCCGCGGCCGCATTACCCTCCGCGCCAAAATGCACGTCGAGGAATCCAAGGGCCGCAGCACCATCATCGTCGACGAGCTTCCCTACGGCGTGATCCGCAAGAATATCTGCGAAAAAGTGGGCGAATGCGTCAAGAACGACCTCATCAAGGACATCTCGGCCTGTAACGACGAATCCGGCCGCCAGCACGCGGTGCGGATCGCCGTCGACCTCAAGCGCGACGCCGATCCCGACGTGGTGATCAACCAACTCTATCAGTACACCGACTGTCAGATCACCGTAAGCATGATCAACATCGCGCTGGTGAACCGGCAGCCGCGGACGATGGGGCTCAAGGAGCTGATCCAGCACTTCATCGAGCACCGCCGCGAGGTGATCACCCGCCGCACGCGCTTCCAGCTCCGCAAGGCCCAGCAGCGCGAGCACATTTTGGAAGGCACCATCTTCGCGGTGTGCGATATCGATGAGGTCATCCGCCTGATCCGCTCCAGCAAGACCCGCGACGAAGCAATCGAAAAGCTGATGGCCCAGGGCTTCCGCATCGATCCGCGCAGCGAGCAGGCCAAAAAGCTTCCCGAGCGGATCACGCTGCGGCATCCCGAGATTTTCGCCGCCGAGCCCGGCGCGGCCGTGCCGAATTTCCGCGTTTCGCGGGCGCAGGCCGAGGCGATCGGCAGATTGCAGCTCATTCAGCTCGTCGGGCTCGAAATCGACAAGCTGATCGGCGAATACAGGGAAGTCGCCGAACAGATCGAGGAGTACGAGCGGATCCTGGCCGACCCGGCCTATCTGATGGACATCATCCGCGAAGATACTTACGAGATGAAAGAAAAGTACGGCGACGAACGCCGCACCGAGATCACCGGCGCGGTCAGCGAATTCAATATGGAAGCCCTCGTCCCGCAGGAGGAGGTCGTCGTCACCGTCTCCCATGAGGGCTACATCAAGCGCCTGCCGGTCGACACCTATCGCTCCCAGGGCCGCGGCGGGCGCGGCATCAAAGGCACCGAATCACGCGAAGGCGATTTCGTCGAGCATCTCTTCGTCGCCAACACCCACGATTACCTGCTGTTCTTCACCAACCAGGGTCGTGTCTACGAGCGCCGGGTTTACGACGTCCCGGAAATGAGCCGCACCAGCCAGGGACGCGCAATCGCCAACCTGCTCGAATTCCAGCAGGGCGAGAAGATCGCCAACGTCCTGGCGGTGAAGGATTTCGGCAAGGAAGAGCACTTCCTGATGTTCGCCACGCAGAAAGGCGTTGTGAAAAAAACCGCCCTGGGCGCCTACGCCAACATCCGCCAGAACGGCATCATCGCCATCGGCCTGGAGGAAGGGGACGAACTCATCGGCGTCGAAATCACCAGCGGCAAAGACCACGTCGTCCTCGGCACCAAGAGCGGTCTGGCCGTTCGCTTCGAGGAGTCCGACGTGCGCGCAATGGGCCGGCCGGCCGGCGGGGTGACCGGCGCACGCTTCAAACGCGATGGCGACGGGGTCGTCGGCATGATCGTCGTGCCCGGCGGCCAGAACGCCGGCTGGCAGCTTCTCACCGCCTGCGCCAAGGGCTACGGGAAGCGCACTCCGCTCGAAGAATATCCAGTCAAAGGCCGCGGAACACGCGGCGTCATCAACATCGACGCCAACGACCGCAATGGCGACGTTGTCAATCTGAAACTGGTCGTCGCCGACGACGACGTCATGCTGATCACCGAAAAGGGTATCCTGCTCCGCACCGGCGTCGGGGAAATCCGCGAAACCGGCCGCAATGCTGCCGGGGTCAAGCTCATCAACCTGGACGAGGGAGACAAGCTGGTCGCCATGGCCAAACTCGACGCCGAGGCCGAGCCGGAAACACCCCCGGACGCTCAATTGCCCGACGCCACGCCGCCTTCCGGTGACGGGCAAGGCAAACCCGACGGAACTCCGGAAGCGTGAGTCGGAGAGTCGACTCCTCGTGCCAGGAGGGGTCGGCCCGTCCCCGGGCCGTGCGCAGGTGGGGTCCGCCCCTTTACCCCCATGGCTGAGATGAATACGCCATCGAACGATCCCAGTGATCTCGACGCGGACACACCTGCCGGTCAACCGATCGGGGTCATTCTGGCGTGGCTCACGATTGTCGGCGTTCTCGCCTTTGTCGTCATCCGCACCTGGACTGAAGCGCACCGGCCCGCCGTCGAGCAGGCCGCCGACGACGTCACCATGCAGATGGCGGCGCGGGTCGCGGTCGGATATCGAGCCATCAGCTCGGGGGCGCTTGGCGCCGCGCCCGACGCTCACAGCCCGCTGACCGAAAACACTGGCACGATGGTCCGGCAGGTCGTCGCTGAAGCCCGCACGCCGGGCGAACGCCTGCGCGCCGTCACGGTGATCGGCGAATTGCAGGGCGGACCAGCAGCCCTGGATGAATTGAACCGACTGGCCCCGTTTCTCTCCTCAGCCGAGCTGAAAGCGCAAGCCAAGTCACTTCGGACGATCTACACCCGCGGACCGGATGCCCTCTCGCCGCCGGCCCGCGAAAATGTGATCCAGCGCCTCGGTTGGTTTGGACGCCTCGCGCTCAGCTACAAGTTGCCGGGCGACGATGCGCCGCGGAAACAGATCATCGCCGCGGGAATCCGCGCGATAGTTGCAACCGTCGCTCTGGAATTCGGGTTGTTTGGACTTCTGTTGGTGGGAATTGGGCTGCTGACGCTGGCGATCGTCCGGCTGATCGACCACAAGCTCGCTTTGGCCTACGAGCCCGATGGCCGCGGCGCCGGCCCGTTCCTCGAGGCGTTCGCACTCTACCTGGCCGGGTACGTCGGGATCGGCTGGCTGCTGCGCTACCTCCATTCCGAGCGAGAACTGTTGGACTACGGGATCGAGCTGGCTTGGGTTGCATTCGCCAGCGTATGGCCACTGCTTCGCGGTGTTAGCGGGCCGCGGCTTCGCCAGGGTCTTGGCTGGCACCGCGGCCGCGGCGTCCTCCGCGAAGCCGGCGCGGGACTGCTCGGCTACCTCGCCGGCATGCCCCTCATGGCCCTGGCCATCTACTGCACGATCGTCCTGACCAAAATCAGCGGCGAGCGCCCTGTCCACCCCATCGTCTTCGGCGCCGGCCAGGGCCGCGTCATCGCCATCGTCGGCCTCTACCTGCTCGCCAGCGTATGGGCGCCAATCGTAGAGGAAACCATGTTTCGCGGTGCGCTGTTCCACTACCTCCGCGGGCGGCATTCCTGGCTGCTTGCCGCGCTTCTCTCCGGCCTGATCTTCGCCGCCCTGCATCCTCAGGGCTGGTCGGCGATCCCCGTGCTGGGCGCGATCGGCGTCATCTTCGCCGCCATCCGCCAATGGCGCGGCTCCTTTCTCGCCTCCGCCGCCGCCCACGCCCTCAACAACGCCGTCGCTGTGACCATGCTCGTCCTCGTGCTTGGGTAGAATTGTTTCCGCACTCCCTGCCGTCCTATCCGTGTTCATCCGTGTCCATCTGTGGCGAATTCTGATCTTCGCCTCTACTCGAGGTCGAAATCATCATCCGACTTTTGCAGATACGCGAAGAAACACATTCGCTCGGTTCCCTCGACCATTCCGCGAAGCGAGAACAGCTTGAAAAACCACGCCAGGTCCCGCTCGGTCGGCTCGTCCGGTGGCGCGGAGACGCTCCCGACCACCTCGGCGGCGGGAACGCCCATCAGGTAATCGCACAGGTAAGCGATGTTCATTTCGTCCGCCGCCTGTGTCGAGAGGACGAAGATGCCGGTCTTACGGATCAGCTCGCGCAGATAACGCTCCTCCATCTTCACCTCAAGGGCATCCAGCGCATCGAGGTACGCCAGCGTCTGTGGGTCCTGCTTCCATTCGTTGGACTGTCGTTCTTCCTCGCGGAAGCCAGTCATGGCCGCGTCGAAGTGGGCCTGGATTCGCTCGTAGAAAGTCTCGACCTGATCGCCAGCGAGCCAGCGAACGATCATCACTTCGCCGGGCCGGCGATAGACGTGGTAGTCGTTGGTCGAAAGGCTGCGGGTGTCGGGCGTTTTCAGCACGCCCGCCGCCTCTTCGATCGATCCCGCCGGCAACACCGGACTGTCCGGCGACTTGGCCTTTTCCAGCCGGCCCATGCCTCGCTGCGTGTCCCGCGCGACCTGCGGATCGAGCCCCGGCACAATTTCCGCGCCGAACTTGCGATTCCCCTCGAACACCGCCGCCAGCTCCGCATGCATGCGGAATTCGTCCGCCTTCTCCTTCGCACGGTTCGCCGGGCTCGATGATTGCTCCGTCGGGTCTTCCTGAGGTTCGTCGAACATGCATTTCTGTATATCCGAAAGACACGTAAGCGAGGAGGGGACAGAGGGACAAAGGGACAAAGGGCGCGTCCATCGCGATCGGGAATCATATTCCCTCCTTCACTCTGTCCCTTCGTCCCTCTGTCCCTTTGTCCCTTCTCCTTGTCTGATTTCACATCGTGCCTTTATCATCCCACCCCATGTCCCTGATCTCCGAAATCCTCGACCACAACAACTCTTTCGTCGCCAACAAGGAATACGAACCATTTCGCACCGACCGGTTTCCCGACAAGAAGATGGTGGTGCTGACGTGCATGGACACACGGCTGGTGGAGCTGCTGCCGCGGGCGATGAACCTGCGACAGGGTGATGCGAAGCTGATCAAGAACGCCGGGGCGATCGTGTCGCACCCGTTTGGGTCGATCATGCGGAGCATTCTGGTGGCGGTGTACGAGCTGGGGGCCGCCGAGGTGGCGGTGGTCGGGCATCACGACTGCGGCATGACGGGGCTGAACGCCGCACGTGTATTGGAAAAGGCCCGCGAACGCGGCGTGTCGGATGAAGTCCTCTTCACCCTCCGCCACGCCGGCATTGACATGCAGCAATGGCTCAGCGGTTTCGAGTCCGCCCAGACCGGCGTCAAGGAAAGCGTTGCGATCATCCGCAACCACCCCCTGCTCCCCAAAGGCATCGCCGTGCACGGCCTCATCATCAGCCCGGAAACCGGGAAGCTGGAGCTGCTGAGCGACGGGTATCCGGTCTCACATCCGTGAACCCGTCGATGTAAACATCGCGCCTCGCCAACTGGTATTTCCAACGTCCACCTGTTACTGACGTGTCGCGCATTTCTGCGCGTCGTTGCCCGATGCCATTTGCCGGAGGCTGAATGCCCCGCGAAACTCGCCGGTTCCTGATCTGGGTGATTCTGCTGAGCTTCGTTTGCTGCACCGGCTCGACTGCCTGGGCGCAGCGATCCCGCGGCCGCCGCCCCGCAACGCAGCCGAGCATCGGGGCCATCATGGATTACGG
>DATHPP010000004.1:0-6591 GCA_035483795.1 Tepidisphaeraceae bacterium | reverse complement strand
GCTCACAGCCCGAATCGCGCAACCGCCGCAGCAACGGCAGCAGCCGCTTGAAGTGCTTGAGCCCCTGGACGTCCTTGTCGTTCAACTCCTGCTGCACCACGTCGCGAAGCATCATGCCGCCAAGCCGACAGAAGCGCAATGCATATTCTTGCTATTTAACTGAAATGCATAGTATTGCTAATTGCGCTGAACCGTGTGCCGAACGGGATTAGCGAAATGTCGCACTTTTTTTGGCTGTGACAAGTGCGACATTTTCGAGAAGCGAGACATTCGGCTGCGCCACCCGCCCGGTAAAGCGGCCGAAGATTCTGACCCGCGGGCCAGGAAGTTTTGATTTGTCGGGTTCCCAGCCAATTGCTATCTTTCCACCTCTCGGGTCGTCCAGTTCATTTCAGGTAAGGTGGAAGATGGGAAAGAGGGTGTGGAGAAAGTGCGCCGTGGCGGCGGTGGCAGTCGGGATCGTCGCGCCGGCTTTGCGGGCGGATCAGGTCGATACGATCGCCTTAACCGGCCAGGCAGCGCCGGGGCCGACGGGCGGAATGTTCGGCTCGATCGGGGCCCCGATGATCGACGCCGCGGGGGCGCTGGCATTTCGCGCCGGCATTTCCGGCGCGACCGACGGGAGCATGCAGGGCGTTTTCCTGCTGGATGGCGCCGGCACGTCGATCAACTTTGCACGCCTGCTCCAGTCAGCCCCGGGAAGCGGTGGCGGAACCTTTTCCTCGCTCTCTTCCCCAATCCTGAGCGGCAATTCCGTTGCATTCAACGGCCAGTTCACCGGGAGCAACGACGGCAGCTCGATGGGACTCTTCCAGGCCACCGGTTCGGGGACGGTTGGCGCCGTCGTTCGCGACCAGCAGGCGGCGCCGGGCGCTGGGGGCGGAATATTTGGGACTGCATTGCTTAATCAGCCGCCCGGCGTCAACGCCGCGGGGCAGGTCGTCTTCTACGACAACTTTACAGCAAGCACGGACGGCAGTTCGTTCGGGGTTTTTCGCGGCGCCGGCGGAGGGCCGCTCGTCGCGATCATGCGGGACAAGCTATCGGCGCCGGGCGGCGGGAGCTTCACCAGCGGCAATTTCGCCGCCCCGCAGATCAACGCCTCGGGCCTGGTCGCCGATGTCTTCGGCCTCAGTGGCAGCTCCGACGGCGCGACGCAGGAAGTCTTTCGCGGCGACGGCACGACGAACATCGCCATCGCCCGCCAGAACCAGTCCGCCCCCGGCGCCGGCGGCGGCACGTTCAATGCATTCTCCGGTCCTCTGATTAACGACCTGGGCAGCGTCGCATTTGCTGCGAGCCTTTCGGCAACCACCGACGGCAGCGCCGCCGGCATCTTTGCCGGCTCCGGCGCGACGCCCTCGGCCATCGCCCGCGACAAGCAATCCGCCCCCGGAGCGGGCGGCGGCGCCTTCACCTCGGCGCTCGATCCTCTGGCAATCAACTTCAACGGCCAGGTGCTGTTTTCGGCCGGCCTGGGTGGAACATCGGACGGCAGCACCGCGGGGCTGTTCCGTGGGAACGGCGTCTCGACCGCTGCCATCGCGCGTGAGAAACAAAGCGCGCCGGGCGGCGGCGCTTTCACCAGTTCGCTCTTGACGCCGGGCATGAACAGCCTTGGGGATGTCGTCTTTTCCGCCGGCTTGAGCGGATCGCCCGATGGCGCGGGTCAGGGAATTTTTGTCAGCGACGGCCAGGACGTCGTGCCGGTGGTGCGGGGAGGCCAGCCGCTGGCGGGGAGCACAGTGGTGTCGATGTCGTTGGCCGGATTTGCAGCCTCCCCTGGACCGGCGCCGGCGTCGATCAACGACCAGGGGCAGGTCGCCTTTGCGGCAACGCTCGCCAACGGCGCGACCGGTGTCTTCCGCTACACGCCGGACCTGCATTACGAACCCAACGGCGGCTCGTGGAGCCAGACGCATGCATGGACGCTGGGCCTCACGCCCGCTTCCGTTCACAACGTGTTGATTCAACCGACGGGTAACGCGACGGTGACCGGGCCAACGGGAAACACCACCGTCAAATCCCTGACGGTCGGCAACAGCGGCGCCGGCACCGGCGATCTGGTGCTGGCGAGCAACATCACCCTGACCGGCGCCAGCGCCGTCACCGTGCAGGGCCAGGGCCAGATCGACCTTCAGGCCGGCACGCTCTCGACGCCGGTGCTGAACGTCGCCGGCAATTTCAACCTTTCGGGCGGGACCCTGAGCGCGGCGACGGTAAATCAAACCGCCGGCAGCTTCTTGGGCTCGAACGTCGCGATCGGCGGCACGAACTCGATCGGCACGTACAACCTGCTCGGCGGCACGCTGACCTCAGCAAGCTCGCTCAGCCTCAACCCGGGCGGCACGTTCAACGGAGCCGGGGGAACGATCAGCACCCCGAATTTTCTCCAGAACGGCGGCACCGTCACAGGCACACTCGTCAATACCACGACTTTTACCTACTCCAGCGGCAGTTTCTCCGGCCGGCTGATCAACCGCGGAACGCTGGCCGGTGCATCGTTGACCGCCGGCAACGGCGTCGAAAATGATGCGAGCCTCTCCCTCGGTTCCAACACGCTGACCGCCAACGGCGCGGGCTTGGACAATCTTGGGCCGCTCAACCTCAGCGGCGGAACTCTGGCCGGAAGCGGCCCGGCCCTCAACGACTTCGGCGCGACCCTCAGCGGAGCGGGAACGATCTCTGTCGCCCTCACGAACGAAGGTTTGTTGCAGCCGATTGGGGTGTTGACGTTGTCGGCGCCGGGAAGCAGTTCAGGGCAGGTGAACCTCGGTTCTCAGGCGACGCTGAGCCAGTCCGCGGGATTCTCCAATACCGGCCACATCGAGCTGACCGGCGGCGCTATCGTCGGCGCCGGCCAACTCACCAACAATGCCGGAGGGCTGATTCACGGCAACCTGCCCTTTGCCGGCGCGCCGCCCACGCTTTCGTCGATCTCCTCGCCCTTGAGCAACTCCGGTGGAATCATCCGTGTCGAAAACAACGCCACCCTCCAGTTGGCCAACCTCATGAACAACTCCACCGGCGGGCAGATCGTCGTGCAGGATGGGGGCTCCCTGAGCGTTGCCTCGGGGTTCGCCAATTCCTCCGTCATCACCCTCAACGGGCCGTCGGCGACGCTCGCCGCAGGCACGATCGGCAATACCGGATCGCTGCTGGGAATCGGTACGGTCAGCGCGGCGGTCGCCAATTCCGGAATTATTCGTCCCGGCGCCGGGCAGCTCACCCTTTCAGCCGCCGCAAACACGAATCTCGCCGGCGGCCAGATCGAAGCTCCTGCCGGCTCGACGGTGCTGTTCGCCCAGGGGCTTGCCACCAACACCGGCACGATCGCGCTCAACGGTGGCACGTTCGACAACAACCATCAGCCGGTTCTCAACACGGGGTCAATCCTGGGCAACGGCGTATTCGGCAGCGGTGGGCTGACCAACGCGGCGGGCGGGCAAATCAACGTCGCTGACGTCGGCACGCAGTTCCTCGGCGCCGTCTCCAACTCCGGCTCGATTCAAATCACCAACAACACGACGACCTTCTTCGACCCTTTCACCAACAACGCCGGTGGCACGTTGAAGACGACCGCCGCGACCGTGCGATTCCTGAGTAGCTTCACCAACAACGGGATTTTCTCCAGCGATCCCGCCGACAATTACTTCACCGACCTGACGATCCTGGCGACCGGCGTTCTCGAAGGAGGCGCGGGCGACCGGTTCTTCATCTCCGGCGATTTCCTCAACTCCAGCGCGGAGCGAAACGCATGGAACACCGCCCAGGCCCTGGTCGATTTGCAGGGCGCGGCAGCGCACGTCCTGGGGGTCGCGGGCCGGGACCTTGGCGCGAACGGTGCGGGATATTCCGACAATTTCGCCATCGGCACGCTTGTGGTCGATCACGGCGGCGCGATCGTTCTCCATGGCCCGGCCGATTCCGCCCTCTACGTCGGCACCCTGGCGCTGGCGGACGGGCTGAGTCAGATCGCCTCAATCCAGGGCGACGGCCTGAAGATTTATTACGACCCTGGCCAACCGGGCAACGTCTATCTCAGCGACGGGACTTACGCGCTGGCCGGGGGCGGGACGCTGGCGCCGGTTCCCGAGCCGTGGGGCGTCGCCGCCACAGTCGCAGCAGCTTTGATTTTGCGCCGGCGGCGCCGCGGGCTTCCCGCAGGCCGGCCTGTCTGGTTGAATACAAGCCATGCGTGAAGGCTCTCCCGGCTCAAACGACCCCTTCCGCCCTCCCGATATCCCCATCGAGGTGCACTGTATCCATTGCGGGGAAGAGTACGAGAGCTATCTCATTAAATGGGTCCCCGATGAAAAGGACCCCAGCGACGGTTTCTGGTCCTGCCCTACCCCGGGCTGCGACGGCATCGGATTCTGTTTCGACATCTGGCCCACCGACCCCGACTGGCGCGACGAGAATGGCCAGAAGGTCATGTTCTTCGACGATGAAGAAGATGAGGAGGGAGAATACGACGAAGAGGACGCCTTCGAGGACTCGGAGCTACCGTGGGAGGAGCCGCAGCGCGGGAACCACAACGGCGACGAGCCGCCAGATCAGACCCTCGGTGAAGATGACATTCCGTTTTGAGACTGGCCACATCTTGGTGGGGCGGACATTCCTGTCTGCCTGGAGTCTGCGAGTGCGGGAGCGTACTCGCTTCCGCCGAGCGGACTCGAAAGAATGGCAAGCAAGAATGCCTGCCCCACCTCAGCTCGGCGTTTCAAGCCGGGTCGAGATTCCAGTCGACGTTCAGCTCATCGCAGAGTTTGGCGATGTCCTGGCGGAGCTGGCTGAGCGGCGTCGTCCGCGGGACCGAGAGGATCAGCTCCATGTCGAACATCGGCGCGCCGGTATAGGGCGCCGGCCGCAGCCGCGTCTCCAGGCTTTCGATGTTGACGTGCAACTCGTGCAAGAGGTGGGAAACCCGATGCACGAGGCCCGGCTGATCGAGGGCCGTGCCGGTCAGGCGGAAAGGAAGCGCAGCGCCCGAACCGCCCGGCGCGGCGGTGGCCTCGTGCAGCTCGGCGCGAAGCGAAGTCTTTGTCGCCAGTATGGGCAGATCCTGCCGCACTTTCGCGATCGCCTGATCGGTGCCGCCCAGCAGAACCATCACCGCGAACTGCCCGGCCAGGTTGACCATCCGGCTGTCCTCGATGTTTCCGCCTCGGTCAAAAATGAACTGCGAGACGTCGTCCACAAGTCCCGGACGGTCCGCCCCGATTGCGGTCAGAATCACCTGCGGCATGGTGAAAAAAGCATACAGAAGTTAGAAAGCGGAAGACAGCATGAATGCCGGATCGCTGGACATCGAGGACTTCTCCAACCTTCTGGCCTATCTGCGCGAAAGCGGGCGCATCAGCGAGGGTGAATCGCCGCGGCTGACCAACCTGGCCGGGGGCGTCTCCAACCGGACTGTGCTGATCGAACGCCCCAGCGGTGAATCCTGGGTCCTCAAGCAGGCGCTGGAAAAATTGCGTGTGCGGGTGGATTGGCGCAGCGACCCCCGTCGCATCGAACGCGAAGCGGCGGGAATGCAGGCACTGTCGGAGATCGCGCCGGCAGGATCGATCACCCCGCTGGTTTTCCTCGATCGCGAGCAAAACCTGCTGGCGATGCAAGCCGTCCCGCAGCCGCACGAGAACTGGAAGAGCATGCTGATGGCCGGCCGGCTCGAGCTGGACCCTATCCGCCAGTTCGCCAAGCTGCTGGCGGCGATCCACCGAACGGGCGCCGAGCGGCACAAGCGATTTGCCGGCGACTTCGATGACCGCAGCGCCTTCGAATCCCTGCGCCTCGAGCCGTACTACCTTTATTCGGCCCAGCGGATGCCCGCGGTCGCGTCATTCATCCAAAACCTGGTCGATGAGACCCGCGCCAGCCGCTACACGCTCGTGCACGGCGATTACAGCCCGAAAAACGTGCTCGTCCACAAAGGCCAGCTCGTCCTGCTCGACCACGAGGTGATCCATTTCGGCGACGGGACGTTCGACATCGGCTTTGCCCTCACGCATCTATTGAGCAAAGCCAACGCGCTTCCGGCGATACGCGAGCGTCTCCTTGCGGCTGCCGAAGTATTCTGGAAGACCTACCGTGATCAGTTGGCCCGGGAAGTCCCGGAATCTCGCGCCTGCCGCCATACATTGGGGTGCCTGCTCGCGCGGTGCGTCGGCCGATCGCCCCTCGAGTATCTCTCGCCCGAACGCGCCGCGCGGCAGGCCAATGTCGCGGCTTTCCTGATGGACAATCCGCCGGCCCAAATCCCGGTATTGATCCGCGAGTTTGTCGAAAGAATTGATTAACCACGAAGGCACGAAGGACACGAAGAAATGGAAAAAGAAAGACGATAGGACCGCGGATTACACGGATGAACGCGGATGGGAGTAGCGGTATCCACTTCTTTCTTATCCGTGCGATCTGCGTCATCCGCGGTCAAAGCATTTCTTCGTGTTCTTCGTGCCTGCTCCGAAAATAGCTTCGTCTACGCGGCCTCCTTCTTCTGAAGTGTGACGGTGTAGCCGAGTTTCTCCAGGCGGTTGACCAGATGTCGTTTCACGCGATCCTCGTTGAGCTTCTCGAAATAGTCGCGGC
>DATHPP010000003.1:0-15141 GCA_035483795.1 Tepidisphaeraceae bacterium | reverse complement strand
CTCTGCTCGTGCTGGGTTATCTGGCATACCGCCATGTCGAGACCGGCTTTCTTCCCAAGGTCGACGAGGGCGCCTTCACCATGGACTACCACGCGCCCGCCGGCACCTCTGTTACCGAGACCGACCGCCTCTGCCGACAGATCGAGCAGATCCTGCATGAGACACCCGAGGTCGAAAGTTACTCGCGCCGCACTGGCTACAACTTCGGCGCCGGCGAGCTGAGCGAATCCAATACCGGCGACTTCTTCGTCCGCCTTAAGCCGTTTCACCGCAGGCCCAGCGACGACGTTCGTGACGATCTTGAGAAGAAGGTCGCCCACGACGTACCCGGCCTGGAAAGCTTCGAGACCGCACAACTCATGGAAGACCTGATCGGCGACCTCACCGGCCGACCCGAGCCGGTCGTCGTCAACCTCTACTCCGACGATCAGTCGGTCCTCAACGACCTGGCGCCGAAAGTGAAAACAGCGCTGGAAAAAGTCGATGGCGTCAAGGACGTCAAAAGCGGCATCGTCCCGGCCGGCGACGCGCTGGTCATCGACGTCGACCGCGTCAAAGCTGCCCTCGAGGGCGTCGACCCGGACTCGCTCACCAGAAGCCTCACCGATTTGCTGGACGGCGCCGTCGTCACGCAAGTCGAGCAAGGACCCAAATTGGTCGCCGTCCACGTCTGGACTCCGCTTGAGGCCCGCAGGACGACCCGCGACGTCGCCGATCTTCAGCTCCGCGCCCCGGACGGCCATCTCTTCCCGCTCAAGCGCGTGGCCAAGCTCAGCGTGGTCACCGGCCAGCCAGAAATCACCCGTGAAGACCTCAAGCGAATGGTGAGCGTCACCGCACGGAGCGATCGCGATCTGGGCTCAACAATCCGCGACGTCAAGGAGGTGCTCGACAAACCCGGCCTTCTACCGCCGGGCCTGCGCTACAAGCTGGGAGGCCTGTACGAGCAGCAGCAGATCGCCTTTCGCGGCCTGCTCGGTGTCATCGCCGGCGCCGCGGCGCTGGTCTTCCTGCTGCTGTTGTTCCTGTACGAGAGCTTCCGCGTGGCGATTGCGATCCTGTTGACGACCGTGCTGGCGATGTCCGCCGTGCTCGGCTGGCTCTGGTTGACCGGTACGGAGCTTAACGTCGCCTCGATCATGGGAATGGTGATGATCGTCGGCAACGTCACCGAGGTCGCGATCTTCTTCTATTCCGAATACGTGGAGACCGATACGATCCCCGACCGCCGCGAGCGCCTGATCGCCGCTGGCCAATTCCGCATGCGCGCGATCGTCATGACGTCCGTGGCCGCGATCCTGGCCCTGCTGCCGCTGGCCCTTGGTTTCGGCCACGCTTCCGGAATGCTCCAGCCGCTGGCCATCGCCATCGTCGGCGGGCTGGTGGCCCAGCTTCCGCTGGTGCTGCTGGTCTTCCCAGCCATCCTCGTGCTGCTGGGCGCGCTGCGCGTCGACACGCCCGCACTTGCGACCTCCCGGCCGCTGCCCTCAGAGAGCTGATTCGGATCACGCCATTCTTAGACAGATTTTTCCGGCTTCGACCCCGTTTCGACTTTTTCGCCGGCACTCTTCCAGCCGCTGATTCCCGCCGGAAGGTGCTTCACGTTGGTGTAGCCCAGTGCGAGCGCTTTGGCGGCGGCGGCTTTGTAGGCCATGCATTTGGGGCCGCCGCAGTAGGCGACGATCAGCGCGCCTTTGTCTTTGGGAAGGACCTTCAGGAGCTGGTCGGCGCTGGCCTCGAAGTTGATCGCGCCGGGGATGTGAGCCTCGCGATACATTTCCGTGCCGTTGGCATCCAGAAGCGTAACGGATTTGTCGGCGATCGCCGCCTTTAACTCGTTGATGCCGATATCTGGGAGCGATTCAACGGTTTTGGCGTCGGCGGCCCACAAGGCGGTTGCCAAGAAAGCCGTGCTTAGGATCGCCAGAGCAGCCAAGAGTGCTCGTCGCATGAGATTGTTCCTTTCGAATCGGAAAAAACGGTCGATCACCACGCGGCGTGATCGTATGTCGCGTCTTTTCCGTCCTCAAGGCAATTCATCTTGCTCGGAAGATCAGATTTACCGCCGAGGCGCACAGCACGCCGAGAAACCAAATGCGAGCTACCGTTTGAGCGCGCAATGTGCTTAACGGATGGAAGATCGCTTCGCGCATAAGTCGTTCCGCGACCTCGGTGCCTCTGCGGTGAACCGACCGGGGGGCCAGCGAAGCTCACGCGGCGGCTTCGGCAAGCTCGGAATGGGCGTGCCCGTTGCCATTGCCGTTGCCGTTGCCGTGATGGTCGGCCTCGGACATGTGGGCGATCATCCTGCCCGGCGTTTCCGGACGCTGCCGCGTCACGCGATCAAATTCCTCGTTGATCAGCGCCTGCACCGTGCGCAGCTCGTCCTGGAGCTTGCGCCGCTGGTCCATGAGCGCGACGATCTGCTCGTCGATGCGCTGCATGGTGGTCATCCGGCCATGCGCCTTTTGGAACAGTGCGACCGCCGCGGATGTGGTCTGGCTGGAAGCTAAATCGTTAGCCACGAGTCGACTCCTTTCGGTTCTGTTCATGGTCGATCCCTCAACCACTGCCGGCATGTGCCCTCGCCGGGTTTGGGATTGTGATGCGCAAATTTTGCCAACTTTCTTGGCCAAGTCAATTGGAATGCCTGGGCATTTGCAGCAATTTCGCCAAACATCCTGGGAAAGGCGCCGTCTCGGACCGCACCGGCGGCACCGGCGGGGAAACGCTACGTTTACAGCGAAGCACTCGATATACTGGCTTCGCACATGTCCCAACCGAACAAGATCCTGGTCGTCCAGCCGAACTGGGTGGGCGACGCCGTGATGGCAACGCCGACCCTGCGGGCTCTGCGTGAACTGTATCCGAAGGCGCATATCGCATATCTGATGCGGCGGTACGTCAAGTCGCTCTACGGCGGCATGCCCTGGGCCGACCAGTTCATCACCTACCGAACCGGTCGCACGCACAGCAAGACGGGGAAGGGCCTGCTTGACCTGGCCGCCCGGCTGCGGGCGGCGCGCTTCGATCTGGCCATCCTGCTCCCGAACTCGTTCAAGGCGGCCCTGCTGTGCAAAATGGCCAAGATCCCGCAGGTCGTCGGCTACGAGCGCGACGGCCGCGGGTTTCTGCTCAGCGACAAGCTGCTGCATGTCAAAGACCGCGGCAAGTTCATTCCAGTTCCGATCATCAAGACCTACATGGGCCTGGCCCACTACCTGGGCTCGACCAATCGGGACCTGAAGCTGAGCCTGTTTGTCACCGAATCCGAAGCGCGCGAAGGAAGCGAGTTGCTTTCGCGATGCGGGCTGGACCCGCAACTGAACCGGCCGGGGGCGGCGGGAGAACCGCCGCTGGTCCTTCTCAATGTCGGCGCGCAATATGGCGCCGCCAAGTGCTGGCGGCCCGAATACTTCGCCGAGCTTGCGGATAAATTGATCGATGACCTCCATGCCACCGTGCTGCTCAGCGGCACGTCGCGGGAAAAAATCATCATCGAATCCATCAAGCGGTGCATGCGCCACGCGGCCCTGGACCTGTCCAACAAAGGCATCACGCTCGGTTCGCTCAAAGAGGTCGTGCGCCGTTGCGATCTGATGGTGACCAACGACACCGGCCCGCGCCACATCGCCGCCGCGTTCGACGTGCCGGTCGTCACCATCTTCGGCCCCACCTACCCGCAGTGGACGGAAATTTACTTCGAGAAAGAGCGAAAAGTCTCGGTGAAAGTCTTCTGCGGCCCGTGCCAGAAGAAAGTCTGCCCGCTGGACCACCGCTGCATGACCCGTGTGACGCCGGCGATGGTTTTCGAGGCGTCGATGCAGCTTCTGGGCCGGCCGCTGGCCACGTCGAATTCTCTGCCTGTGATCAGTTGATCGTTCTGGGCCGGGGCATGTCGCCCCGGTCGCACCGCGAGTGCGATCCCTCCCGGCGCTATGCCTCCATCTCCCGACTACGACGCAATCATCATTGGTGGCGGCCCCGCCGGCGCGACCGCCGCGCTCCTGCTCGCAAAAGAGGGCTTCCGAACCCTGGTCGTCGAGCGCAGCACATTTCCTCGGTTTCACATCGGCGAATCACTGCTGCCCCGGCATTTCTCCCTGCTGGAGGAACTGGGACTGCTCGAACAGGTTCGAAAGCTTCCACACGTCCCCAAGTTCGGCGTCGCCTTTCTGATGGGCGACAACAGCGCCATCGCGCGATTCCCTTTTTCGCTGGGACTGCTCCCGGGATACGAAGCACTGAACCTGGAGCGAGCGCCATTCGACGCCCTGTTGCTGAAGAACGTGAAGGATGCCGGCGCGACCGTCCTGGAAAACACGACAGTCAAGCGCATCGTGCGATTGAACGACGGCTACGTCGCCGTCGAAGCCGACAACCGCGAAATCTCCGCCCGATGGCTCCTCGATGCCAGCGGGCAGGGCACAGTCGTCGGCCGCCACCTGGGGACGCGGGTGGCGTGCACCGATCGCCACCTGCAAAAGGTGGCGTATTTCAACCATTTTGAGAACGTCGATCGCCCCGCCGGCATCGAAGGCGGCTATCCCCTGATCGTCATGTGCAAGGAAGGCTGGTTCTGGCTCATCCCGTTGGACGAGAAGCGGACCAGCGTCGGCCTCGTGCTTGATCCGAAGGTAGCGCGCACGCTCGATGTGCCGGCCAACTGCGTTTTGCAGTGGGCGATCCAGCGATGCCCGGCGGTGAGGGAACGGATGAAAAGCGCAAGTGGTATCGAAACAAATATCGTGACGGCGGATTTCAGCTATCGCTGCCGGCCTTACGCGGGTCCCGGCTATTTCCTGGTGGGCGATGCGGCGGCGTTCATGGACCCGATCTTCTCCACCGGTGTGTGCCTGGCGATGATGTCCGGCCAGCAGGCCGCGGCACGAGTGACGCGGCTGCTGAGAGGCTCGACCAGCCCAGCCGCTGCCCGGCGCCAGTACATCCGATTCATCGACGGCAGCACCAGCGTCTTTTTCCGCCTGATCCGACAATACTACGACCACTCCTTCCGCGAATTGTTTCTCAACGGGACCGGACCGATGAAGGTCCACTGCGCGATTCTTTCGATCCTCGCCGGAAACGTCTTTCCGCGGCCGCCCTTTTGTCTCCGGTGGCGCCTATGGCTGTTCGAGGCGTGCCGCATCCTGAATCGGCATTTCCCGCTGGTGCCGCGGCGGAATCGATTTTCGCTGCTTGAGGGGGTATCTTCGCCAGCTCGCGGATGATGTTGCGTCTCCTGCAAGAACTCGACGCCCACGCCCAGGCCGCCCCGGATGCGCCGGCGGTGCAATCGGTCGGCTGCCCGCCACCGCTCGTCCTAAGCCGCCACCAGTTATGCGATCGCATCGGGGCGATCACTACGACCATCCGCCGGCTACTTCCCGAAGGTAGCACGGTCCTGCTCTGCTATCCAAACCGCCCCGAGTACGTCGCGGCATTTCTCGGCGTTCTGTCGGCGGAAGCCACGGTGCTTCCCATGGCTGCCGATTCCGCCGCGCCGGAGATTGAATCCGCCGCCCGGCGCTCTGCCTGCGCCGCCGCCATCGTCGACGCCGAACCCTCGAGCGCGCTACAAAGCTTATTTCGACGATCCTGCACCCTGCCCGAATTGTCCGAGAACGCCGTCGTGCTGTTCGATCCGGTCTGGCCGCCGGCAGCGCGCCCAGGCCCCGCGCTGCTCCTGCACAGTTCCGGGACGACTTCGCAGCCGAAAATTGTCCGTCGCGATGGCGCATCGCTCGACGCCGTCTCGCGAAACACGATTCGCGCCTGCGGTTTTGACCAGGCCGACCATGTGTTGGCAGCCGTACCGCTCTGTCACTCGTACGGCATGGAGCACGGTCTGCTCGCACCGGTCGGCGCCGGTTCGTGCGTCCAGGTATGCGAGCGATTCGATCTCTCCACGGTCATCCGCGAGCTTCGCGACGGCAAAATCACGATCCTGCCGGGCGTGCCGTTCATGTTCGAGATGCTGTGTCAAACGAGCGGCCTGGCATTTCCAACGTTGCGCCAAGTCTACTCCGCCGGAGCGCCCCTTCCCCGCACGACGTTTGACGCCTTCCAGGAAAAATTCGGCCTTTGCATCGGCCAGGTCTACGGCGCAACCGAGATCGGCTCGGTCACTTTCAATAATCCCAAAGCCGCGACTTTCAACCCGGCAAGTGTGGGTGCGCCGATGGACGACGTATCCATCAGAATACTCGATGCCGATGATCCAGAATCCAGTATTTTACTGCCCGTCGGCGAAGAAGGCGTCATCGCAATCCGTGCCCCTTCGATGTTGAGCGGATACCTCGACGGCGAGCAACCGCCCGTGATCGACGGGCATTTCCTGACCGGCGACCTCGGCACTCGCGACACGGCCGGCACCCTGACCGTCACCGGACGCCTCAAGCTGCTCATCGACATCGGCGGCCGAAAGGTCAACCCGCTTGAAGTGGAATCCGTCCTCTCCCGCCATCCGGACGTCGGCGCCTGCGTCGTTGTACCAATGCGATTGAGCGAAACCGTCCAACGCCTCAAGGCAATCCTGACCCCCGCAGCCCCGGACGTTGAGGTTTCGGTCCAGGCTGTCCGCAGGTTCGCCCGCGAGCATCTGAGCGCTTACAAGGTGCCGCGCGTTTTTGAAATTCGCCCCAGCCTCCCCACTTCTCCAGCGGGAAAGGTGCTCCGCCGACTGGTGGAGACGCCATGAGGTTGCGGGCGACGGCCGGCTCATGGCGTTGCGCGCTGACGCTGATTCTGCTTTCTTACGGCTGCACTGCTCCGCCCCGAGAACAGATACCGGTGTATCCATGGACCGATGCCCGGACTGCCGTGCGGCTGATGGAACATCGCGCTCAAGCAGTCCAAAGTGTCAGCTCTGCGTGCACGATCATTCTCACCCGTCCCGATGGTCAATCCGTCCGCCTCGATAGCGCGATTGCACTATCGCTCCCGGAAAAATCGGTCCGGCTCCGGGCGTGGAAATTCAACCAGGCCGTCTTTGATCTGACCCTGACCAAGGCGGGACTCTGGCTGGAAGTTCCTGGGGATCCCCATCGCCGGGAGCAAGTGCTACCGGCCGGCTTGAGCACAGCTCAACTGGCACATTCGCTTTCACTTTTCGGCCCCGAGTTTTTCGAACGTTCCGATCTCCAGACGCACGACCCCGGCGGCGCGGTTTTTGAGCTGACAGAACACACCTCGGAAGGCGAATTGATCGCCCAAATCGACCGCTCAACGCTCACCGTCCGCCAGTATCGCATGATCGATACCACGGGCCATGTGCGCTTCACGCTCGATCTAAGCAGCTATGCCGAATTTGCCGGCGTCGTCTGGCCGACACGCATGGTTGCGATCAATGACGGCAGCCGGATCGAGATCGAACTCCGCAGCATGCAAATCAACTCCCCGCTGCCACCCGGCGCCTTCATTCCGCCGCACGGCGCGGAGAAGGTGCCATGAAGCGCCCCCGGGCGGACCGGAAAATAGCTCCCGACCCTATTTTCCCCGCCCGGGAAAAAATAGGGTCGGGAGCTATTTTTTTCCGGTCGTTGGTGCTGTGGCCTCTCGGGCACGTAGGGACGGCGCTGGCGGCTGCATGTGTGGCGGCGGTGTTGGCCGGTCTCTGGATCCAGCGGATTCATCCCGATACGTCGCTGGAGGCCATGTTCTCCAAGAGCGATCCTTCGGCAGCGGCGCTGGCCCATGTCCTCAACGATTTCCCCGCCGCGGATCAGTTGCTCGTGCTGGCGAGCCTTCCGCAAGACGTAAGCGGAGCCGATCCCGATCGGCTGCTGGCATTCGCGCAACGTTTCGAGGCCGAGGTCCGTCGCGATCCTCCGCTCGAAGCGCTGGCCGACGGAGTTCTCTTCAGCGCCGATGAGCAAAGCCGGGCGTTCGTGGAGAAGGTCGTCGCGCCGGCGGCGATTTATTACCTGGACGACGCGGCCTTCGACGCCGCTCGAAGACGGCTAAGCCGCCAGGAAATCTTCGCCCAGGTCGCGCGCGACCGAACGCTTTTGGCCACGCCCGGCCCCGCCGCCGGGGCAATGGCCAAGACCGTGGCGCACGATCCCCTGCGCCTTCACGAATTCTTTCTCGACCGTCTCGCCGGCCAGCGGCCGTTCCATACTTACAAAAATGGGGACGCTTTCCTCTCTCCCGACGGGAAAGCCCTGCTCATCCGCGTGATCGGAAAACAGCCGCCCAACAACCTTGAATTTGCCCGGAAGCTGACAGAAGGCGTCGCCCGGGCCGGCGCCGCCGCCAACAGCGATGCTTTGAAGCTCGAGTATGCCGGTGCCTATGCCATTGCCGCCCAAAGCGAGCGGGCGATCCGCCGCGACATGATCGAAACCGTGATCGGGTCGATCGTTCTGCTTCAGTTGCTGTTCCTGATCGCGTATCGAAACGCGTTCGCGCTATTCGCCCTGGCGTTCGGCCCAGTGGGTCTGGGGATCCTGCTGGGATTTGGCATTTATGCGATGTTCTGGCAAACGTTGACGCCGCTGACAGCGGTGCTGGGCGCGGTGCTCGCCGGGATGGGCATCGATTATTCGGTTCAACTGATTTCCATGTACGAGAGCCGCCGCGCGAGTGGCGACGAGCCGCGCCTGGCGGCAACTCGCTCCGCGGTAGAAATGAGCCCGGCGGTGCTGGCCGCGTGGGCCACTTCGGTCGTCGGTTTTGTCGCGATCGGCTGCTCGAAGGTCGCGGCGCTGCGCGATTTCGCGATCGTTGGAACGCTGGGCTTGAGCGGTGCATTTGTATGCGCGGTGCTGATCCTGCCCACCACGCTCATGTTGACCGACCGCCGTGGCACGACGGTCCAAAGCCGTCTTCGATTAGGCGCCAACGCTCTCGTCCGGCAACTGCGACGCCGGCATCGGCTTTGGATCGCGCTCTCACTGACGGTTTTGCTTGCAGCCCTTATCTGCATCGCGTCGGGACACGCATCGATCCCGTTTGAATCCGATCTGACCGTCATGCACCCCAGCCCCAGCCCGGCAATCGCAGCGCAGGACGACATCGTTCGCGAATTTGGAATTTCCCCGGACTCACTGACGATCTACCTGCACGCCGAGTCGCCCGAAAAACTTCTCACCCTCGCGTACCAGGTGAATGATCGTCTTGGGCAATCGCCAAACCCCGGCATTGTCGGTACCTTCGGTCTGCCGAGCCTGCTTCCCGACCCGCGGTTCGTCGCGGCGCGAAAAGCCGCCATCGGCCCGGACGAGGCGGACCGGGTCCTTGCGGATTTCCACGCGGCGCTCGAGCAGAACGGCTTTGCCGAGCCGGCATTTGACGGATACTCCAAGTTTCTGCGGACGCTCCTGACCAACCAATCTCCCCCGGGAATTTCTGATCTGCTCCGCTACCGGCGCGTGGCCGAGACCGTTTTGCCCGGCTCGGCGTTTGAGGGAAAGCCTTCGACGCAAGCGATCACGATCGTCTTCACCGACACCGTCCTGGGTCGAGATCGCCAGGCGACCGACGCCGCGATCCACAGCGTCCGCGCGGCGCTAAACGACCTGAGCGGCGCGACGGTCACCGGCCTGAGCGTCGCCGGCCACGACGCCGAGCAGACCGTCCGACGGGAACTACCCCGCCTGATCCTGGCCGCCATTGCCATCGTCACCGTTTATCTTGCGATCCACTTTCGCAGCCTGGCCGACGCGCTGCTGTCGCTGGTCCCGGCGATCTTCGGCATGGTCACCGCCGCCGCCGCCCTCGGATTTGCCGGGCAGAAGCTCAACATGGTCAACCTCGTCGCCATCCCGCTGCTCGTCGGCATCGACGTCGATTACGGGATATTCTTGGCGAACGCGGCCCGGCTGCGGCGCGTCCGCGCCCAGACCGGCGAGCAGATCGCCATGCAAATCGGGCCGCCAACTCACGCCGTCATCGTCTGCGCCGTCGCCACAATCCTGGGCTACATCTCCCTGCTGGGGGCGAGCGTGCCTGCCGAGCGGTCGCTGGGGATCGCCGCCGCCGCGGGCATCGGGGCGTGCCTGGCGGGCGTCCTGTTCCTTCTGGTCCCGCTTTTGTTTAGTCTCTCGCGTCGCGAGTGAAAATCGTGCTCTGTCCCATTCTCTGCTTTTTGGTGTGCGGCTGCTCCGCGCCGTCGGAACGCCTCACCTTTCCAAAGAGGCCGGTCGAGATTTCCCGCCGCGGGTTCTTCTACGACGTGCATCACCGCGGCCGCCCCGATTTTGCCCTACTGTCCGACCCAAGCGGCCGGGTCGAATCGGTCGCCTACGATGACGCCGGCACGGGCCGATTCAACCGGATCTACCCGTTGGCCGAGTACGCCAACGACGACGTCCCCCATCTGATCATCCTGCTGGATTCGATCCCCTATCATTCGATGGTCGAGCGGTACGAGGCCGGCGGATTCCGCTGGTGCGATCCTCCGCAGAAGGTGATCCCGCCGTTCCCGTCGCTCACGGAGATCTGCTATTCGAGGCTGCTGGGCGCGCCGCCGCTCCCCGGATTTGTCGACGACTACTACGAACGCGACGATCACGCACAGGCCGACACGATGTGGCAGCGCCTGCTGGACGGGTATCGTGAGCCCTGGGAACGCCGCCTCGACTACGACATGTCGATGTATCAGTCAGGGCTTGCCTACCTCCACCCGCGCGACTGGTACCAGGCGGAACTCGCCCTGGCCAAGAAGGCCTTCGACCAGAACCCCAGCCGCGTCACGGTCGTCTATTTCGCAAGCGCTTCGGGCATGTTGAGCAAGTACGGCCGCGACGGACTCCAGCAGGTTCTCGACGGAGTCGATCAAATGTGCGTTCAGATTCTTTACGAGCGGCAAGGCGCGGTGAAAATTACACTCTTGGCCGATCACGGGCACAATCTCAAGGCCACGACCAATGTCGATCTGGCGCCGTTCCTGCAAAAGGCCGGCTTTCACGTGGCCGATCAGCTGCGCAGTCCGAGCGACGTCGTCCTGGAGCTTCAGGGCCTGGTGACTTACGTCGGAGTTCGCACGAACAACGCCGCCCCGGTCGCCGCGGCGCTGACCGCCTGCCCGCAGGTCAATCTGGCGATCTTCCAGGACGGCGCCCGGCTGATCGTCCGAAGCGCCAGGGGCGCTGCCGCCATCGAGCAGCATCAACACAAGCTGCGATACCTGCCGATAGATGATGACGTGCTGGATTATGAACCGGTGATCGCCAAGCTGCGGGAAGCTCACAAGGTGGACGCCGACGGGTTCATCTCCGATGACGACTGGTTCAACGCGACATTGGATCAGGAATATCCTGACGGCCCGCGACGGCTGTGGGATGCGTTTCATGGGAGCGTCGTCGATCCGCCGGAAATCATGCTCACCCTCCGCGACGGCTATGCCGCCGGGAGAAAAGAATTCGAAAAGTTCATCAGCATGGCTTCCACGCACGGCTCACTCAACCAGGTCAACAGCGCGACGTTCGTCATGTCGATGACCGGGCGTGTCGATAAACCGCTCAGGACCGGGCAGGTGCTGGCGGTTGTCGAGCCGGGATTTGTTCCGAGTATCAGGTGACGCGGTGGTTGCGACGATGCCCCAGCTTGTGGAACTTGCCCTGACCGCCGGGGCGGCGACGGCGGGAATCTGCTACCCCGTCTTCTGGCCCGCCTCGAAGTTTTGGGGTCCCATCATCTCGCGGGGCCGGTCCGCCGCGCCGCCGCGGGTCGCCCTCACCTTTGACGATGGCCCGCTCCCCGGCGCGACCGACCGCATTCTCGATGTGCTTGCCGAATTGAACGTCAAGGCCTCGTTCTTCGTCATCGGAAAGACCGCCCGGGAAAACCCGCGGCTGCTCCTGCGGATTCACCAGCAGGGCCATATCGTCGGCAACCACAGCTTCGACCACATCGGGCTGGGCTTTCTATGTGGGCAAAATTTCTGGCACGACCAGATCGATCGCACCGACCAGGTGATCGAGCAGGTGATCGGCACGTGGCCGAAGCTGTTTCGCCCGCCGCTGGGCGCCAAAACCTGGATGATCGCCCGCGCCGCCCGGACGCACACGGTGGTCACCTGGAACCGCCGGGCGCGGGACGGCATCGCCACCTGTTCGCAGCGCATCCTCGACCGCGTTCTCCCGCGGGCCCGTGCCGGCGACATCATCGCCCTGCACGACGGGGTCAGCCCACAGAGCCGCCGCGATCCGCTCGTCACCGTCGCCGCCATCCGTCCGCTCGTCGCCGGCCTCCGCGACCGCGGGATCGAGCCCGTACGCCTCGACGAGCTCACGGGGGTGAAACCATACAGGATCGAGTAGATTCATCTGACACGCGTTTCCAAACCGTGCCAAGATTCATGTGACACGGGTTTTTAACCCGTGCCGGGCGACGTAAACCTTGAGTTGATTCTAAAATCCGGGTTCTCTTTTCGTTTCGAGCCGTATGCACGGGTTGCAAACCTGTGTCACGTGCATCACGTGTGTTACAGGATGCCGCAATCGGGCACTTCACAGATTTTCGAGCGGGCGACGCAGCTTCACCAGTCTGGACAACTCCAGGAAGCCGAGCGGCTTTACCGCCAGCTTCTCGCCCTCGAGCCCGCCCGCGCCGACGTGCTCCAGCGGCTTGGAATTCTCGCCCACCAATCCGGCCGCGGGCAGGAGGCAATCGAGCTTCTGCAGAGGGCCGTCGCCCTCAGTCCGGACGCCGCGGATTGCCAGATCAACCTCGGCGCTGTGCTCGCCGGCCAAAAACGATTTGAGCAGGCCATTGTCCCCCTTCGACGGGCGATCGAGCTGCGGCCCGACCTGGCCCAGGCGCATTACAACCTGGGCAATGCGCTGATGCAGCTCGGCCGGGTCGATGAGGCAATGGCAGCATTGCAACAGGCCACTTCACTTGCACCCGCCCACGCCGATGCGTGGTTCAATCTCGGAAACGCGCTGCATTCCAACGGCGACTCGGATCAGGCCATCGCTGCTTATCAGCGGGCGATCGCACTCCGGCCCAACTGGCCCGAAGCCCACAACAATCTGGGCAGCATCTATCACGAACGACAGGATCCGGAACAGGCGATGCGCTGCTATCGCCAGGCGGCGGCGCTGGCGCCGCAGCTCCCGCAAATCCGCAGCAATCTCAGCGCCGTGCTGCTGGAGATGGGACAGCTGAAGGAAGCCGTCGCCGAGGCCGACCGCGCCGTCGCGCTGAGTCGGGACGACGCCCACTCGCATTTCTATCTTGCCAACGCCCTGCGCCAGAGCGGCGATCCCCGCGCCGCCATCGAATCCTATGACCGGGCGATCGCGCTGCGACCCGAGTTCGACGAAGCGCACGCCAATCGCGGCAGCGCCCTCAAGGACACCGGACAGCTCGATGCTGCGATCGAAGCCTACCGCCGGGCGATCGCCCTCAACCCGCAGTTTGGCCAGGCCTGGGCCAGCCTGGCAGGCGCCTTGCGCGACGCCGGAGAGCTTGACGAATCGATCCAATCCTACCGCAAGGCCGAGGAATTGACCGGCACCCCATGGATCGGCGGAAATCTCCTCTACGCGCTTCACTTTCATCCCGACTACGACGCCCGCCGGATTTTCGAGGAGCACGTGCGATGGAACCAGCGCTATGCCCGCCCGCTGGCCGCCGCGATCCGCCCCCACCTCAATGATCGCTCCCCGGAGCGCCGGCTGCGCATCGGCTACGTCTCCTGCGACCTGCGGCACCACGCCGTCGGACGGTTCATGCTGCCGCTCCTGGCGAACCATGATCGCGGGCAGTTCGAGATCTACTGCTATTCCGACACGCTCCGGCCCGACGCAATGACCGACCAGCTTCGCAGCCATGCGTCCCAATGGCGCAACATGCTGGGAATATCCGACCCGCGGTTTGCCGAGCAGGTGCGCCAGGACCGGATCGACATCCTCGTCGATCTCTCGATGCACGCCCGGACCGGCCGGATGATGGCCTTCGCGCAAAAGCCGGCGCCGGTGCAGGTCAGCTATCTGGCCTACTGTAGCACCAGCGGATTGGATACCATGGATTACCGCCTGAGCGATCCGTTTCTGGATCCGCCTGGCGGCGACGAAAGCGTCTACTTCGAGCGGACGATCCGCCTGCCGCGAACCTACTGGTGCTATGCCGAGCCGCAGATCGCGCCGCCGGTTGGTCCACTGCCGGCGCTGGCCGTGGGCTCAGTGACGTTCGGCTGTCTCAACACCTACGCCAAGGTCACCGAGCCCACCCTGCACGTATGGGCACAAATCCTGCGCGAAGTTCCGCAGTCGCGGCTGATCGTGCATTCGCTCGAAGGTAGGCATCGCGAGAAAGCGCGCGACTTGCTCGCCCGCGAAGGGCTCGATCGGGATCGACTCCAGTTCGTCTCCTACATGACCGGCTCAAGATACTTCGAGCAGTACAACCAGATCGACATCGCACTCGACCCGTTTCCCTATGCCGGCGGGACAACGACCTGCGACGCGTTGTGGATGGGCGTGCCGGTCGTGAGCCTCACCGGCAAGACCGCCGTCTCCCGTGGCGGCCTGAGCATTCTTTCCAACCTGGGGATGCCGGAACTGGTGACCGCCGACCCCAATCGCTACGCGCAGATCGCCGTGGAATTGGCTGGTGATCTACCGCGACTGGCCGAAATCCGCGGATCTCTGCGCCAGCGCGTGAGCCGCTCACCTTTGATGGACGCCGCCCAGTTTGCTCGCGACATCGAAACAGCCTACCGCCTGATATGGGAGAATTGGTGCAACGCGAAATGATTCCCGTGGCACGGGCTTCCAGCGCTTCCAGCCCGTGCTGGTGATGATCGATTACGAGAACCTCCGGTCGGGAGATCTTTGTCCACGCAACCCACAAGCACGGGCTGGAAGCCCGTGCCACGACAAGCCCTACCGCGACTGCCGCACTACGAAATAAGGCTGATTCATCAGGGAAGGCCCCAGCCCCGGATAAAGCGCGGGAATGTCGTCCGGCCTCTTGTGAATCTCAAAATAGTATTGCAGTGGAAAGAGTGACTGCGAATAAGCTGCCGGGATCACCGCACGCTGCGTTTTGTCCTCCACGCTCATCGCCGCACTCTGCCACGCCTCGGCCTGATTCACATGCCGGTAAAACATCCGCGCCGACGCCGCGGACCGAACACCTTCCACCGAAATCGAAACCGCCACCTCCCGCCCCGGCACAAACGACGCC
>DATHPP010000002.1:0-24273 GCA_035483795.1 Tepidisphaeraceae bacterium | reverse complement strand
CGCCGGCCGGCGTTTCCAGAAATCGCCCTTCCAGCCGGTGAGCTGGTCATGAGGAAGCTCGTCCTGCTCGGCGTCCTCGATGCCGGACGTATGGGTGGCCAGATGGCGGATGAGGATGTCCTTCCTGCGCGGGACGTCGCGCCATTGCGGGACGAACTTCTTGGCCGGGTCATCCGGGCGAATGAGGCCGTCAGTCATGGCCACCATCAGCGACGTGCCGCCCACCAGGGCCTTGGCCATGGAGGCCGTGCCGTGCGGCCTGTGCCGATCCCACCCCGGGGCGTAGTGCTCGAAGACGACGCAGTCGTTGCGAATGACCAGGAATCCCGTTGTGGAGCGCGCCTTGAGCTGCTCCCACGCCTGCTGGAGCGCCGCCGAGCTCATGCCCTGGCTTTCAGGCGTGGCGGCGCCCCAGTCCCACTGTTGCGCGCGGACGGCGGCGGTTGTCGTCGAGATGACAAGCGTCATCACCCATAACCGTTCCCTCATAACCCGCCTCTCTTGAAAGACTGTACAATCCTGTGCAGCTACGCACCAAGGATCAAGCTCCGATGAATGTCCGATGCCCCGCTTGCAGCAAGATCACCCGGATGCCGGAGAGCGAGGCGGGTTTTCCGGTCGTGTGCGTCGCCTGTGGGGCGCGATACACGGTTCCCAGGCTGCGTGCAGTTGCCAACACCGATCCAGATTCAGGAGGCGCCGCCGCGAGCGAGGTTGGCCAACGCCGATCCATCTGGTTTCGAGCGGCCATGGTGATTTTGCTCACGTTGGTCGGAATTGGTGTGGTGGTCGGCGCGGTTTTGACGGGTCGGGCGCTTTCCGATGCAAGGCATCCTCCGGTGGCGTCCGTCGCCGCCCGAGCTGGGCATGCGTTGGCCCCCGACCCGATGCAGCCGACCAGTGCCCCAGTGGGTCGTGCAATCAAAGTCTCGTCGCCTTACGCGACTTCAGTTGCCACCACCCAGCTCACTCGACCTGCCTCGCGTCCGTCTTCGGCAGCCTCGACGACCGGAGCCTTGCCCGCCTCACGTTCGACAACCCAGGTCGCACAATCGGCGTCAACCACGCAGCCGCGAGCGATCGTTTCGTCAAATTCCAAGGCGGCTCCGATCGCCAAGCGTCCGCCGATCGCTCCCATCCAGATACACTCGACGAGTCTGACCGATGCGAGAATCGGCGAATCGATCAAACGCGGCGTCGATTATCTCCTGGGGCAATTCGATCCGCGGACCGGCCTGCTCGAAAGCGTGGCGACCAATCCAGACAGCCTGGCGATGGGCCAGGACGTGCTGTGCGTCTACGCGCTGTTGCAGGCCGGGCAGGCGATTGATGATCCGCGCCTCAACCCCAAGGAACCGTTGATCAAGGGGATGATCAATGCCATGAAGAGCCTGCCGCTCTCCACTTACCACTGGGAGACCTACTCCCGGGCGCTGCGGGCGACGGCGCTGGCGGTTTACGATCGGCCGGAGGACCGCCAGATCCTCTCGACCGACGCCGCGGCGCTGATCCGCGGGTCAACCCAGGGCGGGTACACCTACACGCTGCGGCGGACCGACCGGTCGGGATTCTCCCGGTGGGACAACTCCAATTCGCAGTACGGGGTGTTGGGGGTGTGGTCGGCGGCCGAGACCGGCCGCGAGGTCCCGGACGCCTATTGGGCGGCGGTTCGAAATCACTGGCAGCAGTCGCAGGCGGCCAACGGCCAGTGGGACTACTACCAGGGCGGCACCAGCGGCACGCACTCGATGACCTGCGCCGGCCTGGCGTCGCTGTTCGTCGCCCAGGACTGGCTGGAGCCGGCGCGCTTCGATGGGAACGTCGGCCGCGAGCCGTTTACCCCCGCCATCGCCGCCGGCCTGAAATGGCTCGAGCACGGCGACAACTGCATCAACCTCGACCACGGCCCCTACGACCTCTACGGCCTGGAGCGCGTGGGCCTGGCGTCGGGGTTTAAATACTTCGGCACCCATGATTGGTATCGCGAGCTGGCCGCGTCGACCATCGACCTTCAGTTTGGCGACGGACACTGGGAGGGCCAGCCGGTTGCGCCCGGGGGCGACGGGTTTGGCTTCGGGCCGATGGGTCGGCTGCCCCGGTTCATGGCCAGCAACGGGCCGATCGTTGATACTGCCTATGACCTGCTGTTCCTGGCCCGCGGCCGCCACCCGATCCTCATGAACAAGCTGCGCTTCGACGGCTTCTGGGCCAACCGCCCGCGCGACCTGGCCAACCTGGCGCGCTTCGCCTCGCGGCAGCTCGAGCGGCCGCTCAACTGGCAGGCCGTCTCCCTCGAGAACGACTGGACCGACTGGATGGACTCACCCATCCTCTACCTCGCCAGCCACCAGAAGCTGGTGTTTTCACAGAAGGAATACGACAAAATCCGCAGTTTCGTCCAGAACGGCGGCCTGCTGTTCACGCAGGCCGATGGCGATTCAAAACCCTTCAACGAATTTGCAGCGCACCTGGCGCAGACGCTGTTTCCCAGCTACGAGCTTCAGAACCTTCCCGACAATCACCTGCTCTACAGCACGATGTTCAAGCTCTCGCCGATTCCGGGATTGAAGTACGTGAGCAACGGCTCGCGCATCCTGATGCTGCATTCGAGCGCCGACCTGTCCCGCTACTGGGAAATCCGGGATGACAGGAACAAGCCGATGCCGTTTCAGTTCGGCGCGAACCTGTTCATCTACGCCGCGGGCAAGCGCGATCTTCGCAACCGCCTGGTGTCGGATTACATTCCAAAGGTGACCGCCGCCCCGACGGCCGTCTTCCCGGTCGCGCGCCTGAGCTACGCCGGCAACTGGGATCCCGAGCCCGCGGCATGGGAGCGATTTTCCCGCTGGTTCCAGCTCAACACCGGGTATGGTCTGCAAATCAAGACGATCCCGTTGCGCGATCTGAGACCCGGCGACGTTCCATTCGCGGCATTGACCGGCACCGCGCGTTACGACCTGACCGACGACGAATCCGCCGCCGTCCGGGCCTATGTCGACGCCGGAGGCGTCCTGCTGATCGACACGGCGGGCGGAACCGGGCCCTTTGCCCAGGGGCTGCAAAGCGCTCTGTTTTACAAAGTCTTTTCCGACCGCTCCTCGCGCCTCATCACGCCGGCCCACCCGTTGCTCACACCCACGAATAAAGGGATGGAAGACCTCTATCATCCGCGCCTGCGGCTGTTCGCGGTCGACACGCTCGGCGCCCGCGCCGATTTTCCTGAAGAACTCCGGTCCGGCCGCGGCCACGTCATTTTCACCTCGCTCGATCTCACGACTGGCCTGCTGGGAACCCAGACCTGGGGAATCCTGGGTTACGATCCCGGCTACGCACAGTCGCTGGTCAAGAACGCCATCCTCTGGACTTGGGACGGACAACGGGACGAATGACATGCGAACCAAAGTCGCATTTTACCTGATCGCATTGTTGATCGCTCGCTCCGCTGCGGCGGCCGACGAGCCGCCGGTCATTCCTGTCGGATTGGATGCTTATCGAATGTGGGATCGCTGGCCCCAGCAGCGGATCGGCCAGCGGACGTACATGCGCGGCACCTACGACCGCCAGGGAGGCAACGAAGGCGCCGACGCCAGCCATTTCCTCTATCAGCTTCGAGACGATTTCAACGTCACTCTCGACGTGCAGGGCCCGGGACTGCTGTGCTTCGTGCGCTACAACCATTGGCACGGCAGCCCCTGGCACTACGTCGTCGACGGGACCGATCACGTGGTTAGCGAGACCAGCACTGCTGATCCTCTTCACCCCGCCAAAAATGCCGTCTTTGAGCCGCACGAGATGTTCCCCCGTCCGCTCGCCTGGACCTGGGCCGACACCCGCGGCGCTGATCTCAGTTGGGTCCCCATCGGATTCGAGAATTCGTTCCAGATGGCCTATGCGCGCACACACTACGGGACCGGCTATTACATTTACGAGCAGTTCGTGCCCGGCACGAAGCTGTCGCAGCCAATCCGGACGTGGGATGGAAAGACACCGCCGGACAAGGACGTGCTGGAGCTGCTCGATAAGGCCGGCACCGATCTGACGGCGGGGCTGTCGGTGTCGTCGGCAAGCGGAAGTATTTCTGCCGGCCCGCAAAGCCACGGACAACTGCTCCAGCTTGCCGGCGCGAAGGTCATTCGGGACATCGAGCTGACGGCGCCGAAGGACGCCGCGATCGATCTGGCGAAGGTGCGGCTGCGGATCTGGTGGGACGATCGCGCGGAGCCGTCAGTCGACGTGCCGATCCCATTGTTTTTCGGCGCAGGCACGCTTTACAACCGCGACGGCCGCCGCGAGCTGGTTCGCGCGTTTCCGGTGGGCGTGCGCGAACAGGGCGAGCGGGTCGTTCTCAACTGCTTCTTCCCGATGCCCTTTTTCCGCTCGGCGAAAATCGAGCTGGACAATGCCAGCGACCGGCAGATCGACGTTTCCTACGCGATCCGGTATCAGCCCTGTCTGGAGCCGCCCAATCACGTCGGCTATTTCCACGCGACCTATCGCGACCACCCGCACCCGCGACTGGGCGCCGATCTGGTCCTGCTCGACACGCGGCAAACCGAAGGGGGCGGCGACTGGTCCGGCTCGTTCATCGGCACCTCGTTCATTTTCTCCCACAACGCCAACCTCGGCACGCTGGAAGGCGATCCGCGTTTTTATTTCGACGACAGCTTCACGCCGCAGGCGCAGGGCACCGGCACGGAGGAATGGGCCGGCGGCGGGGATTACTGGGGTGGGCAGAATATGACCTTGCCCTTTGCCGGCCATCCGTGCGGCGCGAAAAACGCGAAGGAAGCAAAAAACGATCTTGACAAGATCGAATCCGCTTATCGGTTCCTCCTGGCCGATCTCATGCCCTTCGGCAAAAACGCCCGCATCACCCTCGAGCACGGCGGCACCAATGAATCCGTCGAGCACTATGAAACCATCGCCTACTGGTATGCACTCCCCGCGCCGTCACTGATCCAAACCGATGAGCTTTCGATCGGCGACGAACAAAGCGAAAAGGTGCACCACTATTCTTCACCCCAGGCGTCGCAGCCGTATGAATTGACCTCGCGCTACGAGTGGGGAGTCGACAAGCTGAAGGACCGGGAGATTTTTCCTGCCACAACGGACCACGGCCGCACGACCATCGGGGTCTCCGAATTCACCCTCCGGCTCCGGCCCGACAATCTCGGCGTGATGCTTCGGCGAAAGCTCGATTACCAGTTTCCCAACCAGCGCACCGAAGTTTCCGTCGCGGCAGTCGATGGGAACGGCGAAGTTTCGGGAATCTGGAAGCCCGCCGGCATCTGGTATCTGGCCGGTTCCAATACCTGCGTCTATTCAAATCCCAGAGGCGAGCTTGGCGCAACCCAGCATGTCGTCGAGACGTCAGATCGCCGGTTCCGCGACGACGAATTCCTGATCGGCCGCGATTTGACTGCCGGAAGGGAGGCGATCCGCGTGCGGGTGAAGTTCACGCCGGTTCGCATCCCGCTGTATCCCGGTGCTAAAACTGCGGAGGTGGCCTGGAGCGAGATGCGGTACACAGCGTACTGCTATGTCATGCCTCGCTTCGGGCCCGAATGAACGCGCGGGGTGTGTCACTGGTCGCGCGCCCGCGCAGAGTCGCACGCGGACTCGTCCGGGCCAAAGCAAACCGACCACTCCGGATCCGCGCATGCAATCTCCTGCGGCCGCGGTCGCACCTCAAACGGATCGAGATCGAACGCCGTACCGATCCACAGAGAATCGCCGTTATCCTGAAATCCTTGATTGATTCCGTTCATCGTGCGCCTCCTCACCTGCCCATTCGACATCGCGCCTCGCGCTCCGGGGCTTGCGTGCCGCATTCAGGACATTTGTCAGCGGTGGCCCTGAGATCATACCCGCATTTCCGGCAGCAGCCACGCCGTTCCCAGTACCTGCCCCTGCGCGCAAGCACCCCGCGGCGGAAGGAAAACGTTGAAAGTGCCGCCGCCGACCAGTACGGAACGACGACCATCCAACTCTTGTTCCAGCCGTGGTCGCGCGCATGCACGTGTTCGTCGCTCGGCGCTAATTTATGTTTATATTTAATCTCGCGTCACTTTATTTAGTCTTTCATCAACCAGGCCCAACCAGCGGCAAACACCTGCGACCCTTCACGAGCAATAAATATTGATTTTTCCCTTGACAGGTTCTGAGGTCGCTGTTTAGAAGGACGCCCATTCATTCCCAGCGGGGGTGCCCGCGGGGAGTCGCCTCTCGTCTCTCGCTCATTGACATTTTGCATGGAGGATCCATGCGCCCTCTCGGAACCACTACCCGCAGCCGTCTCGGCAGCGCGGTCAACCACGCGACCTCATCCCTGCGCCGCTATCTCTCGATTTGCGCAACTTCACGACAGCGCGCCTCGGATTGTGAACCGCTCGAACGACGTGTCTTGCTTGCCGCGACCGATCCGTTCGGGAATGGCTCCCACTATTTCGATGAGGCGCCGTTCTCGACTGCGAACCTGAGTACCGAGGCCGTCAGGGCCAATCCGAATGCGACCGGCACGCAAGACGCAGCGCTCTCAGCCGGAAACGTTCGGATGTTCGATGGACAGGTAACCTACCAAATTACCGACTTGTCATCGAATGGCTTCGGCGGCGAATGGGGCGTCACCCGGACATGGAGCCCCGACATGCAGGGCGTCGGGACCTTGGGTAACCACTGGTATCTCAATCAGGCCCCGCAACTCGTCCAGGAAAGCACCGCCGACCCCAATCGGCCGAGCTGGGCCTCGCAGACGATCATCGAAGTGTCGAGCGCGACCGATCAGCGATGGTTCGACTCGAACGGCAACGGCGTCTGGGTTGAACGATACGGCGGTCAAGACAGCCTGGTGTCCACCACCGATCCCGATAGCGCCACAGTGTTCGTACTCACCGACAGCACGGGAACACAAACGCATTTTTACGACTTCAATTCCGCCAACGGCGCACAGGAGGGACAGTTCCGAAGCATGCACGATCCATACGGTAACGTCACACAGGTAACCAGCGTCAATTCAAACGGCCAAATCACGGAAATAAGGCGCAGCAACGGCAATACGATCGAATCATGGCTTTATACATTCTCGACCACCGCCAGCGGTGCGTCCGTGATTACAAACGTTCAGCTTCGCCGCAGCACCGACGACGGCGTCACGTGGGCGATCGCCCGGCAGGTCGCGTACGGCTACTACATCGCCGGCGACGCTGGCGGCAATGCCAACGACCTCGCCGAAGCCGTTGTCGAGGACCCCAATGGGAATGCGATCGAAACTTCCGCCTACCGGTATTGGCTCGGCACAGAGCACGTGACAGAGGGGAGTAACTCCGTTTTACAGCCCGCGGGCGCGCTCAAGTACGCGCTTGGCTGGGACGCTTTTGGACGAATGGACGGTCTTATGGCGTACGGTGGCGGGGGCGGCGGTGTAAGCGAATCCACCATCGCTGCTTACGCCGATGATTATTTCGCGTATGACTCCAGCGGTCGAGTGTACCAGCAGATCGCAAACGGGCTGGGCGGGGACGCCACCAACGGCAAGGGTACGTTCACGTTCGCTTATGCAAGTAGTTCTAACACCGCTGACTTCAACCACTGGTCCGCAAAGGCAGTCGTCACGAAACCTGACGCCAGCACCGACACCGTGTACTCCAACTACGCCGGCGAGCCAATGCTGGACGTGACCACCGACCCCACCAGCGGCAACATGTGGGGCACCTTCTACAAATACAATTCAAACGGCCAGCTGATTCTCACCGCGATGCCATCGGCGGTATCGCTCCCCACCAGCCTCAGTACGCTCGAAGCGTATGTCGACTTGCTGCATAACGTTAGCGGCAATTACCAGTATTTGAATGACACCACGGGGCTTATCTACCTGACGGACTACTACGCAAGCACCGGCAGCGGCGGCGTTGCAGGCTATTACGAGGACGCCCAGGTCGAGCAGGGTGAAACTGGTACGCCAATACTTCAGCGGGAAAGAGCCTATACGAGTCACAGCAGCGGCTCGGTGACCATTTATCCCGTCAGCTCCGATACAGTCTATCGAAACACCGATGGCACGGGCGGCGAATCCACAGATTATCAATACAACACGTGGTTCTCAGGGACAAATCAGCCAGAGGTCGTCCTGGTCAGCTCGCCGTCTGTGACGACCGGTGAGAACGGACCGGGAGCGAGCTTCGGCTGGAACTACACGTACGACCAATACAACAATCTGATCTCCGCCGAAGTCACCGCCACTGGCAGCACCACAACGACCTCCTACGACATTGCCACCGGCGCTGTCACACAGCGGGTGGTTGACGCCGGGACCGGCCATCTCAATCTGACGACGACATATGGTAACGACCCCCTCGGCCGGGCAACCACGATCACTGACCCCAACGGGAACGTTACCTACGTCGTCTACAACGACATCGGCAACCAGAATGGTGTGCGGAACGAGGTTCGCACCTATCCCGGATGGCATGAGATCGGCACCAGCGGGACCTACACAACCACCGGCCCGGTGACTATCACCCGCGAATTTCTCACGGATGACGGCACGGCATACGTTGCGGAGGAATATGACACAATGACGATCGCGCCGCCGGTCGAGACCACTTCCATCCCCGACGGGAACGAGGATTTCAATTCGATTGAAAGTCTGACGCGACAGTTGTACAACACTATCGGCCAGGTCTACGAGACCGACGTCTATTACTCCCCCAACCTGATCTACGAGGTCGGCCCGGCGCAGCTCGGCGGGGCGGTGGCCACCAACAACAGCGCCACCGGAAACTACACCGCAACGATTTATGGTTACGACAGCGACGGCCGGCTCACGCGCATCGTGGACCCGACGGGCACCATCCACCGGACGCTCTATGACGTGCTCGGACGCCCTACGAGTCAGTGGACGGGTACGTTTGATTCGCCGACCGGTGAAACGTGGCTGAACTGGTCGCCGACCAACAACTCCAGCCCCTGCAACATGGTCGACGTGCAGGACAATGTCTACGATTCCGGCGGCGTCGGCGACTCGAATCTGACACAGGTCACGGCCCACGTAGACACCAGCAGTTCCGACGACCGGGTGACCGACTATTTATATGATTTCCGCGACCGGCAGATCGCCGAGAAGGACGGCGTTCAATCCAGCGAGAGCGACGGCACGAACCGCCCGATCATCTACAACGTCCTGGACAACCTTGGCGAGGACGTCCGCACCTATCGCTATTCTGGCGACGGCATCTCACTGAGCGATTTCAGCAGCGCCGCTGGCATCGACGCCATTCCCACCGTCGACGCCTCGTCGGCGCGCGCCCTGACGGTCAACAGCTTTGACGAGTTGCACCGATTGTATCGAACGCAGGTGTACAACATCAACCAGACCAGCGG
Source organism: Tepidisphaeraceae bacterium (assembly GCA_035483795.1). Taxonomy (GTDB): domain Bacteria; phylum Planctomycetota; class Phycisphaerae; order Tepidisphaerales; family Tepidisphaeraceae; genus DASXMX01. Next base: position 14,895 of record DATHPP010000002.1, on the reverse strand, counting down.
CACCTCGGGCCTGACAGACTCGCAGATACTCGCCCTCCCGAATCTCGCTACCAACTACTACTACGGAGCGGGTGGGCAACTGGCGGCGGTCTTCAGCCCCGGCGGGCAGGTCACAAAATATGCCTATGACCTGGCCGGCAGGATGACCAAGCAGTCCATAACTGACGGTGGCGTCATCAACGGCGCCGCCCAGACCTGGAACAACGCCATCGTTACCACCAACGATGTCGTCCTCCAGCAAATGCTGTACACCTACGACGCCGACGGAAACGCGATTGAGACGAACACGCGCCTGCGGTTCGACAACGATCCGACGACTGCCGTGGGCGACCTGGCCGGGCCGTCGGGCGGCAACCTCGCTTCGCGCGATTATTACTCGGCGGATTATTACGACCTGGCGAGCCGACTGACGGACGAGGTGAACGTCGGAACCAACGCCGGGACCGCCTGGACGAGACCTTCCTCGGTGCCGACCGCGGTTTTGCCTTGGAGCCGGTTGACGCCTGTGCTTCAATCGCAATCGGCAATCGGCAATTGCAAAATGGAGTGCATCAAATGTCGCGAATGTCGCGAAATGTCGCACTTTTTGCGGGTTGGACATGTGCGACATTTGCGCCACGTCGGGGATGTGCTTTCGCTCCCGCAAATCGGCATCGGCGATCGCAAATCGCCAATGTCCCATAATGTCCCATAATGTCCCCTCCGGCGAGGGGGGACATGGGACATGGGACATCCGGGCTGGGGATCGGCGGCCTACTGGTGCTAAAATCGCGGACGTGGCCTGGAGCGAGATGCGCTACTCGGCGTATGCTACGTAATGCCCCGCTTCGGCCGCGACTGATCGAGCCGCGACACCGGATGCCGACGCAGAGATATAAGCTGACGATCGCCTACCGAGGGACGCGGTATCACGGCTGGCAGGCGCAGCCGGCGATGGAGACGTACACCGGCCCGCCGCCCCCGGACGGCCAGGGGATTCCCACCATTCAGGAAAAAGTGGCGCGGGCGATCGCCGGTGTCGTCGGGCATCCGGTGCAGCTCGTCGGCTCGTCCCGCACCGATGCCGGCGTCCATGCCAAAGGTCAGATCGCCCACTTCGACACCGACCAGATCCAGATCCCCAAGGACAACATCCGCAAAGCCGCCAACCATCATCTGCCGGGCGACATCCTGATCCGGCACATCGAGAAAGTCGCCGACACGTTCGACGCCAAACGCTCGACGGTCAGCAAGCGATACCAGTATCTGATCTGGAACGGTTATGACCGCCCGGTGTTTTTCAACGACCTGGCGTGGCATCGCTGGCAGCAACTGGACATCGAGGCCATGCAGGCGGCGGCCAGCCAGTTCGTTGGCCGTCACGACTTCACCAGCTTCGCCCGTCCCGGCCACGGGCGCGAAAACGCGATCCGCATCGTTCACGCCTGCGACGTGAGCCTCCGCGCGCCCAGGATCGTCATCGGCGTCGAGGGGAGCGGCTTTTTGTGGAACATGGTGCGGATCATGGTTGGGACGCTGGTGCAGGTGGGGATTCACCGCTATCCGCCGGATTCGATCGCGCAAATGCTGGAGGCGCGGGATCGCAAGTCATCGGGTCCGACGGCGCCACCGCACGGATTGTATTTGCAGTGGGTGCAGACGCGGAAGGAAGACGAAACCGGTCAGTCTCTGGTGCCGCAGAACCAGGCAGCGGCTGCTGGTTGGTCCGAACGATCGGTCGACCCGGCGCCGCGGGCGCAATAAAGGCGCCGGAGTGCGCAAAAAAAATGTCGGCGGGTGGCAAAGGAGGGGGGGAGCCTTCGCCGGGGAGGACCGCCGACAGGCAAATCGTAGCGAACCGCGGCTCTCAGCGGTATAGGGTAAAACACCCATATCCGCATTGGGAACTCACACATGTGCCAACTGAGACTGCCCAACCGCCACTCGTCACCTCGCTCGCAATTGTCTTGCCTTGGGCGGCTCGCGCGCGGATCATGTAAGGGTCACGTCGTGAGCGCCTCCGTGTTGCAGGCGGCTTTGGGACGCTCCAGGCCGGGCGGAGAATCGAGAGGTACTTGATGTTGCCCAAGGAACTGGCCCGTCGAAACGTGGACGCGGCGGTGAAACGGCTGGTGGACGCGCGTCTGGTCGTGGCGATCGAGCCGTCGGCGGACTGGTCCCCGGGAATCCTCGCCGCCGCCGAGGCCATCCGCGCCAGTTGGAAGCCGGATGCCGACCAGCTCTTCGCCCGCGTCGAGCAGCGCCTCGCCGAGTATCACGGACCGGCCGGAGCGGAACCCGTCAGCATGGACATCGTCATCTGGCATCTCGAGCACATGGCCCAAGAAGCCTTTGCCACCGAGATGCAGCGCCACCACGTCCCCGAACCGGACGCCCAGCGCGCCCGCCGGCGCCTGACCCTGGAGAAATGGAAGGGCTGAATCTCATGCGGCATTTCGACGCATGACGACAGGGGGGATTGACTTACCCGCGACCGTGCTCAAAGGTCTATTGCGACGAGCGTGTCGCAGGCACGGCGTCGCACCGGAAGGAGCACCTCATGTCCGCGATCCTCACCCCGCCACCCCTTACTACGGCGCCCGCCGTCCAGCAGCAGCTTCGCGTGGCCCAGGACCTGTTCATCCGGCGGTGGGGCGAGATGGGCCAGACCTGGGGCATCAACCGCACGATGGCCGAGATCCACGCGCTGCTCTACATCTGCGGCACGCCGCTCTGCACCGATGACGTGATGGAGCGATTGAACATCAGCCGGGGGAATGCGTCGATGAGCCTGCGGGCCTTGTGCGACTGGGGGATCATCCACCGCCTGCACAAACGTGGCGAACGCCGGGAGTATTTCGAGAGCCTCTCCGACGTCTGGGAGATGTTCTCCATCATCGCCGCCGAGCGCAAGCGCCGCGAGATGGACCCGGTGCTGGAAACCATCAAGCAATGCCAGCAAATGCTCGGCGAAGATTCCCTCGGCAAAAACGCCGCCCAGCAGGAATCGGTGCGACTCACCTGCCAGCGCCTGGCCGGCATGGAAGAGTTCATGGAAGTGACCAACCGCATCTTCGCCCAGTTCGTCACCGGCGCCAAAAGCGGCTTGAACCGCGTTGCCCGGGTCCTGCTCAAGGCGCTCTAGCGGCGCGAGCCCTCCGATCGCTCCACATGTCCCGAAGATAGGCCATGCCCGCCCGCCTCGAAATCCGCTCTGCCACACGGTTTACGCGCGGGACCCGCCAAACACTCCATTTCGCTCGAAAGGTGGAGCGAAATGGAGTGTTTGTAAAATTATTGCTGATTGCGAATTAGCAACAATTGTAACGATTGTTACTCTCGGTTTGAATTTGAGTTACGACCGGACCGTTCTGTAAAAACAGCCGTCGCTTTATCGCAAATTTGCTAAATCTGGTGCTAGAGAGGGCGACATGGCAGCCGCGGCCAGCGCACCCCACGCCGGGGCAAAGCCGCAAGCGCCGCCCCGGATTCTCCACTCGCTTATTCGCCATCACGCCGCAGCCTCCGGCTTCCGGGAAATCCGTGTGCCGCACTCGGGGCAGACGCCGCTGGTATTGCCAGTGAGAAGGTTATAGCCGCACGATGGGCACCGACCCATAGCCTCCAACTCCTGCTCAAGGAATCGCCTTACAGCGGACTGGTAGAAAATACGAATGCCGACGGTCGTGCCGATCATCGCCCCGGTACGTACCGCGATCATACCAGAATCCCAGGATCCCGCCCGGAGGTCCCGATCCCTTGTTGAGGGTTACATTCCAAGTCCATCCCCATTGAGCGCGCACCGCCGTGGCCCGTTGCGACTTCACGAATTGGAGTCTCCCTGATGTAGCCGAAATGCTCGTATAGAACTGGGTGACTTTTCCAGTTGGTCCGGGCGCCCCCGGAGAAAGCGGGGCAATTTGCACAGTGGACGCGTAAAAATCAATGACGAAGCTCGCGGCCATCAACAATATCGTGGCGACGCACAGCAGCGCTGATACGGCGGCGGACGCGGTGAACAATCGGCGGCGTCTCACGCGATCATTCTACCCCGACTCTTGGGCGAGGCGTAGGGTTGGGAACGGCGGGCGGGCACCATTCGCGGGCACAAAAATAGCCTCCGGCCTGATAATCTCAGGGATTCTATTTCTTGCGCTTCAGGAATCCGCGAACCGCGGCGTGCTCCCACAAAGCGGCGACGACCAAACCAGCCACAGCAATCGACCTCGCGATTACGTCATGCGTGGAATGGAAAACCTCGCCAACCATGATGAGCCATAGAACGAGGTTAATCGTGTGCCACACGCTCGCGTATGCTAGCAACTGACGAGACCGAGCGGTGAAATAGGGCCGTTCCCACCACAAGATGTTCGCGGCGGGGGCTTATCGGGTGCGTTCCCAACCTCCATCGCGGCGGATAAGATCGGGAAATGACACCGACTGACCGGCAACGGCTTTTGGACCTCGCAAATTGGTTTGGCGGCACTGGTGCTGGATTGGTTCTCGGCGCTTCCGCTCGGGATTCGCGGGAGTTTCTCACTATCGTTGGCTTCAGTCTTTTGGCGATTTCCATTGCGACGTGTCTTGTTCTGATGATCCGGCGACGCAAGCCCGCCGAGCCGGGACCGAGCTGATGCAAGACGAGCTTGAACAGTGGTGCGGCACGTCATCGGTCCCCGGAGGAACGGCCCAGTATTAGCGCGCCAGCGGCGGGCCGCCCGGCGGTACAATGGCGGGAGTGAGCCCCGATATTTGCCGAAGCCTACATGTACGTCATCCACTGGCCGTGGTGGGTTTCACTGATCGCCCTCGGCGTCGTCGCGATGATCGTCCTGTTGGTCATCAGATTGGCGAGGCGTCGATGAGCCGGCGTGCTTGCAAGCAGGAGTTTTTCGCGCTGTGAATCTTGGCCTTTCCACACCAATGCCGTGTTGTGTCTTTCTTCCCCCTTGTCCACGGCTTAGAAAGCCGTGCCACGAAAAAACGCGGAGCCGCTGTCAAAATCGGTCAGTTCTGACGCGTGAACTCGCGCACGGAGCGGCGGCGAGCGTTCACTTCCGCATCGACGGCGTATGGGTGATGCCCACCAGCAGGCCTTCCGGCCCGAGCAGCCGCGTGACGATCTGGCCCCAGGGTTCCTTGCGCATCGCAACCAGAAGCTTGTATCCCTGCGACTTCAGTTCGGCGGTGGCGGTTTCGATATTCGCCACGTCGAATTCGATCCATGCCTGTGGCACGGGAAGATCGGCGGGCCATTGATCCGTGCCGAAGCAGGACTGAGCCGCCTGCGCCAGCGGCCAGAGGGCGAAATGCTTCGTGCCGTCCAGGCCGCCGGTATAGAGATAGCCGGTGGCGTCTTCCTTGAACGGCAGTCCCAACGCCTGGCAATAAAACACGCGGCTTGCCGCCGGGTCGCGAACGATCGGGCCGAAGCCGGCGACGAACAGCACCTCAATGTTTTTCGGCGGTTTCATCGGAAGCTCACGCTCATCTTATCGCAGACGGCGCGCAGGAAGAACCCATGGAACGACTTGTCGACGATCGGGTGTGCGCCACAATCCCCGCGGGCGTTTTGGGTATATGTCAGGCTCGAAAGACAAACCGCGGAGGCCGCGGAGGATCGCGGAGGATTGCGGATAAGGGCACAACTTCTGACGTATCTGAAGCTGAGCGGCATCAAGGTAGGGCTCCTGATCAACCTCAACGTGCTTCACCTCAAAGACGGTCTCAAGCGGATGGTCAACAAGCTGGAACCCTCCGCGTCCCTCTGCGCCCTCCGTGGTGAAGCCGACGACTGATTCTCCGGGTTCGGGCAGAAACGCTTCGGTAAGTCAGGGTGGTTTTCCCACACCAAGACCGGCATCGTTTGAACGACCCTCTTGTCCACGGGTTAGAAACCCGTGCCACTGAAAAATTTGCCCTTGACTCATGCCGTTATAGGAATATCATATTCGGCCATGGCGCGAGCGGCGACGACATCGGATGTGTTCAATGCGATCGCGGAGCCGCGGCGGCGGGAGATCATCGCGCTGCTGGCCGGGGGCGGGGAGCAGGCGGTGGGAGACCTGGTCCGCACGCTGCGCATGCCGCAACCGGCGGTGTCGAAGCACCTGGGCGTGCTGCGGACCGTGCGGCTCGTGTCAGTCAGCCGCCGGGGGCGCAGCCGGCTTTACCGGCTCAATCCCAGGGAGCTCAAGCCCGTGCACGACTGGGTCAAACACTACGAGCGATTCTGGAATAACCAGCTCGACCGGATCAAGGCGCGGGCCGAAAACGCGGCCCGCCAGCAGGGACACCGCAAATCCGAACAAGGAAAGGAATGACCATGCAGATGACGAATATCGATCAAGGGGTTCAGACCTTTGAGTTTGTCCGCGACGAGATGATCGAGGCGCCGATCGAGATCGTGTTCCAGGCGGTCTTGGACGAACTGGGGCCCGAAAGCCAGATGCCCGACGGTACCGGCATGCCGATGAAGCTGGAGCCATGGCCCGGCGGCCGCTGGTTTCGCGACCTGGGCAATAACGCCGGGCACTTCTGGGGCAACGTGCAGGTCATCAAGCCGCCCACGCTGCTGGAAATATGCGGCCCCATGTTCATGTCGTACCCGGCGGCCAACCACGCGCAATACCGCCTGGCCGCCGAGGCCGGCGGAACGCGCCTCAAATTCGTGCACAAATCCTTCGGGCTGATTCCCGAGGACCATATGAAAGGGATGGACATGGGGTGGAACTACAAGATCGGGCGCATCCGGGAGCTGGCCGACCGTCGACGTCAGACAAGCCAAAAGGAGAGCCGATGAAAGCCATTGATCTCATTCGTCATGCCATGCAGGTTTCCGACAAGGCGACGCTGCAATTGATCGAGGACATGCGGGATTCCGCCGTGACACAGCCCACGCCTCGCGGCGGGAATCATCCGCTCTGGGTCCTGGGTCACATTACCCTCGTCGAGGGAAATGTCCCGCACGTTCTGTTCGGCGAGCCCAACCCAGTGGCCAAATGGGCGCCGCTGTTTGCGCCCGGGACCGAGCCGAAAGCCGACGCCAGCATGTATCCGCCTTTTGAAGAAGTGCTGCGCACCTATCGCGATCTGCGGGCGCGGAATCTCAAGATCCTCGAAGATCTCGGCGAGGAGGGGCTTGATCGTCCGACGGTGGCGCCGCCGAAGGGACTGGAGGAAGCGCTTGCAACGATGGGCAAGGCCTTCTTGACCATCGCGATGCACCAGATGAGCCATCGCGGGCAGGTCGCCGACTGCCGAAGGGCCGCCGGCAGGAAACCGATCTTCACGCCGCAGATGAATTGATCCTGCAAGGCAATTGCTTACCTTTGGGAGGGCGAGTTCCGTTTTGTGTGGCACAGTCGCCCTCGACTGACTTCGACGAGCTCAGTCGAGTCGTGTTCGACCGAAGGTCGAAGTAATGGGCGGGGAGGTCTTCCGCCTTTGGCGGAACACAGCCGAGGGCGGCTGTGCCACAATACCAATTAAGCGGAGAATCTTTAGTAGGAAGGATTATTACCCATGAGTAGAGTCCGCGTTCTGGCCGGCACGCGCAAAGGCGCGTTTATTCTGGAGTCGGATGGCAAGCGACGGAACTGGTCGGTTTCCGGCCCGTTCTTTGCTGGGTGGGAGATCTATCACATGAAGGGATCGCCGGCCGATCCCAATCGGATTTACGCGTCGCAGTCGAGCAGTTGGTTTGGGCAGGTCATCCAGCGATCGGACGACGGCGGGAAAACCTGGCACCAGCCCGGCACGCCCGCCGGCGAAGCGACCACCGGCCCGGGCGGAATGCCCAAGGGCGAGAGCAACAAGTTTGTTTACGACACGTCGCCGGCCACGGGCAAGCCGCTGACGACGCATCAGTGGTACGACGGAACGCAGCATCCCTGGGAATTCAAGCGCGTCTGGCATCTGGAGCCGTCGATGACGGACCCGGATACCTGCTACGCCGGCGTCGAAGACGCGGCGATGTTCCGCACCACCGACGGCGGCAAATCCTGGCACGAGCTGGCCGGACTGCGCGATGCGCAGGGGGCGAAGTGGTCGCCGGGGGCCGGCGGACTGGGATTGCATACGATCGTCCTGGACGAGAGCAATCCCAACCGCATCTTCATCGCCATCTCCGCAGCGGGCGCGTTCCGCACCGATGACGGCGGCAAATCATGGAAGCCCATCAATCGCGGGCTCCACTCGCAGTACATTCCCAATCCCACCGCCGAGGTAGGTCATTGCGTCCATCGCATCGCCATGCACCCGGGCCGGCCCAACACGCTGTTCATGCAGAAGCACTGGGATGTGATGCGGACCGACGACGCCGGCGAGAATTGGCGCGAGGTGAGCGGGAACCTGCCGACCGATTTTGGCTTCCCCATCGACGTTCACGCCCACGAGCCGGAGACGGTTTACGTCGTGCCCATCAAGAGCGACGGCGAGCATTACCCGCCGGCGGGAAAGCTGCGGGTCTACCGCAGCCGGACCGGCGGGAACGAATGGGAGCCGCTCACCAAGGGCTTGCCGCAGAAGGATTGTTATGTGAACGTCCTGCGCGATTCGATGGCGGTGGACAGGATGGACGAATGCGGGATCTACTTTGGTACGACCGGCGGGCAGGTATATGCCTCGGCGGATTCGGGGGAGAATTGGGCGCCGATCGTCAGGGATTTGCCGGCGGTGTTGTCGGTCGAAGTGCAGACGTTGTGACACGGGTTTGCAACCCGTGCTGGCGGCGTTGAAAGAAAAGAACCTCGTGTTGGAGCGGTTCTATACTTGGCATGCCGTCAGCACGGCTTAGAAAGCCGTGTCACGGTGAGGGGTCTTCTGATACTCATGATCCGCGTCATTCTTCCTGCTCATCTTCGCACCCTGGCCGGCATCGACCGTGAGGTTCGATTGGATGTCCCGGCACCGGTGACCCAGCGGTCTGTTCTGACGGCGCTGGAGACTAAGTTTCCCATGCTGTGCGGGACCATCCGGGATCACGTCACGCAGCAGCGCCGTCCTCTGGTTCGGTTTTTTGCCTGCGAGGAGGATTTGTCGCACGAATCTCCGGACGCTCCGCTGCCACAGAAGGTTGCATCGGGGGCGGAGCCGTACGTCATCATTGGGGCGATTGCTGGCGGGTGATCAGGAAATAAGGGAACGCGCGGAATGTGATGCGCCAGCCGGGTGGGACGGGCTCGGTGGCCATCACCAGGCGTCGCTGTGCGGGGGGATACGCGGGCGGCGGCCAGTGGGTATAGGCGAAGGCCGCGTGGAAGGATTCGGGGGTCCACTGGAGATTGACGCCGGTGCGGTGTCCGATCTCGATCACGACAAACAGCAGGTGCGTGAGTGACGGAATGTCCACTTCCACGGGTGCCGAGCCCATCTCGCTCACCAATCGATCCGTCTGTCGCAACGTGAACACCTGATTCGTCGGCATGTAACTGCCGGCGTAGCGCCGGACCGATCCGGCAAATCGCGGCGCCCGCAGGGCGATGCAAATGAGAGCCAGCGCCGTGACGGCAATGGGCCAGGCGGCGGCACGCCCGCGCCGGCGCGATCGCCCGTTGTCGATCAATCGAGCGGCGCCGCAGAGCGTCGTCGGATAAAGATAGCCGGTCATCTGGAAGGCTTCGGGTCCGCGGTCGGCCAGCCAGAGGCAGAGCAGCAAAAGCATGGGGCCGCACAGCAATCCGATCGCTTTGGGATCGCGTCCGGCGACTGCCAGCAGCGCCAGCGCGAGCCAGACGGCACAGGCGAGCTTCGTCATCCGCCTGAGGGTTTCCACGCTGACGCCGGACACCAGCTTTTCGTCGTGACCGAAAACAAGCGGAGGCCGGCCGTCGTCCGGCCAGTTGTGGATATTGGCCCCGGCGTGCTCGAGGTCCAGGCTGCGCGGCAGGATGTATTTCCAGCTCACAAGGAAATTGGGCGCGTAGTTGTTGAAGGGCCGTGCGGGCAGGCCGGTCGCGACGATCGCGGTGCCCATGAGCAGCCCGAGGATCACCGCCTGCCGCCAGACGGATTTGAGCACCGACGCGCGCGACCATGGCCTTGAGAGAATGATGCGGGACACGAGGTAGACCAGGGCAATCGGCGCGATGAACATGACGGTCCCCATGCCCGAATGCATGATGGCCACAGCCGCGGCAAGCATCGCCAGGACGACGATCGATTCGATGGAGGGCCGCCGTCGCAGGGCGAGGAACAGGCCGGCGACGAGCATCGCCGCGGGATAGCCGTTGAGCTTTCCGAAGTAGCCGATCCGGCCATCGTCGTACCACTGCGACAACAGAAGCCCGATCAGCAGCAGCGCCAGCGAGAATCGCGACCTGGCGAAGAGCCCGGTGACGCCCAGGATTCCCGCCGCCAGGCTCAGCGCGCAGGCGACGTCGTAGGTGAACGCCCCAGACGTGCCTCGGAGCGTTGCCACCATGGCGGTGAAGAAGTAGACGCCGAACCGCGGGTCCTGCCGCAGCAAGAGACACAGCCAGGCGTTGCAGGGCGCTTGCGGCGAAGCCTCGGCCTCCACCTTGACGGGGTTGGCCAAGAGCCAATCGGCGGCCTGGGCGTAGCCGAGCTGGTCGGTCGCGTCGCAGTAGAGCAGGGCGGTGGTGCGGTATCGGATGGAGGCGGCGTCGCTGGTGCGGACCGCGATCGCCGCGATCAGTGCGGCAGCGACGAACATGCCGAGCACTTCAACCGCTCGAAACCGCGGCCGGCAGACCGCCAGGCCGATACAGGTCGTGAGGGTGCACGCCATCCACGAAGCGGCGATTGATTTGTGCAAGGTCCAGCCGCCCATCGTGTAGAACGTGGCGACGCCCAGCGACACACATAACAACCCTGCCAGCGGCGCGCAGAGCAATCCAAAGCGAAGCGACCGGCGAAACGGCAAAAGGACAAACCCACCGGCGGCGCTCAGGCCCGCCAGCATCGCCAGCACGAACAGGTAGTCGTGGGCGAAGGTCGTCATGGGAGAACTTTTCCTCCGAGCAACCGAGGGTCACGGCGCGCTGATCAGGAAAAACGGGCGGGCGCGGAAGCTGATGCGCCATCCCGGCGGGATGTCGGTGCCGGCCAGGATCAGCTTGCGTTTGGCCGGGGGATATGCAGGCGCCGGCCATCGCATGTAACCAAATGCCGACTCGAACGAGACCGGCGTCCATTGCAACTGAACCCCTTCGTGGCCCCCGATCTCGATCACCACAAACAGCAAATGCGTGAGCGAAGTGATATCGACCTCGACTGGCTGGTTGCCGATCGCCTTGACGAGGCGTTCCGTCTGCCGCTTGGTAAACTCCTGGCTTTTGGGCATGTTCTGCCCGGCGTATCGACGCAGCGATCCCGCGTAGGTTGGAACACGCAGGCCGATGAACGTCGCCGCCAGCACGACAATTGCGATCGCGAAGATCGGGAATCGGGTTCGCTCCTGCCGCCAGTTCAAGCCGTCGATCAGCCACCCCGCCCCGCAGAGCGCGGTCGGGTAGAGAAATCCCAGGAGCTGGAAGGCTTCGGGCGCCCGGTTGTGCCACCACAAGCCGATCAGCAGAAGCATTGGGCCGATCAGGAGGGCGCTGGCGGCGGGATCGCGCCGCACCACGGCCAGACACGCCAGACAGATCCAGATTGCGCAACCCGCCTTGGCGGCCCGGCGCAGGGTCTTCACGTCCCACCCCGAAACCAGTTTCTCCTCCCGTCCGTAAACCAGGGGGGGCAGATGATCGTCGGGAAGGTTGTGAATGTTGGCCCCGGGGTGCTCGAGATCCAGGGCACGGGGCAAAATGTATTTCCAGCTCAACACGAAATCGGGAGCGCCGACCGTGACCGGCCGGGCCGGAATGCCGGTTGAGATCACTGCCGCCCCGATCAGCAGAGTGAGAATGATGCCGTCCTGCCATGATTCCCTCCACCGGGCCGAGATCGCCTCGTGCGAGAACGCCAGGCGGAAAACCAGGTATGGCCCGAGAATCACTCCCATGAACATCGCCGTCACCATTCCCGAGTGGGCAATGGCGGTGGCGCTGGCGAGCAAAACCAGGACAGCGGCGGATTCGAGCGATCGTCCGCGCGGTCGCCGTAGAAAAAGTCCCGTCACCATGAGGGCGGCGGGATAGGCGATCAGCTTTCCCAGATATCCGATGCGGCTATCCTGATACCAGGCGCACACGAGAAGGCCGGCGAGCAAAAGCGCCAGCGATCCCCACTTCCGGGCGAAGGCGCCGGACACGCCGAATATCGCGGCGGAAAGACACACGGCGCAGGCGGCGTCGTACGCGAACGCCGCCGCGACATGGCGAATGGCCGCGATCATCGCCAGATAAAAGTAGCTCCCAAACCGCGGATCGATTCGAAAGAGGACCGTCAGCCAGGCGTTGCAGGGAGACTCAGCGGAGGCGTCGGGCGGAGCGCTTACCGGATGCGCATTGACCCAGTCGGCGACTTGAACGTAGCCCAGATGGTCGGTGCCATCGCAGTAGAGCAGCGCCCGGTCGTGCAGGCGAATGGAGGCGGCGTCGGTGCTTCGGGTGACGATCGCGGCGATCACCGCCATGCAGGCGATCATTCCGATCAGATCACTCCATCGCACCTTCGGGCGTGAAATGGCCAGCGCCAGAACGGTGGTTGCGACGCACGCCGACCATGAAACGATCATGGCCTGCGCCACCGTGAGCCCGCCGACGCCGTAGAACGCCGCGATCCCCAGCGAGACACTCAAGAGTCCTGCGAACGGCGCCGCCAGCAGACCGAAGCGAAGCGAGCGCCGGAACGGGAGCAATACGAAGCCTCCCGCCGCGGCAAACGCCAACAGCATTTTCAGGACAAACACGTACTCTGAAGCGAACCCCAGGGCGAGCAATGATTTCTCCAAGGATGATGGCGGGGCGGAATATAGCGGTCGGTGCACCCCGCGGCAACGTTAGGCTGCGTTGGGCGCGTTTGGCGGGGCGCAGCAGGGTGATCGCAAGCTCGCGGGCGGGCGATTTCGGGAGGGCGAGGCGGGCGAGGCTCCTGCCTAGCCGCATTTTTCCGCGTCCGGAAGCCTCGGCTCGGCAGGAGCCTCGCCCGCCCAATTGAGTTTGCGATTGCCCTGTGGTGGGTTGGACTTGGCAGCAGGTATTGTTGCGGGGGAAGCTCGGTTGGGCTAATCTGGCGGGGCCCCTGGGTGCTGCAAATTCCAGGGAGTTCGTTCATGGCGCCAACGGCGCCGGACGCTCACTTCAAAGCAGGCTTTTCCAAGACCGCCGGGCATATCTGGGCGGTCGGGCGAGACAGACATGTCGAAGCTGGAGGTCAAATATCGGACCGAGGGTAAGGCGCTTGCGCCGCGGGCGCTACGCGTGTCGCTGCCGGGGTGGGGCGGGTCGCCGGAGATGAAGAAGGAGAACGGTTCGCAGCCGCAGCCGTGGCATTGCCCGCTTCACGTGGAGGCCTGCACGGCGGGCTTCGAGCTGCTTTATCCGTTCGAGACCGAATGCCACGTTGTCAACGATGGGCAGGTGCGCATCCTGTGGGACCGGGCCAAAGAGCCCGGCGGGTTGCCCGGGCCCAGCGAGTTTACGCTATCGACGCCTCCTCCCCCGCAGAATTACCTGTTCGCGACGGGGATCGACATTCAGGCGCCGCCGGGATATGCCCTGCGGACCGAGCCGCACCCGCGGTTTTTTGCCGACACGACGGGCACGGTCCCGGCGGTGGTGTACGGGCACCTGCACAGCGAATGGTGGCCCAAGAAACTGTTCGTGGTGTTCAAGATTCCCGCGCCGGGCCAGCGTCACATTTTCCGCAAGGGCGAGCCTTACGCGCAGATCCTGTTCATTGCGGATGTGAGCTTTGAGCTGAGGCGGATGACGCCCCAGGAGGAAGACCGCCGACGCAAGCTCGAGGAGGACATCCGGTTTTCCAAGTCGCTGATCGCCAAACACGTGTGGCACAGTGCCGGCGGCATCGAATTCAACGACCACTACAAGGTGCTGTCGCGCGCCTACGAGCGCGACGGGATGGCGGGCGTCGAGGCCACGGTGCGGCAGGGCCGCGACCGCTACGAGTCTCTGGTCCCCAAAGACAAATCCCTCCTGGAGTATTTCAACCTCGTCAAGCAGTACCACCAGCAGGGCAAGCGCACCGAGACCAAGGAGCTGCTGCATCACATCATGCGGCTGTATCCGAACAACGCCGAAGTGTACAACCGGATCGGCCTGCTGGAATGGGAGCTGGGCGTTCACGCGGATGGGCTGCTGTCGGTGCGGCACGCGATTTCGCTTCAGCCGCGGTGGGCGCCGTACCACAACAACCTGGCGGAGATGCTGCGTTTGCTGGGCCGTCTGGAAGAGGCGGAGAAGGAGCTGCGGTTATCGCTGGAGCTGGACCCGTCGAACGGGGACGTGGCGGGGGCGCTGGGGCTGACCGTGGCGCAGCGCGGGCGGATCGCGGAGGGCCTGGAGCGCTGCCGCAGCGCGATCGCCATTCAGCCCGACGCGCCGGGCCCGCGGTACATGATGGGGGTGATCCTGGCGCACCAGCGCCAACCCGCCGAGGCCCGCGAGTGTTTCGAGGCCGCCCTGGCCCGCGATTCCAACTTCGCCCCTGCCCGCCAGGCGCTCAAGGAGCTGTCGCCGACCCCGATCGCGGCGCCGGTGGGATAGAGATCTAAATGACGAAACTCGAATGACGAATGACGAATCAAATCCGAAATACGAATGACCGAAGCTCGGAACCGTTGCACGGCGAGGCCTTCGTTTCGTCATTCGTTTCTTCGGTCATTCGGATTTGATTCGTCATTCGTACTTCGTCATTACTGATTGAAACCACGGCCTCTGGCCGTGGACGCGTTCAGGCTCTGCCGTCTCCGCGTGCATGACGTCTGCACGAAAAATAGGCTCTCCTTCCCGGAAGGCCCCGCGGGGCTGGAAGGAGAGCCATATGCAT
>DATHPP010000001.1:0-29252 GCA_035483795.1 Tepidisphaeraceae bacterium | reverse complement strand
TGTCTGAGCATGAATATGACAAATGTCCCATTTCACTCGAAACGTGGGACATTTTGGGACATTTGAAACATCCACAAATCAGTAGGCGGTAGGCAGAACGCGGTGGGCGGTGGAAATGGGGTGCCCCAAATGTCGCGAATGCCGCAGAATGTTGCAGAATGTCGCACTTTTTGGGGTGTGACAAGTGCGACATTTTCTGGAAGAAAGCCGCCTAAGTCGGGAACAGGTTAATCAGCGGTGTCAAGGCAGGGTTACAATTCCCGAACTGCCGCTGATTCAGGAGCGTTTCGTCGCCGAAGGCGCCGGTCACGTGCGTGAGATGGTCGAGCATCGTGACAATTCGTGGGAGCGGTTGTCATGAGCGTGGCCGGCGAGAGTTTGAGCTATCGAATCGATGCGTTCCTTCCCCCGGTCGGGCGTCGAACGCCGCAGACGCCCGGCCATTTTTCTATAATGCATCCCCGCGGCCGGCAGCGACGTGCCGCCGCGGGCAGTAAGAACGAGCAAACGTCCCTCCCGTGGCAGGAGGCCGGAGCGTTGGCGGAAGATGATCAGGAGTTGCTGAACAAAGCCGGGAACGGCGATTCGCAGGCATTCCACGCGCTGGTGGACCGCCATGCCGCCGAGCTTTTTCGCCTGGCTTCGTCGCTCTCCAGTACCCGCAGTGACGCCGAGGACATCGTTCAGGAAACGTTCCTGGGCGCGTTTCGCGGGATGCGGAAGTTTGACGGCCGGGCTTCGGTCAAGACGTGGCTGAAGCGAATTCTCGTCAGGCAGGCCGCCCGCGCCTGGCATCAGGCGCGCGGGTCGCGCAAATCGGTTTCACTGGATGCTGTGGACACCGAGCTGCGGCCTTCGATCGGGGCTCGCGTGCCCGCAGCGACCGCCGCCGTCGACCGCAAGATCGACATGGCCGCGGTGCTGCGAACGCTGTCGCCCGAATACCGCGAGATTCTGGTCCTGCGGGAGTACGAGCAGATGAGTTATGCAGAAATTGCCCAGACGCTCGGCGTGCCTCAGGGAACCGTCGAATCGCGACTGCACCGCGCCCGTGCGGAGCTGAGGTCGAAGCTGGAGAGTTACAATTCGTAGGTTCGCGGCGGGTCGTTTAACGCGGGCGTAGAGGCCCGCAAGGTTTGAGGCGATCATGTCAGATTGCCAATATCATTCGCGTCTGGACGCCTACTACGACGGCGAGTTAGGCGCCGCCGAGGCAGACCGGATCACGCGGCATCTGGCCGAGTGCGAATCCTGCTCGGCGGCTCTGATCAGGCTGCGAGATCTCTCGCAGGCCATGGCCCAGTTTCAAATGGCTTCGATCAGCCAGATCGAGCTGGCCCGGCTTCACCGCAACCTGGATCGCAGCCAGGACCGGAGCTTGCTTCGTTTCAGCACGGCGCTGGCGACGATGGCGGCGTCGGTTCTGATCATCAGCCTGACCTGGATCACACAATCGTCCGGCGTCGCCCCCCGTCCGCTTCCTGCCAACAGCCCGGATTCTGTGGAGCCCTGGTATCGCATGGCAATGGGCGAGCCGGTGCAAAACCCGACGATGAACAACAATTTGGGCCTGCCCGACACCGGTGTGGCCATGCAGGATCGTGAAACGATAAAATGGATGTTGGATGGCGTTCACTGACCTGAATTCCCGCGATTACAGACCTTAAGCGTGGCGCCCGGACGACTGCGGATCATTTTCTCGGCGGCTTTCGCGCTGGCACTCATTGCCGGGGTGGCGGCGGGTGTCTTGGCTACGCGCTTCATGAAGCGGCCGGAGCCCGTTTCCGCCGTCTCAACCCTCGACGACCTCCAGCTGTCCACCGGGCAGCGTGAGCAAATCAAGCAGATTTGGGAAGGCGTCCTGGACCAATCCGACGATCTTTTCAAACAAGCTCAGACCCTCCAGCAGGCGCATGATGACAAGATTTTCAAGCTTCTAACTCCCGATCAACAAAAGCAGTACAACGAGATTTACAATCAGGATCGCGATACCTACGCACGCCTGCTGGCCCAGCGACAGGCGGCAATAAAAAAAGCCATTAACGACACGCGGAAGCTGTTGTCTGAATCGCAGCGAGAAAAGTATGATGTCATCCTAAAGAGCAGGCTTGGCCGCAGCGCTGAGCCTGGAACCGTGTGGCTCTCGGCGCCCGCCGGCACCCAGCCGGCCAATCCCGGGAAGTGGCAACAGGAATTCCAAAGCCAGGTAAGGCGGTGAGTCAATGTTGAATCCTCGAGCACGATCTGACCAGCCGCGGCATGCGACGCGCACGGTTCGGTTGCCTCGGATCAACGTCGAAGTGCTGGAACCTCGCAAGCTGCTGGCAGCCCACGGGTTCGAAGTTCGACCGCTGCTGCTGCCATTTGATGGCGCGCCCGCTTTTTCGCCCGCTCAGTACGTCGAACCGTATTTTCACGAGTCGCATCAGGATGGAGATGCGCACGCGAACGACGCCTCGCCAAGCTCCCGCGGCATCGCAATCGCGCCACTTCTGATCGAATCGGTGCAGAAGCAGTTGACCAACCTCCAAGTCACGGTGATCGAGACGGTGGTTGACTTGCCGTCCACGGGATCGCCCGGCGCCGATACGGCGTGGAGCCTCCAACCGAGCGTAGTGCGGCCGACGCAACAATCGCCAACGTCGTCATCAACCTCCGATACCGACAGCGCGCAGACTGCCAAAACCGCTTCAACCGGTTCGCAGGATCAGGCGGATATGGTGAACAGTTCAACTCACGATTCGATCGAAATCGTGATCGGCGACACCGATGGGGCAAAGGGGTTCATCATCGGATTTCTAACACGGCCAGACACGGGAACACCGGTGCCACTTGGCTTGGACCCTGGCGGACTGGAACGGCGTCCGCCGACGCTCCTACCGGGTGGTGGCACGCCGTCGGCTCCAGCTTCGCAGCAGCCCGCCGCCACCCCAGCGGTTGAGCCGGCGATCCCCGCCATGGTCTCGCAGGGCCCTGCCCCCGCCATCGCGCCCCCGGCCAGTCCGGCAGCGACCTCCAGTCCGGTTCTGACACCGCTCGCGATGACACCGCCTGGAGCCAATCCGGTGACGATTGGTACTGCAAGCTCCGCCAGCGTCCCCAACCCCGCCACACAGGTTGTGATCGTCCCGGTGTCACATCAAAATTTTGGGGCGGTGTCGAGCACCTCGGAACAGTCTCAGGACAGTCATATAACAATGACTCACGCGCTGGCGACGGTGGCCTCGATCGTGCCGGGCGCAATCGGATCAGAATCGGCGGCGATTGCCGCGTCGAGCGCTGTCCAGTTAGCCACGGGGGTCGTGCAGCCGACAGCAACCATCGTCGAGAAGGCGGGCGACCTGATCGCTAACCCCCATCCGGAGAACTCGCTCCCCGCGGCGGTCGCGTACAATTTCATCCGCCTCGACGCCACCGTCTTCCACGACGCGGTCTCCGTTTTTGCCGCCGACCTCGCCACGCTGAACGCCCCCAGCGCCGATGCGAAGCATTCCAACACCCGCGCCTGGATCATCACCGGGGTCGTCGTCGGTTTCGATGCCGTCTTCCTCGGCTACTGGTATCGCAAAAGCAGACGCGAAAGGCCGGCGAAGGCGTACTTGCTGGCCAGCGAGTAAGACCTCCGCCCGCCGCGGTTTGCCCGTCCCCCTCACCGGCAGTGTTGCCGCAACCATCGGGCGAACGGGCGCGCGAAAATAATTGACGAGACCGTTGCAGTAAACGCAACACATACGAAGATGATGAACCAGGGGGTGGACGACATTGCACGACCTCCTCAAAAAACACCAGCCCGCGTCCAGGCAGCCTGTTCAAGACCTGCCGCAAACCCCACGCCAGCAGTCACCTGGGACGGTTTTCAATGCGCATAAAAAAGGTGGCGTGGTCCTCTCGGCATACCACGCCACCCAGGGAAGGAGGATCGTACAGACATCTATCACTACGACGGATGCCATAAACGGTTCATGGGGATGGAAAGAATTTTCGCGCAATTCTCGCCTCATCCGCCCGGGGCAGGCAGACCGTTTAGGCAACGGTGCAGTTTCATCGGGTCCTTCTGAATGATGCACTCATCGCGGGGCTCGGCGGTGCAGGGAAGCATGAATCCGGCCGCCGCATCCTGTGGGTAATAGCGGCGAGCATGGGCATGCTCGACGCGGCTGCTGATGAGCCTGCTAGCACACCATGTCCCAGCTCAGGTCGCTGCGGCATGGCGGCGCGGGGCGCCGGGGGCCACCTGAACAAGGTTGGGCTTCACTTCCGCCTCGACGTTGCCGGCGGTCCATTGGAAGCCCCCGAGCAGGACCTGATGGAAAATGTCCGACTCCCAGACGTCCTCCCTATGACCCATCGAGGTGTAGAAGACCCGGCCCTTGCCGTGCGTTCGGGCCCAAGTCTCGGGATAGGGGGCCAAGTCGTTGTAACGCTGCTCCGACATGCTCTTGGTGTCTTGAAGCAGCAGGACCTCCATGTCAGGGGCGAGGTTCTTGAGGATGTACCATTCCTCGAATTTCGTGAACGATTCCAAACCCTTGATCGCGCCCCATTCATGGACGATGGCCTCGATCTTGGCATCCTGCTGCTTACCGTGCACGACGAACTCACCGCCGATCATTTCGATGTAGGGATCGACCGTGCCCGGCGGACTGTGCCACGTGTCGGTGGACGAATGGACGGCCAGGAAGCCCTTGCCGCCCTCGATCGCCTTCAGCAGGTTCTGTTTACCGTCGGAAGGCATCGGCTTGCCATTGGTGGCGCTGCTCTTGGCGGGCGCGGGCCGGTCGAGCAAACCGGTGGTGTAGAACATGATCACGTCGAAGGGCGCCAGCCCGTCAGCGGTAAACACGCCGCCGTCCTTCGTACACGTCACTTCCGTATTGTGCTTCTTGCCGAAATCGACCATGAACTTTTCGGCAAACGAAAGCTGATCGGGAGCGTTCTTCGGCCGCGTGATGGCCGAGTGCTCAAAGCCCTGGGAGCGGGTAAAGAACAGCAGCTTTCGCGGCTTCTCGTCCGCCGCCGCCCACTGAAGCAGCGGGGACGCGAACATGGCGGCACCGGCGAGGCCGGCCGATTTGAGCAGGTCGCGACGATTCAAATCCCTGGACATGGAAATCCTCCAAAAGGAACTTTGCTTGGGTTTCAACGCTGATAAATGGGCAACAATTGATACGGAATCGTCAACGCCTGTAGGGCCGCGGCGGCAGCCGCCGTGCGGTCGGGCGCGGCGCCGGAACGCGGCTGAGGCCAACTGCCGTCCTTCTCCTGCATCTGGGTCAGCCGTTGGATTACCGCCCGGCCAGCTCCAGACCATGCGCCTCCGCCGATCTCATAGGTACAGAGCGTGACGACGTACGTGGAAGCGTATCCGACCGAGCGGCTGGCGTCGATGGGGTGGGTATTGAGGTACTTGACGGCCGCATCGACCTCGATGGGATGCGGTGCCGTGAGGCCGAGCAGATGCAGGCAGAGCAGCCCCGCCCCAGTCGAAGGAACCTGCACCTGCCCGTCCGGAGCCGGGGCGAATCCGCCGGTTTGGGGGTCGTAGCAGCGCAGAACAAATCTTCCGGCCAATTGGAGCGATTCGGCAGGCACCGGCAGACCGACGTCCTGGCAGGCGCATAGCGCCAGGAGCTCTGCGGCAGTGACCGGGAGGGTGCTGTCGGCCGCGTTACGATCTCCGTTCCATCCGCCCACGAAACCGGAATTGGATTTTGTCACCGCCTGCGCGGCGAGGATTACCGAAAGCGCTTTATCCAGCGCGATGCGGATGCGGTTGCGGCGGTCGGAATTGCCCTCAACACCGTAAGCCTCTGCCAATGCCAGCGTTGCCAATGCATGGCTGCGCATCCCGCGCTGCTGAGTTTGGCCGAAATACCCATCGGCGGCTTGCTCGGACAAAAGGAATTCCACCGCCCGGCGGACGTTATCGCCATATCGGCCGGCATCAGGCGTGTGACCGGCTCCCAGCATCGCCAGTATCGCGCGCGACGTGGTCGATACCCTGGCGCCCTGGCTAAGGAATGAGCCGTCCAAATCCTGCTGGCTTGCGAGAAATGCGGTCCCGCGATTCACAGCTTTCTCCACGCCCGCCGGCAATCCGTCGTCCTCCACGGCGAAGGCCCGTGCACATAAGAGCAGGACCACCGGAACGAAAATCAGGCGGCGCTTCACTTGGCCTCCTGCGCCTTACCCAGCGCCTCGAAATACAACTTCAGTGACTGCTCATAGCCACTGGGCTCGGAATCTGTCGCCGGGTTGTCAATCTCAGGTCCGTCATCGCGCATACGGTCCCATTGCCGCGCCGCGGCAAATTTCGCGGCTTGCGAGGACGGAGCACCGCGCCGATTGGTTGACGCCGGGCCAAGCACAGCGGCAAGGGAAGGCAGCATTGCAAGCCGCTCGTGGGCTGCGCGATGGATCGACTGGTCCCAGGCGCGGGAAAGCCACTGCGAGATGCCCACCTGCCGGCGATGGGCGCCGCTGAAGTCCGGCGGCTGTGACGCCAGCGATTCGGCCGCGGCGCGGGCGAACCATCGAGCTGCAACCAATGGATCACGTTTGACCAGCAGTTCCCGCGCCCCCGCCAACTCGCGCTGCGCATAGGCAATCGCTTCACGCGTGTCGGCGGCATCGCGATCCAGCTGCCCGGCATCGTCGCCAGCCAGAGATTCCTCCAGCGATTGTAACGCCGGCACGAGCTGCACCAGCAACGCATCGCGGGCGACGTCCGCCTCTGGCGAGAATGCCCCCAGCCGCTGCGCCATCGACCGCACGGGGCCAGCCGCCAGGGGCCGGGCGGCAAACGCCAAACGGCCGGCGGCCTCCTGCGCGATCTTCTCGGCCTGATCGGCGGCACGGTCAGCCGCCTGCCGCTGTGTGGGATCGGCGTTGCCGGCGTTCTGTCGCGCGGCGGCGGCGCGGGCCGACGCCTCGCGCCACGCTGCCGCCAACGCGATCGAATCCGACAGCGCCTGAGGCATTGCCGCCAGTTGCTCCTCTGTCCCTAGCACCTGGGCCGTCGCGACATCGCGAGAATTGGACATCTCCCCGCTTTGCCGCACCCTGGCGATCTGCTCGGCGATCGTCCGTTGCTGCTCGGGGCTGCCGCCGGTAGTCGATATCTGCCGCTGCCGCTCGTCCAGATCGTCCATTTGCTGGGCGGCGGTCATCTCCTGCTGCGCGGCGTGGCGGTGGTGCTCGATGCGATCAGCCACGCCACCGACCTGTTCCGGCTCGCTGCTGGCAGGAAGCGTCCGGGCGACCCCGCCGCGTCGGGTCCGCCATCTCAACCGGCCCAGCAGCGCCGATTCGAGTTTTGCTGCGTCCTGATAGTTCCGCTGGGCGGCGGCAGCGTTGGCCTGCATCGCCAGCCCCTCCGCGTCGCGCGCCGAATCGTTGCCCGGCAACGTCCAAGCCGCCGGTTCCGGCAAGTCCGTTTCCCCCGCCAAATGCGCCAGTTGAATCCGGGCATCCCGATCCCGCCCCGCAGCCGCCGGCCGGGTCGTGAGGTCCACAGGCCGTTGGGATCGTGGCCGATCGAACAGCAATCGAATGTCGCGTGCCGCTATTTCCAACGTGCCCGAATTCGCGTCCAGCTTGGTCGTCGAGCGCATTGCCGAATTGACGGCCGCCACGGCACGCGATGCCAGCTCGAGATCGCGGGCGCGAACCAGATCGCCGTCCGGGCGGACGGCCTCGGCCTGCGCCGCCGTCGATAGCCGCGCCTCGAGGCCCGTCCGCTCCTGCGGGTTGATTCGGAGACGGTTTGCCCAGAGGTCTGCGGCTGCCGCGAAATCGACCGGCGCCGCCGAAGTTAGCAGTGCCTGTTCCGCGGCAACCAATTCGCGCAGCTTCGCATCCAGGTCGGGCATTGACGTGCTCAATCCCAATCCGCGAGTCTCGGCGGAGATGTCGTTCTGCATGCGCGCCACCGACTGCGCCAGCCGCTCCCGGGTACTCTGGTCCGCCGACGACGGGCGCCGCTGCAAGGCCGCCAGATTCTGTCGATCGGCCATCAGCGCCTTGGCCCGCTCGCCCAGCACGGCAGTCTCCAGTTCCACCCCAAGCCGCCGCGCCTGCGCGACCGCGTCATGGAGTTTTTGCCGACTCGACGCGTCAATGTCCGCGGCTGTCCCGGACTGACGGAACGCTTCCTGCGCCGCCGCCGATTCCACTTCGGTGGCGTCCAGCCATCCCGCCAGCGCGGTCGAGAGCGGCGCGGTGCTGCCGGTTCCACACCGTAAGAGCGACTGGCGGAGCAAGGCCGCCGTCTGAGTCGCTCCACTGAGCGCGCGGTCGCGCTGACCAGCCGCTGACAGGGAATTGATCGAACGATGGTCCTTCTGCCCCACCGCGGCATCTTCGGCTTGAGCCGCTTCCTGCAACTGAGCCGCCAGTGACTCGGCCAGTTGCCGGCCCTGCTGAAGCTCGACAATCCGCTGATATGTGTCCAGATCGATCGAGGCGGGTGAGATCAGTATCTGTAACGGCTGGCTCTCTGCTTCATGACCCCCCGTGTCGATTGCGAGAAGAAAGACGCTGACGACGTCACCCACCTGCACGCCCAACGTCGCCATATCGAGGCTGGCAGTGTCCTGCTGCCGTCGTGGGTCGCCCCAGAGCCGGATCGGCACCGCCGGCCTTGCCTCTCCGTTCACCTGCACCGTCAGCCGAAGCGAATCCAGGCCATAATCGTCCAGCGCCTCGTAAGAAATGGGAACGATGTCGTGCGGTGAAAGTCGAATGCTGTCGCCTCCGCGCACCAGCCGTGGTTGCGGTGGAAGGTCCGGCAGCGCGCGAATGGTGCCCTCGCCAGGCCCTGTTCCCGGTACCCTGCGCGTGCTCAGGAGATCGATGGAATAAGTCTGATTCGACTCCACCTCGAGCGTGGTCTGCCAGGTGGTTGGATCACCCACGGATTGCATCGGCCGTTGCGCGCCGCCGATGGTGAGGATTGCCCGGCTCAACGGCTCAGTCGAAACCAGGCTCAACGTCGCGCGGGTTCCCGCCGGCGCCTCGATGCGGCCGATGTCGTTGCTCACATAGGCCGCCGGCAGCCGCGTGTAGGGCGGGTAGTCATAGCGGATAGTGAACCGCGCGACCGCCGGCCGACGCAGCACCCGAATGGTGTAAACCGGTGTTCGCGCGTCGCCCCCGATCGCGTAATAGTGCACGTCCCGGTCGACCGCCGCGAGGGAAAAACGGAACGTGCCCGCCCCTGCCGGCGTCATGGTCACGCGTGACCAGTCGCCTCGTTCCTCGTCGCTCAACAGCAGCGTGACCGACGATTCACGCAGCCGCCAGACACCGGCCTCGATCGTAAGCGGTTGCGATTGCACGACGTCGAGATCTCCAGGCAGGAGCGTTATCCGCGTGGTCGTCACCGCCGGCACTTGGGCCAGCGGAGCCACAAATCGGAGCATAAGTCGGCTGAACTGAAACCCCGGCGCGCCCAGCAGGATCAAAATCGATCCCGTGAGCGCCGCCGACACCAGCCACGGCGCCCACGCGGCGCGCCTCTGGGTCGCGCGTCCTGCCCGCCAATGACGGCTGTCCAACTGCCGGCCTACCTCCTCCTGAAGCTGCAAGAGAATCTGCTCTGATCCGCGTACATCCGGATTCGACAGGGCTTGCGAGGTGACAGTAATCAGCTTTTGGCCGAAACGCGCATCGAGTTGTTCGATGTGTGCGGCAACGGCAACCCAATCCGGGCTGCGCCGCAATATCATCAGCGCCCGCAACACCGGCCAGGCGGCAGCGGCCACGCCGCTCACGAGGGCCAGCGCACGTACCGCGCGGGGAAGTTGAAAGTAGCGGTCGATCCCGCACCAGACCAACATCCACATTGCCAGAATCGCCACTGCCGTTCCGGCCGAGCGGGTGATCTCCACGCGCTTTGAGCGTGCCGCAAAATCACCCAGACACGAGCGAATCGGCGCCGACAGGAGGGGCGGTGCGAACATCGGACTCTCGAGAAGCTTGCCCGGCGAGCGGGGCCGCACCAGCGCGTCCCTCGGTCGCGGCAATACGTGCGTCCACGTTCTTTCAATAGCTACTCAGGCCAATCCATACCGTTTGCGCAGCGCCCATTCGCCGGCCAGGCATGACAGCACAAAAACGAAAAGCAAGGGACTGTTGTAAAGCGGCCTGCGGATGAATTGCGACTCGCCGGCACGCAACCCGTCCAACAGGGATGCCAGGCGATCCACCTCGTCCAGCGTCAGGTGTTCCCCACCTGTCGAACGCGCGATCCGGTTGAGCGTGGCCGGCTCGCCCGATACGTCGCGAAGCTCGGCTTCGTCGCTGGCCGCAACGCGAAGCGGAACGCTCGCGACACTCCGAGCCGACCGGCCGCTGCCGCGAATCTCAAGCTGATAATTCCCCTCGCGCAGGTCACGAACCTGTCCCTGGTAGCGTCCGCGGCCGACTGAGCGGAGCACCACGGTTGCAACCGTCTTGCCCCCCAGCACGACCTGGAGCGGGTAGGAGGAATCGCCGGCTCCGGCCAGGCCGCCGCGGACGCGGGCGCGAACGTTGACCGTTTCGCCGGGCTCACAGGCTACGCGGCTTACATCGAGTGCGACCGCGCCGCTGGACGCCGCGTAAGGCTCCCCCGCCGCTCGCCGCACCAGTTGTTCCCAGAAACGTCCCGGATCGCGCGTCGTGCCCGGCCGTCTCCATCGCCACGTCTCATCCAGCGCCAGGAAATAGGCATGACCGACACCCAGCAGACGCTCCGTCAGCACCGGCGAACCACTGTCGGTCTCCACCAGCAACTGCCGCACGTCGCCAAAAAGATTCTTCTCTGGAATTTGCAGATAGCGAAAGAGTCCGGGAAATTCCTGCCACCGCCGCAGTCCGTCGGTCCCCTCCTCCAGGCGAAGCATCTGACTTTCTCCCAGTGGCGTCGGCACGAATCGAAACGCGCCACGCTCGCCAGGCCACTGCTTCCACGTCGGTCGCAGGTCGTGATACGGAAGCAATGCGCCCGCGATTGGCTGTCGCCCATAATCAGCGATGGCGTTGTTTGCCCCTGCGACAAGCACCGCGCTCCCCCCGCGGTCGCTGGCCAACCGGCTGACGGCGTCCCACTGGTTCAGGTTCAGGGCTCCCACGGGCACGTCGCTCAAGATCACAACGTCCTGCTGAAGAATCTGTCCCGGCGTCATTTCCAGCCGTGGCCGCCGCTCGTCCAGCAACACACTCTCGAGCCGTACCCATGGCCGGTTTGATAGTGCATTGCGCAAAAACAGATAATCCCAGGTCGGCTCGCCGGCGCAGAGCAAGACCCGAACCTGTTCCGAAGACACTTTCAGCCATCGCTCAACGCGATTGTTCCGCCTGGTCACTTCGTCGGCGGCGGTCGGGATGGTGAACACCAGTTTGTCCGCCGGGCTTGCACCGCTGGGTCCGACGGGCATGGAATATCGCGCCGTCAGCTCGACAACACCCGCGCGTCCGCGGCCCGGACGTGGGACGAGGGCGACTTCCTGTTGGCCCTGAGAACCGCTGATCGTTACTTTTGTGGGCAGGCTCGCCAGATCGCGGCATCGCACTTCAATCTGCCCTTCGACTGTCTCGCCTGCGAAGGCGCTGCCCGCCACGGGTGAAACCGCTGATATCCAGGCGTCGGGGACTTGCGGCGCCGCAACATCCACAGTGAAGACTCGCACACCCGAAGGCCGCACTGTCGAAGTCAGATCGTTTTTCCCGCCGATCTGGCGTCCGTCGGAAAACAGGATGATGGCCTTGACCGGCAGCCGCCCCGCAAGGTTCAGCGCTGCGGCCACTGCGCCCGTCAGGTCGCTCTGCGGTCCGACTGCCCGCCAGGGCGCGGGGGACGACGACCGACGGCTGCCTATCAATTCAAGCGGTTGCAGCTCGGAGCTAAATGAATACCCGAAGACCGGTCCCTTCCGCAGCAGCGCCGGCGCCAGACCCGCGCGGGTGTCAAGCAACACCTCCTGTACCAGCGACAAACGCGACTCACTCGCCAGCGCGTCACCGGCCTGACGAACCTGTGAGTTGGCCTCGTAGAGCTTCTTGTCGGCGGCCTCCTGAAGCGAATGGGCCAAACCGCCCAGCTGTCTGTACTGCTCCGGCAACCTCGACCATTCTTCCCGAGCATCGGCAGCCGGGACCTCGCTCATCGCCAGCAGCCGCGCCCGAAGCTCCGACCCGGGCGCCAGCGATCCCGCGTCGATCGCCAATTGCCCGACAGCCTCCGCGTAGCGCGCCATCGTATTCTGGAGGTTGGTTTGCTTTTCCACTAACCCGCGTCCGGAGACGCGGGCATAATCCAGATCGCTCTGCGCCCCAAGAACGTTCCCCGTCAGTCTCAGTGTGTTGCCAATGCGATCGGCAACGCCCGCGACTTGTCCGGAGCGAACGCCCTCGGGGAGTTTCCCAAGCGCCGCCGCCAGCGCGACTCGCTGTGCGGGAGTGCGTCCGCTGTCCGTTACGCTCATGCTTTCGGACGTATCCACCAATACCATCACTGCGCCGTTCTCCACCGCCGAATTCGGCTCCAGCAAGACGGGCCGTAGCAACGCGAGCGCAAGTGCCGCCAATGCGAGCCATCTGAGGCCCGGCGGCACCCAGCCCAACACGCCATTGCCGCGGACCTGCGGCGGATAAATCCAGATCACGGCCGCCGTCACCACCGCAAGCGCCAGCAGCGCCGCCGGCCACAGGTCGGAGCCTTCCAGCATCAGGCTTGCAAGTATGCGCACGTTCATCGGTTCGCTCTGTCCAGCGCCTACTGACGGCCTATTCCCTGCCCCGATTGCCCAAAACCACTTCAAGCACCCCCGCCAGCAGCGCCACCGCCAGTGCCCAGGGCGCCAGGTCGAACCCCTCGGAGTTCGCGGAAACAACCGATGCGATCGGCCGTTCCGCGGGATCGATCCGCTTAAGGTGTAAACGATTCTCCAATTGAGACCATTGCTGGTCCGTCAGTTGTGTCAGGTCCGATCCTTCGGGGGGGCGCCTCACCGCAAACGCCACATCGCGCCGCCCGTGGGCCGCGCTGTACCGCAGGCGGTAAATTCCCGGCTCCTGCGTATCGGCAAAGTGGAACTCCGTGGTCTGGTCCATTTGCGTCGCCTCGACCGGATGCGTCTCATCGTCCGGCGTCTGGAGTGTGGCTGGCTCCCCAATCGGCTCATCAACGGTCAGGTGGATCGGCTCGCCGGACGCGAGGTTGTGCGACGCCAGAGTCCCTGCCGCCAGATACCTCACCGCCGATTGAACGTACGGCAGGTAAAAACTCGATAGCGGCAGCGTGCTCCAGTCCGCGTCCAGCGATGTCGTCATCAGCAGCACCCGCCCGCGCCCCGCAGTCGATTCCAGAAGGAACGGCGCGCCCGACGTATACCAGGCGAACGCTCGCGCCTCGGCCGACCGGGGCGTGATCGGAAAATAGCGGCCTATCGTCGGATACAGCATCAGGTCCGGGCGCTCGTGCAGGAACTGGAACACGGCGCTGGAGGCGTCGTAACCGACGATCGCGGTCGCCTCTGTCCCGTCGGCCGACGTGGCATCCTCCAGCTCCGCCGGCAAGATTCCGCCCCCCTCGCGCCAGAGCTGCTCGTTGTAGTTTTCAACTCGACTCAGGTTGCCCGGCGCGACCAGCAATCCGCCACCGCCGTACACGTATTGCTCGACCTCCCGCGACCGAGCTTCGCTGAACCGCTCCACATTGGCGAGTACGACCACCTGATATTGCTGGAGGGGGTCCGGCCACTTCTCGTCGGACACGACATCCACCTTGTACGGATCGGCCCCCGGCCGGCCGAGCGTGTGAAACGGCGCCAGCGCCAGGCGGAGAAAGTCCGATTCGTTGCGAAATCCGCCGGACTCGCTCCCCCAGTCGTCGCCGCTGATGATCAACACGCGGATCGGATCAATAACCTCGACGACCGAGTCGAGCTGATCGTCCCCGCGAAATCCACTCGTCTTGATCTGGGCGCTGACGACATGGGTGCCGGCGGCGCGGAATGCGCCGCCGCGGATCAGCGCCGGCACATGCACCTCCGTCCCCGCTGGAACCGTCACCGTCGTTTGCAATTCCGTCGTCCCGTCCACCGAGATCGAGACCGGCAGCGCGGACCGCGCCGACGAGCCGTAGTTGTGAATTCCCACGAGCAGGTTCGCAGGCTGGGCCACAATTACAGGGGTCTCCGTCAGCTCGACGCTTTGGACCGCAACGTTATCGATATCGGTGCTACCCGCAAAGACGACAAAGACGCGCCCCGAAGCCCCTTCTTTGTTCAGCGATTGTTCCCAGCGGCCGGCGAACGTGGCATCGGCGCCGCGCCAGATCGAGGCCTGGCGGTCGCAAACGATGTAGAAGTCGCGGGCGGTCGCGCCATCGCGTTCCAGTGCCTGCTGCGCCCGCGTCAGCCCGCCGACCACGTCCGCGTGGTCATGACCGACTCGCGCGACGTCGATGCGGTCGGCGATCGACTGCAAGTCCGCCGTCACCTGCATCTCCGATTCACTCTGCCGCATGCCAAGCAGCACCAGAGAAGCCCGATCGCCACGGCGCAGCCCCGCCAGAATCTGCTTGGCCGCGCCCTGGGCAATGCTCAGCCGAGTGTGCCCGTTCTCCTCGAACTCCATGCTCGGCGAGCAGTCCAGCAGGATCGCCACGTCCACGCGCGGCGCCCTCGCGGCCGACGCCGGGGACGTCTGCGATTCGGCCCCCTGCCGCGCCTGCATCTGCACCAACCGATCCTGCCAGTCCAGCGCCCGCCGACCGCTTGCCACCGCACAGACGCCCGCAACGATCGCCAGGGTCACGATGGCGGCTTGTTTCAGCCTCCATCCCGATTGCCGGATCGACGCCGTCGCGAGTAGCGCCAGCGCGATCGTTCCCAGCCCCAGCAATCCGGCGCCGGCAGCGCAGAAGATGCGTCCCCGGTCCGCCGCCCGCAGCGCGTCCACCATGCTCGATTGCTCGATCGGCCAATGCTCCAGCACGGGCTGCGCCAGCGCCATCGCAATCAGCCCGACCACCGCCATCCGCAGCCCCAGCAGCAGCGCCGAGTTCAACTTGGCGGTGTACTGCTGGCGCGCCTCCATCCCCTCCAGAAACATCATCGCGCCCCAGTCGACCGTCTGATAGCGCGTCCGGCTCAGCAGGTGCAGCACCAGCGGCACCACGGCTCCCGCCAGCCCGATCAGCAGAATCGTGTTGGAGAACGTGAGAAACATTTTCACCGTACCGAGCGTCGGTGCAGGAAGGAAGTGATCGCATCGATCAGCGGTCGATCGGTCACAAACGAATAGAACTCCGCCCCCAGCGTCCGGCATGTCTCTTCCAGCTCATGACGGTGCCGGCGAAAATTCTGGAGGTACATCCGCCTCACCATCGCCGGCTCCTGGAGCAACGCCCGCTCTCCCTCCAGCCCGCGAAACCGCGACCAGGTTTTGAACGGAAACTGCATCTCATCGCGGTCGAGCACCTGAAGCAGGATGATCTCGTGGTGGTCGTGCCGAAACCGCGCCAGCCCCTCGCGCAGCCTTGAGGCCGGAGCAAAGCAGTCCGACGCGACCACAACCAGGGACCGCCTCCCCAGCCGGTCCGCAACCTGCTTCATCGCCGGGGCGATATCCGCCCGCCCCTGCGGCGCCGAACGCTCCAGCACATCGATCAGCCGCGAAAGCTGGCTCGTACCGCCGCGCGGCGCGATCCACTGCTCCAGTTTGGCGTTGAACAGCCCCAGCCCGACGCTCTCGGTCTGGGCCAGCATCAGATAGGCCAGCGCCGCAACCAGGCGCGCCGCATAATCGTATTTGCTTCCGTGCTTTCCCGCATACCCCATCGACCCGCTGGCATCGAGCATCAGCACGCACCGCAGGTTGGTCTCCTCGTCGAATTCCTTGATGTAAGGCCGGTCGGTCCGCGCGAAGACGCGCCAGTCGAGCCTTCGCGGCTCATCGCCGGGCGTGTAAAACCGGTGCTGCCGGAACTCCACGCTTGCCCCCTTCACCGGACTGCGATGCTGGCCGATGATGCTTCCTTCCACCACCCGCCGGGCACTGAGCTGAAGGTGATTCAAGCGCTCCACAAGATTGGGCTCAAGGTAACGGGTGACGAAGCTCATGGCCGGTTCAGATTATAGCGGAATCACCGTCGCGGCGCGTGGAAAACAACCGCGTCACTTCTGTCCCGATCGCTTGCTGATCTCCAGAACCAGCGCGCTGTGGTCCAGGTGGCCGCCATGATGAGATCGAAGTTGGAGGAACAGGTCGTGCGCAGTCGCCAGCAGAGGAAGCGGTACCCCCATTTCCCGGGCAAAGGACATCGCCGCGTCGAGGTCCTTGATCTGATTGTCAACGGTGCCCCCGGGCACGAAATCGCGGGCAAGCATCCGCTGTCCATGCTCGCTGAGGATGCGGCTGTCGGCAAAGCCGCCGCGCAGGGCTTCGCGGACCGCCGCGGGATCGGCCCCGCCCCTCTCAGCCAGCACCAGCGCCTCGGCGACGGCGCCGATCGTCACCGCCACAATCAACTGATTGGCGAGCTTGCAAAGTTGTCCCGCCCCGACCGGTCCGACCCGCCGGACCGTGCCCATCGCGGCAAAGAGCGGCGCGAGCCGGGCGATCGCCTCCTCCTCGCCGCCGGCCATGATCGCCAGCGTCCCCGCCGCCGCGCCGCGCGTCCCACCGGAAACCGGCGCGTCCACGTATTCGATCCCCCGCGCCGAAAGCAACGCCGCATGCTCGCGCGCGACCGGCGGCGAAGTCGTGCTCATGTCGACCACGATCGTTCCCCGCGCCATGGCGCCTGCGGCGCCGGAAGCGAACAGCACCGATCGCGCCACTTCGGCATTCGTCAGCATCGTGATCACGACGCCGGCGCCGGCAACAGCGTCCGCCGGCCCCTGACCCCATTTCGCTCCGGCTGCCAGCAGCGGCTCGGCTTTCTCGCGTGTCCGATTCCACACCGTCACGGCAAAACCG
Source organism: Tepidisphaeraceae bacterium (assembly GCA_035483795.1). Classification (GTDB taxonomy): domain Bacteria; phylum Planctomycetota; class Phycisphaerae; order Tepidisphaerales; family Tepidisphaeraceae; genus DASXMX01. Next base: position 12,284 of record DATHPP010000001.1, on the reverse strand, counting down.
GCGGACAGCAGCCGACCGGCCATCGGACTGCCCATCAAACCGGTTCCAAAAAATGCAATTGGCTCCATCTTCTTTCCCATCAGGCGGCAGTCTCGAAGCGTCAGGCCACGAACTTTCCCTTCAGGTCGTCTGCGATGAACGCGCGAATGACACTCTGCATGGATTGGTCGGCGGTGAACCCCAGCGCCAGCGCCCGCTCGGCGCCAAAAGCCGTCGGCCAGCCGTCGATGATTTTTTGAATCCGCGAATCAGGCTCAAACTGCACGCGCCGCACGACGTTCGCACCCGCAACCTCCTGGAGCGCCTCAAGCATCTGGCCAACACTGAGCGTGATGCCAGGCAATTGCACGACCCGCGTCCACCCCAAATTCGCGGCGGCAATCGATTGAGCGTGAACAAACGCTTCCACCACCTTTCGCGGTGAGAGCAGGCACATCGGCGTGTCGGCCGACACAGGACAGACCGCCTCCCGCCCCTGGAGCGGGTCTCGGATGATCGAGCTGGCGAAGGTGGATGCCGCCCGGTTGGGCAACCCCGGGCGCACGACGATCGTCGGCAACCGCAGGCATCGGCCGTCGACAAACCCGCGACGGCTGTAGTCGTTGATGAGCAGCTCGCCGATCGCTTTCTGGGCGCCGTATGAAGTCTGCGGCGCCGGCGCCTGAAGATCCTCGACGACCGCCGGCAGTCGCCCGCCATAAACCGCCACCGAACTGGCAAACAGAAAGCTGGCGCCCCTGGCGACGAGCCGGCATCGTTCCAACAGCCGCCGGGTCGCGTCCAGGTTCACCCGCATTCCCAGCTCGAAATCCTCTTCCGCCCCCACGCTGACGACGGCGGCAAGATGGAACACCGCGCGCGTCTGCTCCGTGACGATCCGCTCGATGACGGAAGGCTGCCCGATGTCCGCCTCGACGCCTTCGACGCGCGGATCTGGCGGCAAGCCGGCCAATGACAGATCGCAGGCCACAATCTTACTGAAGGGCTGCAAATTGCCGTTTTCGTCGGCGATGGTTCCGCGTCGAAGCAGTTCGGCGACAAGTTTGCGGCCGATGAACCCGCCGGCCCCGGTTACCGTCACATGCATAATGCCTCGATGGCCGGCGACTGTATTGCATCGCCGCTGCCCATGCCAGCGCCGCGCCGTCGCGAATGCCTCTCTAATTTGCACGTCGGCTGCTTGGCGACATAATCGGCCCCACAATGATCTTGTCAGGGATAGACGAGGCCGGGTACGGGCCGCTGCTGGGTCCGCTGGTGGTCGGGTGTTGTGCTTTCGAGCTGGACGCCGACCCGACAAGCGAAAAGGTCCCGTGCCTCTGGTCGCGGCTGCGCCGCTGTGTCAGCCGCAACCGTCTCAAGTCCGGCCGCAAGATCCACGTCAACGACAGCAAGATCGTCTATTCCCCCTCTCTGGGTCTCAAGGAACTCGAGCGCTCGGTGCTGGCAATCGTTGCCGCCGCATGGAATTGGCCACAGCGCCTGGAGGAGCTGCTCGAATTGATCGCCCCAGGCGCCGCCGGTGAAGCGAGCGGGTACAGTTGGTATCAGCGGCCCGACCCCGAGCCGTTTCCTTTCGAGCAGGAGCCGACGCCCGTCCGTATCTTCTCGGGCGCGCTGCGGCAGGAGATGGATCGAACCGCAACCCGCTGCGTCCACCTTCGCGCCCAAGTCGTTTTCGAGCGCCGCTTCAACCAGATGCTCTCAGCCACGCGCAACAAGGCCAGCGCCCTGTTCTCCATCGCCGCAACTCACCTGGATTTTCTCCTTCGCACCTACGGCGAGAAGGGCCTGGTGATCATCTGCGACCGCCAGGGCGGCCGCGAGCATTATGGCGAGTTGCTTCGGCTGATGTTCCCGGAGTGGTCGCTCGAGATCGACATCGAGAAGGACGGCAACAGTGAATACCGCCTGCACCACGGCGTGCATGTCGTACGGATCGTCTTCCGGGAAAAGGCCGAGGTGGATTGCCTGCCGGTCGCGCTGGCGTCGATGCTGAGCAAGTATCTCCGCGAGGCGATGATGCGGCGCTTCAACGCCTACTGGCAAATCCAGATGCCCGGCGTGCAGCCGACCGCCGGCTATTACGGCGACGGCACACGCTTCCTCACCGACATCGACCCAAAGCGCCGCGAGCTTGGCATCACCGACGAACAGCTCGTCCGGTGCAGATAGAGTCGTCACGGTTTCGCCGAATCGCACCAGGCGCCCCACATTGTTCTATACGCCGCCTCGACATCGCGCGCAAATTGCGGCGCATCCATGAGTGGCGAGTTTTTGAGCCGCTGCCGCAGCGACGCCCGCAGCCCCTCTAGCCGCGGCAGGTCGCCGGCCAGCCCGGACGCGATTCGCACGTAAGCATCGCCATCATCCGCAACCAGCTCGCCCAAACCCAGGTTCGAGAGAATGCTCAATCCTCCGCGCGACACTGCCGTTGGACCACGGCGGCTGACCAGCGGGACGCCCATCCAGAGGGCGTCGCAGCTCGTCGTCCCGCCGCCATACGGGTACGGGTCCAGCGCTACGTCGATCTTGTGGTAGGTCTGGAGATACTTCCCCAAAGGCGCAAAGGACTCGAATTGGAGCCGTTGTGGATCGAGCCCCGCCGATTTCATGCGGTCCCAGGCAAGTTGCCGGTGAGACCCCGGGTGTGAGTGAAGCACGAGCCGTGAGTCCGGCACCGCCCGCAGCACCCGCAGCCACAGATCGAAAGCCTCCGGCGAGACCTTCGAATAATTGTTCATGCAGCCGAACGTGACATACCCATTTTGCCGGCCCGGAAGCGGGCCCACCTCCGGCGAATTGGCCGGCTCCGGGTAACACCAATAAGTCCGCGGCAGACGAAATGTTTTTTCCGAATAGTACGACTCGTCGGGCCTCCACGAACTCGCGAGCGGGGTCGTTGCCGGGGAGGGCGAGGCTCCCGCCGAGCCGCGTCTTTCCGCGTCCGCAAGCCCCGGCTCGGCAGGAGCCTCGCCCTCCCAATCGAATTTCCCCTGATCCAGATAGGGATCGGAGAACCGGTAGTCGATCGCATCGAGTCCCGTCGTGCTACAGTAGGCCAGGTACGTCACCTGAACCGGCGCCGGTTTTCGCGCGAACGCCAGCAACCGGCTCCCCTGCAAGTGCATCGTCAGGTCGACCAGGATGTCGATGCGATCGTCCCGAACCAGCCGGGCGAGTTGCTCGTCGCTCAGGGCGGCGGCGTTGCGCCAGACATCGGCGCCGCGCTTCAGATTGGCTGTGATCGAATCCTCGAAATGCAGGTCCGCGTAGCAGAAAATCTCAAAGCGCTCATGGTCGTGGTTGGCCATGAGCGGCTGCATAAAGCGACCCACCGGGTGCTCGCGAAAATCGGGCGAAACATAGCCGATGCGCAGCCGCGGCTCGACCGAGCTCGCCGAAGTCCGCTCGCGCGAGCGATCGTTTGCATGCGGCCCCATTGACCCAGCCAGCGGCCGGGCGTATTTATGGTTCCATTCCGCATGCGCCTCGAAAATCTCCCGTGGGCCGAAACGCGGCAGGTAATGCATCAGGCACAGCACATTGCCGGCCATCCGCGGCTCGAAGCTGAGTTCGGCCCCCCGGCGATAGCTCGATAGCGCCTCCTCCAGCCGGGCGGTTTCCTTCAGCGCGTTCCCCAGGTTGTTGTGTGCCTCGGCGTAATCGGGCCGAAGCGAAAGCGCCTTGCGATAGCATTCGATCGCCTCGTCTGGCTTGCCCGTCTGGAGCAGCGCGTTTCCCAGGTTGTTGTATGCCTCGGGAAAATCCGATCGCGCCGACAGCGCCGATCGAAAAGCCGCGATGGCTTCGTCGGCCCGGCCCTGCTCCTCCAGCGCGTTGCCCAAGTTGTTGTAGGCGTCGGGATACTGCGGGCACTGTGCGATCGCCTGTTGGTAGGCGGCGATCTCCTGATCGGCATTTCCTGCGGCCCGCATCGCCTTGCCAAGGTTGTAGTACACCTCAGGAGCATTAGACCGCAACGTCAAAGCCTGCTGGTAAGCGGCGATGGCCTCGAACAGCTGTCCCTTCTGCTTTAATGCCGTCCCGAGGCTGTTAAAGGCCTCGGCGTAGCGGGGATTGAGCGAGATCGCCGCCCGATACTCGCCAATCGCCTCATCCAGCATCCGCTTTTCCTGGAGCGCTTTCGCCAGGTTGTAGTGCGTCTGAGGAATATCCGACCGATTTCGCAGCGCCTCGCGATAGAGGGCGATTGCCTCGTCGAACTCGCCTTTCTCCTGGAGTACGTTGGCGAGATTCGTGGTGGCCTGCGGATCGTTCGGCGCCAGCCGCAGCGCCTCACTGAATGCGGCGATCGACTCATCGAAACGCTTGAGCGATGCGAGGATCACGCCGAGGTTACTGTGATAATCCGCCGCGGAAGGATCGACCGCGACAGCCTTGCCCACCAGCTCCAGCGCGTCCTTGCCGCGCCCGACCCGAAACGCCACCAATCCCAGCATCCGCAGCGCCTCGGCATTCTGCGGCTGCTGCGCGAGAATTTGTCGATAAATCGATTCCGCCTCGAGCAGCCGGCCGGCGTCGTAGTGGCCCGCCGCCACACGAAGCGCCTGCTCGATGCTCATCGTCGCCATGACCGACGATCCTCACCACGGATCGCCACAGTTCAAGAGGGGTGTAGCGCTCAAGTGCGCCGGCGGTCGCGATCCATCTTGTGGCACAGCCGCCCTCGGCTGTGTTCGACCGCAGGTCGAAAATGCATTTCCGCCTTTCGGCGGAACACAGCCGAGGGCGGGGCCGAGGGCGGCTGTACCGCATCGCCGCAATCAGGACCTAAACCCGTTCAAGAGTGCCAGGACCGGCCACATATGCATCATCGCGACGCAACCGCCGGCTAGTTCGGCTGGACGACGATGACCGTTTCGCCGTCCGCCAGATCGTCGCGCGGGCTCGCGACCAGCCGTGCATCAGCCGTCAATCCACTGACGACTTCCACCTCGCGTCCGAAATCGCGTCCGAGTTTCACAGGGATGCGGGCGATCCGGTCATGCGCATCCACCGTCTTGACGCCGACGCCGACGCTGTCGATCACCAGCGTGTTGCTCGGAACCACCAGCGCGCCGTGCGTGTTGTCCATCGAGAATTTCACCTGCACGTACATTCCCGGCATCAGCCGGCCGTCCGCGTTGGGCAGGTGCAGTTCCGTCCGCAATGTGCGGGTCGAGGGATCGAGGGCGCTGCTGGTACGGACGACCTTGGCCAGAAAATGGTCGCTCGGAAACTCGCGCGCCTCGACCTGGGCCGTCATGCCCGGCGTGATCGAGGGCGACCAGCTTTGCGGAACATCGACGAAAATCCGGATCGTCGCCTGCTGCGTCAATTCGAAGAGGCTCGAAACGGCCGTGCCGCTCCCCGCCGTGATGAGCGAGCCGAGCTCGATGTTGCGCCGGGTGACGATGCCGTCGAACGGCGCGACCACCTTCTGATACGACTGGTCCGTCTCCAGACGCGATACGACGTTGTCGCTGACGCGCTGGGCAGCAAGCTGGCTGTTGTACAACGCCTGGGCATCGTCGAGCTGCTGGGCGCTGACAGCGCCGCTGGTCGAAACCGATTTGAGCCGGTTGAGCCGCGACAGCGCGAGAACGAGATTCGTATGGCCCTCCTCCCGTCGCGCCCGGGCCTCATTCAGTTGTTGATCGACTTCCGGCGACGCGATCGTCGCCAGCAACTGCCCGGCTTTCTCGTGATCGCCGATGTCGGCGTTCAGGCCGGCGATGTAGCCGCTGGTGCGGGCATAAATGATGGTTTCCTGAAGCGCGCTGGTGCTGCCCGGGAGTCTCACCTCGGCAACGGCTTTTGCCGGCGTCGGCGACACCACCGTGACGCTGCGCCGGCCCTGGTCGATCCGCCGGCTGGTCTCCGCCAGGGCGGCGGGAACGTGCAACCGTGGCCAGGTGCTCGCGGCGGCACCGCCGACCGCACCGATTCCGACTATTGCCAAAAACGTCCAGGCCCGCCGGCCGGCGCGCCGACGCTGTTCCGACGTGCGCGGGGCGGCGATGGCGGACAACGCCTCATGTTCGTCGGAAATGTGAGTCACCTTAGTCGGCAGAACGGTGTGATCCCCATTGTGCTTTTTCGTCGGTGTCGTAGCGGCGTACATCGAAAACTCCTTCGGCTGTCCAAGCGTTGTGATGGTGAATTCCTTGCTCTCGGCTCTCACCGCGCGAACTCGAGTCCGCGCGGGTTTACAAATACGTCTCTTGATTCGGGCGCGGTTGCACTCGGTTCGTCATCCAATTCGGGGTCGTGCAGCGGACGAGGCGCCTTCCTTCGCAGCAACGTGTAGACGACGGGCACAAAAAACAGTGTGGTGACCGTCGCGACCAGCAGGCCGCCGATCACCGCCCGGCCGAGCGGAGCGTTTTGCTCGCCGCCCTCACCCAGACCCAGGCTCATCGGCAGCATGCCCAGAATCATCGCCAGCGCCGTCATCAGCACCGGCCGCAGCCGCGTATGGCCGGCGGCCAGCGCCGCGTGCATCGCGTCGTCGCCGGCTTCGTGACGGCGGGAATTGGCGAACGTCACCATCAAAATCGAGTTGGCCGTCGCCACCCCGACCGCCATGATCGTTCCCATCAGGCTCGGCACGCTGAAAGTCGTGTGCGTCAGGTAAAGCATCCAGACAATCCCCACCAGCGCCCCACCCAGTGCGGTGATGATGATGAACGGGTCCGTCCAGCTCTGGAAATTCACGACCATCAGCAGGTAGACCAGCACCGCGGCGAACACAATGCCCAGTGCCAGGCTCCCGAACGCGCTGGTCATGCTCTGCACCTGGCCGCGCACGGTGATGCTCGCTCCGGGCGGCAGCTTGGCGCGGGCGTCGTTGACGATCCGCTCGATCGCCGGGCCGACCGACCCGAGATCGGTTCCCTGCACGGCGGCGCGGACGTTGAACGTCGGCTGAATGTTGTTGTGATTCGCGACGACCGGCGTTACCTGCCGTTCGATCGTCGCGGCATCACTGAGCAGCAGTTGGCTGCTGCCGTTGGGGGTGGGAAGGTTGAGGTTCTGAAGGTCCTGCACGTCCTGGATCAGCCGCTTGGGCGTCTCGACGCTGACGGCGTACTTCAGACCCGTCGCCGGGTCGATCCAGTAGTTGGTCTGGACGGCAAAGCTCGTCGCCGTCGCCACCAGCACGTTGTTGGCCACGTCGCGCTGCGTGAGCCCGGCCTCGATCGTGCGCTGCGGATCGACCTCGATGTGCAGCCGCGGCGCGTCCAGGACCTGGTGAATGCGCACGTCCACCGCCCCGGGCACTTGCCGGAGTTGGTCGCGAATCTGCTGCGCCGCCGCCCAGGTCGCCGGGCGGTTGACGCCGGTCACCTCGATGTCGATCGGCGCCGGCACGCCGAAGTTGAGGATCTGACTCACAATGTCGGCCGATTCAAAATAGAAGCTCAGTTTGGGGAATCGGTTGGGCAATTCCTCACGGAGTCGTTTCACGTACTGGGCCGTCGGGGTCTTATGATTCTCCGTGAGCGAGATCAGCATTTCGCCGTCGGCGGAGCTGATGATGTTGCTGTCGGTGACGGCGAGGTTAATGCCATCCGGCACGCCGATGATGTCGGTGATGCTGTGTCGCTCCTCCGCCGGGATGAGCTCGTCGACCGCGCGCGCGACCGCGGAAAACAGCTTCTCGGTCTGCTCGATGCGCGTGCCCGCCGGGGCGATCACATGCATGCGAATCTGGCCCGCATCCACGCTGGGAAAAAAGTCGCGCCCGACAAAGGGCACGAGGACCATCGTCGATGCGATCCCCACGCCAAAGACGCCGAACACCGCCTTGCGATGGTGCAGCGCCCAGTCCAGCAGGTTGACGTACCCCTCGCGAAAGAACTCGAACGCCCGGTTGAAGCCGGAATTGATTCGGCCGAAAAATCCTCGCGATGGCTGGTCATGATGCTCTGCTTCATCCCGAAGCAGGTACATCACCAGCGTCGGAATGATCGTGCGGCTCAGGAAATAGCTGGCCATCACGCTGATCCCGACCGCCAGCGCCATGCCCATGAACAGGTAGCGAGCCGCCCCTTCGAGAAACAGCACCGAGAGGAAGACGATGGTGATCGCGCTGGTCGCGACGAAGGCCGGCACGGCGATCTGCCGCGCGCCGTCGAGGATCGCCCGCTTGAGCGGCTTGCCCATGGCGATGTTGCGGTGGATGTTCTCGATCTCGACCGTCGCATCGTCGACCAGAATGCCGACCGCCAGCGCCAGGCCGCCGAGCGTCATGATGTTCAACGTCTGGCCCATCGCGCCTAGTACGATAATGGCGACCAGGATCGACAGCGGAATGCTGATCGTCACGATCAGCGTGCTTCGCCACGAACCCAGAAACAGCAGGATCATCAGCCCGGTCAAAGTCGCGGCGATCGCCCCTTCGGTGAGCACGCTGCGAATGGACGCTTCGACGAAGCGGCTCTGATCGGTCACGAGCTGAATCTTCATTCCTTCGGGCATCGCCGCCTGGATGCTCGGCAGCAGCTCCCTGACGTGGCGGGCGATGTCGAGCGTCGAGCTGTTCCCGTTTTTGAGCACGGTGAGCAGCACGCCACGCCGACCGCCCTCACGGACGACCTGCGTCTGAACGGCATATCCATCGCGAACCTGCGCGACGTCGCGGATGAAAATCGTCCGCCCGTTCACCTGCTTGATGGGCACATCGTTGAGGGCCGAGACCGCCAGCGGCGAGCTGTTCATGCCGACGGTGAATTCCTGCTCGCCGATCTTGGCTGTCCCCGTCGGCAGCGTGAGATTCTGTGCATTGATCGCGGCGTTGACGTCCTGCGGCGCGATGTTGAACGCGCGGAGCCTGTCAGGATCCAGATCGACCGTCACCTGCCGGGCCATGCCTCCGTAAGGGAGCGGAAACGTCGTCCCCTGCACGACCGACAGCGCCTGGCGGATGCGGTAAATGCCGTAGTCATACAGCTCGCTCTCGCTGTGGCGATCGCTGCTGAGCGACATCTGGAGGATCGGCACGCTGGAGGCGTTGTAACGGACAATGAAAGGCGGCGTCGTCCCCGGCGGCATCCGGCGCAGGATCGTCTGCGCCACGCTCGTCACCTGGGTCATGGCCGCCGAGATGTCGACATCGGGCTGAAAGTAAATCTTGATGACCGCCACACCGTTGGTGGTCTGACTTTCGATCGACTTGATGTTCGAGACGGCAAAGCTGGTGGAGAATTCGCTGAACGTCGTGATGTGGCGTTCCATCTCCTCGGTGGAGAGCCCGGTGTAGGTCCACACCACGCTGACGACCGGGATGTCGATGTCGGGGAAGATGTCGGTCGGCGTCCGACGGATGGACGCGATGCCGAGCATGATGATCACCAGCCCCATCACGATGAACGTGTAAGGGCGACGAAGGGCGAGTCTGACGATCCACATGTCTGAATCCTTTCCCTCAACTGCTCGCAATCATTAGTAGTTGACCGTTCGGTAAAGTATGGTGCCGTAAAAAACGCCGAACACCACGTCCGGCGCAACTCGCGCATGCGTATGATCTTATAACGACACCAGCACCGGCTGATAGCCGATCAACCGCAAGCCATTTTCCTCAATGTCATCCAACAGGCTCAGGTCGTTTTGAATCCGTGCCTGGGCCGCGGCGCCTTCGAGATACAGGTAGAGCGTCTTGGCCAGCGCACGCACATTCCCTTTGGGTACCGAGCCTTCCGCCATGGCGTCGCGCAGGGCGGTCTCGATGTAACAGACCTTGCCGCGCACCAGTTCCTGAATGGCCGCCCGCAGGCCGCCATCATCGGTGCCCGGGGCGATCAATTCCGTTCCGATCGACGCAAAGGGGCAGCCCAAAACGAATCCTGCATCGTCCCGCAGAAGTTTCTGCTTTCGCCGGACTTCGGCGAAAAAGCCACGGAGCCGTTCGATCGGTGGCACGCTCGCCGAGAAAATCTGGTCGAACTGCGGCCGCAGCCCCGCCCAATAATGGCGAAACGCCGCAGCCACCAACTCGTTCTTGCCTGGAAAAAAGTGATAGAACGACCCCTTCTTCACCCCCGCTTCGTTACAGATGTCCTCGACGCTGACGGCACCGTAGCTGTTCCGCCAAACCAGCTTGATGGCGGCCTCCAGCAGACGATCCTTGGCATCACTGACTCGTCCCATCGCCCTGTACTATAGTTTACCGTTCGGTCAAGTCAAGCGGCGTCTCGCCGGTATCCGAGAATGTCGCCCGCCGACGTGACCGGAGACTTTGATGCTTCAGGCTGACGGCCCGTTCGGCCTGGCTGGGGTTGGCCGTCGGGCGGAATTAGGGCTATGAATTTTGTGGTGCCCCGAAATGGCGCGGTTTGGCGCGGTTTGGCGCGGTTGGCGCGGTTTGGCGCGGTTTGGCGCGGTTTGGCGCGGTTTGGCGCGGTTTGGCGCGGTTTGGCGCGGTCTTTTGGCGTGGGCCACCTGCGCCATGGGCCGCGCTCGCATGGCGAGCGAGAAGAGTGGAGCAGAAGAGCAGTCGAGCAGTGGGGCAGACATCTGAGCAACCCGCTACGATCGGCTCCCAAACACAGCGTTGACGTGCAATCCGTTTTCGGTTGAGACCTTCAGGTCGTGCAGTCGTACGTCCCCCAGCGAGAACGTCGTCAACGGGACCTTCTCCCCCTCGATCCCGGCGAGCTTCCCCTTGAGCGCCCCGGCGGCAAGCTTGCCGATCATCCCATCCCCCGACACCGCGACATTGGAGAGCGTCGCGATCAGCTCGTCGTCAATGTCGACGCGGCCGCGAAGGAGCAACGTGCCGCTGACGAAAGCCTTTTTTGCCTTCACGCGAACCTCCGCCTGGAGCGTCTGCGGCCCGAGGTTCGTGAGGCTCACAGCAAGGTCCTGGATGGTGACGCCGTGCGGTTTGACCGCCATCGCCGTCGCCGCGGCGACCAACGACTGAAGGTCCTGCCGGCTGACGTCGACCTCGACCTCGCCGGCCTCGGCCTCTTTCAATAGCAGCATCGGCGCGCCATCGGCATCGCGGGCAAAATCGAAGCTCAACCCGCGGGCATGCAGCGCGAAGTTGACCTTAGCGGCTTGGTGCCGGATCGGCTGCCCGACCACGTCCAGGCTCGCCACGGTGATTCCCGCCGCACCCGTCCCCGCCGGCTCGGGTCGCGGCGTAAGCGTCTCAGTCACAACTGTCGCGTCGGTCAGATCGATCTTCACCCGATCCAGCGCAGGATACGTGCCGCCGCCCGAGACGACGACGACCTTGTCGCGCTGCGGAAACCGCAGCACCTGCTCCATCGCCGTCACCAGGGCGCTAGCCAGCTCTTCGACCGACCGCGGATAACCCTTGCCCGCCAGAGGAAACATGCGTTCTCCAATCCGGTGTCAAAACAAACTAACCACAGAGCACACAGCGAGCACGGAGGAAAAACAAGAGAGCGATCCTCTGATTTCGGACATTACAAGGATGGAAATTCTCTGCGTCGTCTCTGTGTCCTCTGTGGTCTCTGTGGTTCGTTTGTTCAACGCCCTCGGGAATGCTCGATTTTTGCCGCACATCGGCTACGCTTTCCGCCATGCGCTCCACACTTCTACCGGGATTTCTGCTCTGCCAATTTATGCTTGGCGGCATCGCCATTGGCCAGACGGACAGTCAGACAACGTATGACCTGAAACCGATCAGCCAACTCCCGGCGACGCGCGAGCTGCCCGACCCGTTCCGGATGAGCAACGGGAAACGCATCACCGCGAGGGAGCAGTGGACAGCCCGGCGAGCGGAAATCCTTCGCCAGATGATGGCGACTGAGTATGGCCGCATGCCCGCCGACGCCGGCGAAGTAAAAGCAACCGAGACGGCGTCGGATGATGCGGCCGTGCATGCTTATACGCTGACGATGGGTCCTAGCGGAAAGGTTTCGGTGCCGCTGCTCCTCACGCTTCCGAAAGGCAACGGACCCTTCCCCGTCATCGTCAAGGGCGATTTGTGTTGGGGCCGAGTCAAACCCGACATCATCGCGGCAGTTCTGGATCGTGGGTATGCCCTGGCGGAATTTGACCGCACGCAGGTCGCGCCCGACAAAGATGACCGCAGCACCGGCGTCTTCCCGCTCTATCCGGATTACGACTGGGGCGCTTTGGCCGGGTGGGCCTGGGGATACAGCCGCGTGATCGATTATCTGGAAACGCGCCCGGACATCGACAAGGCCAGAATCATCATCACCGGCCATTCGCGTGGCGGAAAGGCGACGCTGCTGGCCGGGGCGCTGGACGAGCGGGTCGCACTGACCGTCCCCAACGGCTCA